>NZ_CP014164.1:1200000-1533292 GCF_001543285.1 Aerococcus viridans
TTCCAAGCAAGCCAACGGCAATTCCGTTAAAACCTTCAGATGGTAGGGAAGTTAGTGTATACAAGTTACCAAAAGTACCGATACCATGGATGACGCCGGCTAAACCAGCCAAACCACCAGACAGGAAGATGGCTAAGACGATATTTTTCTCCACGTGAATACCTGCATATTCCGCTGCATCTTTATTTAACCCAACGGCCTTTAATTCAAAGCCCATAGTTGTATGTTTCATCACAAATCCGTATAGGATAACCATGATGATCGCGATGAAGATCCCCATATTTAAGCGAGACCCACCTGTTAATGTTGAGATAAAAGCTATAGCTAAGGAAGCATTCTCGCCTACTTTATCCGTCATATTCCCTGACCCCAGCACCTCACGAATAAGGTAATTGGTAGTATACAAGATGATATAGTTTAACATAATCGTCACAACAACTTCATTTGTCCCTAAGTAGGCACGCAGAACACCAGCAATGGAGGCGTATAAGGCACCAGATAAAGTCCCAATAAGGAGAATTGCAGGTACCATGATCATTTGCGGTAAATCTGGAAAGGCCAAGGCGAAAGCTACTGATGATAACCAGCCGGCTAATAATTGACCTGATAAACCAATATTAAAGAAGCCTGATTGGTAAGCCACATTAAAAGCTAAACCAGTTAACGTTAATACTGTTGCTTGTCTTAAAACTTCACCAATGAAGTATGGACTAGATAAAACTGTCATGATCATAGCATCGTAGGCAGCAATTGGATTGTAGCCGAAGAATAACATGATGAAGGCGCCTAGAATAAAGCCACTTAAAATAGAAATCACTGGTATAGCTAATTTTTCAACAAGCGTATTTGTCTTAAATGCTTTCAACTGGTTCAACCCCTTCCGCTATTGTATCTTGACCGACTGGATGTAGGACACTTTGAATGCGTGCTTCTTCTAAGCTTACACCCGCCATTAATAGACCCAATTCAGTTTCATTCGTATCGTCAGCATCGACGATGGCATTTATTTTGCCGTCATGCATTACTGCAATCCGATCAGCAACACCCATAATTTCGTCCAATTCAAAACTCATTAACAATACACTCTTCCCTGCGTCTCTATGTTGTACTAACCGGTCATGCACAAATTCAATCGCCCCTACATCTAACCCACGAGTTGGCTGAGCAGCGATTAATAAGTCCGGATTCCGGTCTAATTCCCGCGCTATAATAACCTTCTGTTGGTTACCACCAGATAAAGCGCCCGCTAGCGTTGCTTCACTTTCAGTTCTCACGTCAAATTCATCGATTAAAATTTTGGCATGATCGTTGATGAAGTTATGGTTTAAGAGCCCATTTTTTGAGAAAGGTTTTTGATAATATGACTGCATAGCCATATTCTCTGCAATCGATAACTCAAGGAATAGACCGTGTTTTTGTCGGTCTTCAGGTATATGTCCTAATCCAGCTTCCGTAATTTTACGTGTACGCTTGTTGGTTACATCTTTACCAGCTAAGGTAACTTTTCCTGAAACCACTTTTCTCAAACCGGAAATTGCTTGGATTAATTCAGTTTGTCCGTTACCATCGATTCCAGCAATCCCTAAAACTTCTCCTGCCCGCACCTCAAAATCTACAGATTTCACTGCCTGCAAGCCCCGAGATTCATTGACCACTAAATCATTAACCTGCAAAATAACTTCGCCTGTCTCAGCTGGCTTTTTCTCAACTTTAAAATTCACATGACGGCCAACCATCATGTCCGCCAACTCTTGCTTGTTGGTGTTTGCGACATCAACCGTATCAATACTTTGACCGCGACGAATTACTGTACAACGATCAGCAACCGAGGTGATTTCATCCAATTTATGGGTAATCAAAATAATGGATTTACCTTCAAGTGTCATAGCTTTCATAATGTGCATCAATTCTTCAATTTCTTGAGGGGTCAATACAGCAGTCGGTTCATCGAAAATTAAAATATCAGCGCCACGGTACAGCGCCTTAATGATCTCAACTCTTTGTTGTTGACCAACAGAAATATCCTGCACGTAAGCATCTGGATCAACGGCCAAATGATACTGGGTAGATAGCTCTTTGATTTTTGAATAAGCTGCTTTCTCATCAAGATAACCAAATTTTGTAGACTCTTTACCCAGCACAATATTTTCGGCTACTGTAAATTTATCAATCAACATAAAATGTTGGTGGACCATACCGATACCTAATTTATTGGCATGGTCGGGTGAACTGATGACTGCCGCTTGACCGTTCACCAAAATCTCACCTGATGTTGGTGCTAGTAAACCGGATAAAATATTCATCAAGGTCGATTTTCCGGCCCCGTTTTCCCCTAGTAAAGCATGAACTTCACCTTTTTTTAGATTGAAATTGATATTATCATTGGCTTTGTATGTACCAAATATTTTTGTAATATCACGCATTTCGATGACATTTTCATTTTGCATGTCTATATTCCTCTTTTCTAACTTAGACGCCTATACAAATTAAAAGCGTCAGCCAATTTGACTGACGCAATTTACTTTTCTATACTCGCTTACTCTGCTGAATAAGAGAATTCTGGAACGTCAATTTCACCATCAATGATTTGTTGTTTCGCATCTTCAATTGTTGCCCAAGTTTCATCATCAAGGTTACCTCTTGTGATATCAACCGTTTCATCTGCTAAACCGTATTCTACCAACTCGCCACCTGGGAATTCAGTATCCATTGTTTGCTCAGTAATGGCAACGATAGCAGAACCAGTATCTTTGATTGTAGAAGTTAAGGTAAAGTTACCACCTGACCATTCACCTTCTTCAGTTTGGTCACGGTCAACACCAATTACCCAGATATTTGCTTCGCTATCTGCTTCAAGACGGTTACGTGCTTCAGTAAATACACCGTTACCTGAACCACCAGCAGCCGTATAGATGACATCTGCGCCACTTGTATACATTGCATTGGCAATTTGTTGACCTGTTGCAGCATCACCGAATGATTCAACATATTGTGCATCTACTTCGATTGATTCGTCTACATGAGCTACCCCAGCTCTAAAACCAGTTTCAAAACGGTCAATACCCGGTGTTTTCATTCCACCTACAAAGCCGACTTTTCCAGTTTCAGACGTTGTTGCTGCTGCGATACCTGCTAGGAATGCAGATTCTTGGTCTTTAAAAGTCATTGATACAACGTTTGGTTGGTCTACTTGTCCATCAATAAAGGCAAATTGTTGGTCTGGATTAGCAGGAGCTACTTCATTAAAAGTATCTTCTAACATAAAGCCCATACCGAAGATGATGTCATAACCATCTGCAATCGCAGTATTAAAGTTTGGTACGAAATCAGATGAATCTGTTGATTCGTAATATTGTACTTTATTGCCAGTTTCTTCTGACCAAGCTTGCATACCTTCCCAAGCTGATTGGTTAAATGAACGGTCATCAACCCCACCTTCATCTGTGATCATACTAATAGCGTAATCACCAGTAGCTTCAGATGTTGCTTGAGAATCTGATTCACTAGATGTATCAGTTCCAGCATTTTGCCCTTGACATGCTGCTAAAGCAAAAACAGAACCAGCTAATAAAACGATATTTTTAAATTTTGTAGACATGTTTCTCCTCCAATAGACGAATGTTATGTTTTTAAAGGTTTCTAATGTTCGTTTCTTACAAGAGTTATTTTACGTTATAAATCCGAAAAAGTAAAGTTTTTTACAAAAATAGTTCGTATTTTTATTCACTTTTCTCACTTAACACTTTTATCATAGGTTTATGATCATTTTAAAGACGAACGTCTATTTGGCTAACCGACAGCTACTTGTGTAAACAGTACTATTACAATACTTTCTCCATTTTTAGATAACAAAAAAGTCGAGACATATAGCCCCGACCTTGATTAGAATATATATATACGCGTATTAATCTTAGCTATTTGTTGTTACTGAACCTACTTCTGCACTATGTGTAACTTGGCCAGATGCAGTTAATTGTAAGCTAGAAAAGTCTTCTAAATTCGTGAATACGACAACGATTGATTTTCCTTTACCTGCAGATGTTAATTGGTCTAAATCAACTGTGGCGACTTGGGTACCAGCACTAACTTGGTCTCCCTCAGCTACCGTGACATTGAATGGTGCACCATCTAATTCAACAGTATCAATACCCATATGCACTAAAACTTCTACATCATCATCTGTTTTGATATAGATAGCATGTTTAGTTGGAAAAATACTCATTACAGTACCTGCAACTGGTGCATAAACGTCACCTGCTTCAGGTTCTACGGCATAACCGTCACCCATCATTTTTTGTGAAAATACAGGATCATCTACTTGATCGATAGAGCTAAATTCGCCCGTTGCTGGAGCAAATAAAGTTTCTGCTACTTGAGAACTATTCGGTTGTTTTGTAGTTTCCTTCTTCTTATCTTTTTTAAAAAAATCAAACATATCGCTCGCTCCTTAAGTATTCATTTTATTGACTACTTTAATCATATCACATTCGTAAAAATAATGACAATCTATCCCAGAAGCGATTTCACAGATTTCAAATATAAAGACTTTTTAAAGTTATGATGGTTTTTTGTTTTCTTTCTTGTTTTCATTTATAATGAAATGAGAAATTATTTTATTTTGAATGAAGGGAAATTGATAAATGTTAGATACATTAAAGGTCATTTTATTAGGTATAGTTCAGGGGATTACCGAATGGTTACCGATTTCATCGACTGGACACATGATTCTTCTTGAAGAATTCATTACATTAAATGCACGTCGAGAATTTTGGGATATCTTCTTGGTTGTTATCCAGCTAGGCGCAATTTTAGCCGTTGTATGGATTAACTTCAACCAATTAAATCCATTCGCACCAAGCAAATCCAAAGCAGAAAAAGAGGAAACTTGGATGACTTGGTTTAAAGTAGTCGTTGGGTGTCTTCCAGCTGCTATTGCCGGTCTAATATTAGACTCATGGATAGAAGCAAACTTAATGAATTGGTTTGTTGTTGCAGTTATGTTAATTGTCTACGGTATTTGGTTTATCTGGATTGAAAATCGTAACACAAACAGACAAGCAAAAATCAACTCTATGGCAGAAATGACATATATGGACGCCTTCAAAATTGGTTTGTTCCAAGTATTGGCACTAGTTCCTGGTACATCTCGTTCAGGTTCAACCATCTTGGGAGCAACAATCGTTGGTACGTCTAGACCATTAGCAGCCAACTTCTCATTCTTTATGAGTATTCCAATTATGTTCGGTGCTTCAGCACTAAAATTAGTCAAAGCTTTCTTAAGCGGTTTCGTGTTCACAGGTACAGAAATCTGGCTATTACTAGTTGGTATGGTTGTAGCATATGTCATTTCAGTCTTAACTATTAAACTATTCTTGAAATACATTAAAGCTAATGACTTCAAAGTATTCGGTTGGTACCGTATTGTCCTTGGTATTGTGGTTATCTTGTACTTCTTACTATTTAAATCATAATATTCGGATTTTTATCCAAATGAAAAGGAGTGGCCTGGCCACTCCTTTTTCGTACGTATTGGGTTTTAGTTGAAAAATTCACTGTAGATGGCGCGAACAGCGTCATCTTCTCTTTCTTCAATTATGCCAAACATAATAGAAATCTCAGATGAGCCTTGGTTGATCATTTCCAAGTTGATCCCTGCTTCTGACAAGGCCTTTGTTGCTCGGGCAGTATTACCAATATTTTCAATCATACCTTCCCCTACTAACATCACTAAGCTTAGGTTGTCGCGTTTTTCAATCGAATCCGCTGCTGTTTCAGCTTTGATTTCAGCTACCATTTCTTCGAATTCTTTTTTCGATAAGGCATCTTCTTTAAAAATAACATCGATATCATCGATACCAGATACGATATGTTCGAATGAAACGTCATATTTTTCAAGGACAGATAAGACGCGACGAACAAAGCCAACCTCTCTATTCATCATATATTTTTTTATGTAAACAGAGGCAAATCCACTTGTTGATGCAATACCTGAAATCGCTAGGTTATTTTTTGGACGTGTTCGGGTAATCAAAGTGCCTGGTGCCTGTGGTTCATTAGTATTTTTTACCGCTACAGGAATATCAGCGATGAATGCTGGTTGCAGCGCTTCATCATGGAAAACGGAGAATCCAGCGTAAGATAATTCACGCATTTCTGAATATGTCAGCTGCTCAATCGCGACAGGATTATGGACTACTCCAGGATTTGCGGCATAAATAGACGAAACGTCGGTAAAGTTTTCATACATTGAAGCTTTGACACCGTTTGCGACAATCGCACCAGTAATATCAGACCCCCCGCGAGAGAATGTCACTAATTTGCCGTCTTTCGTGTAACCGAAGAAACCAGGGATGACGATGATACCATCACGTTCGCGTAATTTATATAAATTTTGGTAAGACTCTGGTAAGACCCGCGCTTGACCAGGATTATCTGATAAGAACAAGCCTGCATCTTGAGGATTTAAGTAAGAGGCCTCATAACCTAATCCAGAGAAATAAGCGGCGATTAATTGCGCATTTGCGTCTTCACCAAAGGCTTTAATCGCATCCACAAAATAAGCTGGCTGGTCTGTGATATCCGAACTAATTAATTCATTTAATTGGTTGGAAATGTCATCAATAATGGCTAGATCCATTTCTAACCCTTCAGCTGTATCTCTAAAGCGTTCTACGATTTTATTAAAAGTAGCTGATGCATTTTCACTATCGTGCAAGATTTCAGCAGCCAAGTCGATTAACAAATCGGTCACCTTGATGTCATCCTTATCCCGTTTACCAGGTGCGGAAACAATCACCACTTTACGGTTAGCGTCACCAATTACAATATCTTTCACTTTCACCAGTTGCTCAGCTGATGCAACTGATGAACCTCCAAATTTTACTACTTTCATCTTTTCATTTCATTCCAATCCAATTTTAATGTATTATGAGCTATCTTATCATAAAAATGAGACTCTATACAATAGGAAAAGAGGTTGAAACCTATGTGTCTCAACCTGAGTAATCATCTTATGTAAAGAAGATATTCAATTTACCAAAATAATTGGCTAGCAAGCTTAAATCATTTTCCGAAATTATAACAAGTCTTCATATAAACGGATATACTCCTTAGCCGGTTCAGTCCAGCTAAAGTCTGTCGCCATGGCTTGGTGAATCAATTGGAACCATACATCCGGTTGGTTTTCGTAAATATCCAAGGCATATTGGATAATATGGGCGAAAACATCCCCAGTAAAGATGTTAAATGAGAAGCCGTTACCTTCACCAGTATATTGATTGTATGGTTGAACGGTATCTGATAAGCCACCAGTTTCGTGGACAATTGGTAAAGTACCGTAACGCATGGCAATCATTTGGGATAAGCCACACGGTTCAAATGCACTAGGCATCAAGAACATATCAGAACCTGCATAAATTTGTTGAGCTAATTCGACATCAAAATCTATATATGCGCAGAATTCCCCGGGATACTTCCATTCAAAATAACGGAATGAGTTCTCAAACGCCTCATCACCGGTACCCAACACAACAATTTGAATATTGAAATTTGTGAGTAGATATTCAGCTTTTTCTTGTAACAACTGCATACCCTTTTGATCAGTTAATCTCGTAACTACCCCAAGTAAAGCAACATCCGGGTCTACACTTAGGCCAACTCGTTCCTGTAAGGCTCGTTTATTGGCTGCTTTACCCGTTTGAACTGTTGATGCATCATAATTTTCAACTAAATTAGGATCCGTCTCTGGATTGTTTTGTTCATAATCTATCCCATTAATGATGCCTGATAACTTCCAAGCATTATAACGTAATTCACCGTCTAGTTTTTCACCAAATTCAGTTGTTTGAATTTCGCGGGCATAATTCGGACTAACTGTTGTTACCTTGTCAGAGAAATTAATACCGCCCTTAAGATAGTTTACTTGGCCTTCCTTTTTAACCCCATTTTCATGGTATAAAGCATAGGTGGTATTAAAGATCTCTTTTAAGGCGGATTCATTTTGCCAACCTTGGAAACGAATGTTATGGATAGTTAACACCTTGCGAATATTTCGGTAGCTGTCTACCCAATGGTATCGATCCACTAATAAGGCAGGAATCATGGCTGTTTGCCAGTCATTTACATGAATGATATCTGGTATAAAATCTACTTTTTCCATCATTTCAATCACTGCGATATCAAAAAATCCAAACCGTTCACCATCGTCATTTTGGCCGTACAATTGGTCTCGGTCAAAATACGCTAAATTATCAATAAAGTAATACTGAACGCCATCGAGTGTTAGCGTCTTTACCCCAACATAGGCTGATTTATAACCTAATTCAACTCTAAAATGGGTGATTTCAATCAGTTGCTCCTTGAATCTTTCAGGCATTTGCGTGTAATATGGCAATACTACTCTGATGTCAACACCTTGTTTGCACAATTCCTTTGGCAAGGCATAGGCAACATCACCAAGTCCACCCGTTTTGAAGAACGGCGCGCCCTCAGCGGCGACAAATAAAACTTTCATATGATCACCCTTCTCTCGTCTCTTTATCTACTATTTAAAATCCTTTGACCTTTTTAGACTTATAGGCTGGATGTTGGAATGTCTCATCTGATGCAGCGACATAGGTCCCTTTTGGAATCACAACAGGTTCCTCCGGTGTTCCAGTGATCACTGCACCTGGTGCTACCTCAACTTTTTTGTCTAAAATAGCATATTTTACGCTTGCACCCTTACCAATCTTCGCATTTTGGAAAATGATAGAATCTTCTACCTTAGCATTTGGCGCCACTTCCACGTTACGGAAGATATGAGAATGTTCCACTTCACCATAAATTTGGCAACCTGTACCGATTTGTGCATTAATGACATCTGCATGGCTACCATAATAAGTTGGCGAACCATTATGTGCTTTTGTAATGATCGGTTGATCACCTTGGAATAGTTGGGTAAAGTATTCACCGTTTAGCATTTGCATGCTGACATCATAGTAAGATTTTACAGAATCTACGTTACCGACGTATCCTTCATAAAGATAACCAACTGTTTTATAGTCGTCCATGTATTCAATGATAACGTCATCTAACTCTTTGTAATAGTTATTATCTTCGGCGCGGTCAATCATTTCAAGCAACTTGTCTGTTCGAACCAGTGTCATGTTCATATCATAATTGATAGTCGCTTGAGAAATTGGTGTAATGCCTTCTTTAGAAAGGCGCTCGACATTTTGGTCGTCATCTAAATGAATAATGTATTCGTTTGGATGGTATTCAATCAATTCACGCGGTACTTCAGCGTAAACACGAACGATATCAGCATCGCAACCATCAAATTTTTCAATGACTTCATCTAGATGGACATTGGCTACTATTTTGGCACCTGAAACAAATACATACTCTGCATTTGAACTTTCAATAAATAAGTGATGGTCATCATAGAATGGACCTTTGCGACTCGCCGCTTCATATAAAGCGCGTTTATGGTTCATTTGTGAGAAGGTAAAAACCCCTCCTGTGTAATTATCAAAGTTCCAGGTTTTACCTGAACGGATATGGTCATATACAGAACGACCAGTTTCAGCCATAAATAAAGCGACAGAACGCACACCAGCGTGCGATAAACTTGATAAATAGAAGTCTAAGATACGGTAACGACAGGCGAATGGTAAGTTTGCAATTGGTCTATTGTCTGTTAAAGGCATTAAATCAGTTGTCGATTCATTCAAATTTAAGATAGCTGTAACTCTATTTTTAACCATATTAATTACCTCCAACTACTTCTTCATATCCAATAACGGCTATATTATCAGGGGTTCCGATGACTTCTGACCCATCAGAAACAACAGCTTCCTCACCTAAAATCGCGTATTCAATTTTGACATTTTCACCTATACTTGATCCCTTCATAATGATTGAGTTGGCAATTGTCGAACCTTTCCCAACTAATACATTTGGAGAAAGGATTGAGTCTTTAATACTGCCCCGGATAATACAACCATCACAAATCATGGCATTTTCAACTACAGATTCTTTCGATAAGAATTGTGGTGTAGTCATGGTATTTCTTGAAAAAATTGGCCAACCCTTGTCGCGGATTTGTAATGGATGTTCTTGATCAAGCACTTCCATATTTGCTTCCCATAATGAGTCGATTGTACCTACGTCTTTCCAGTAACCATCGAATGAATAAGCAAACAGTTTCTCATCATTATTTAAATAAGCAGGAATAACATTTTGTCCAAAGTCTTCCATGCCTTCAGGGTCTTGCATCAAGTACTCACGTAATTTGTCCCATGTAAAAATATAAATCCCCATTGAAGCTAAATTACTCTTTGGGTTTTCTGGTTTTTCTTCAAACTCAACGATTTTTCCTTCGACATCAGTGTTCATGATACCAAAGCGAGAGGCCTCATTCATGGGTACTGGTTTAACGGCAACAGTACAATCGGCGCCATTTGCCTTATGCGCTGCTAACATCGGTGCATAGTCCATTTTATAAATATGGTCTCCTGAAAGAATTAATACATATTCAGGATTTTTACTATCAATAAAAGACACATTTTGATAAATGGCATTCGCAGTACCATTAAACCATTTTTCTCCATCACTTGAAGAATAGGGTTGTAATGCGAAGGCACCACCATCGCGTGTATCTAAGTCCCAAGAATCACCATTCCCAATATGGTCATTCAAAATCATCGGTTCATATTGTGTCATGACACCAACAGTTGTAATCCCAGAGTTCATACAGTTACTCAAGGTAAAATCAATAATTCGATATTTACCACCAAAAGGAACAGCTGGCTTAGCAATACTTTTTGTTAACTTTCCTAAACGAGTACCTTTACCACCGGCAAGAATCATAGCAATCATTTCATTATTTAACATAGTAGCGGAGATAAACTCCCTTCCCCCTTTTTTCATATGGCATCCACCCAAATATGGTGGGAGCATGACATTTCAACGAAAACTGTAGTAACAGATCAACCCCTTTAATGGTTTTTATTTCTTGTTGTTTCAGACGTTGGTTTGATATTTACTGGTTCAAATGCTATTGCTGCTAGAGATGGTAGATTGATTTCTAGTGAATATGGTTGGCCTTTATGTGGGACCGCCACTGTTTCAAAGTTTGTGGTTTGACTCACCCAATTACCACCAAATGTCTTCATCTCGCTATTTAAGACCACTTGATAAGTACCTGCATATGGTACACCGATTCGATAGTGACTACGTTCAACAGGTGTAAAATTGAAGGCACATACCAACAAGGCATCCGCTGCTTTACCATGGCGTATAAACGATAAGGTGGTTTCTTGATCATCATCAGCTTCGATAATTGTAATACCAGCTTTTTGGTTATCTTGCTCGTGAAGTGCAGGCGTCTCTTTATAAAGCCGGTTCAATTCAGCAACGTAAGATTGGAATTCAGTGTTATACTCACGATCTAGAGATGACCATTCTAACCCTTCATAGAAACGCCATTCCAAGAATTGACCAATTTCATTACCCATGAAGGATAATTTTTTACCAGGATATAGCAGTCGATAACCTTCAAGGACACGCAAGTTCGCAAACATCTCATAGCGGTTATGATTCGGCATCTTGCCTAATAAAGACTGCTTACCGTGTACAACTTCATCGTGAGAGAAAGGTAAAACAAAATTCTCATCATGCATGTACATGAAAGTGAAATTAATTAACTTGTAGTTAGAGCTTCTACCTAAGGCATCAATCCCGAAGAATTTCAAGGTGTCATTCATCCATCCCATATTCCATTTAAAGTTAAATCCTAGACCACCTTGGCTAGTCGGTTTCGTTACCCCGCTCCAAGCGGTAGATTCTTCAGCAATCATTAAGTAAGATGGGTCTCTGAAAAGAATTTCTGTATTGAGTTTCCGTAAAAATTCAAGCCCTTCCAGATTAACGTTATGTCCGTATTTATTCGGCACCCATGGTCCAATGTCATAATCCAAATACAACATATTTGAAACTGCATCAACTCGGATACCATCAAAATGGAAAGTTTCGAGCCAAAATACAGCATTGGAAATTAAGAATGACTGGACCTGCTTACGCCCTAAATCGAAGTTTTTAGTCCCCCAACGTACGTTTTCAGCACGATTAGGATCTTGGTATTCAAAAGTTGCTGTGCCATCATAGTTAGCTAAAGCATCATCATTTACCACAAAGTGACCTGGTACCCAGTCAACGATGACCCCAATCCCTGCCTGGTGACAGGCATCTACGAAGGACATTAATGGCCCAAAATCATGACCAAAACGACCAGCAATAGAGAAATAACCCGAAATTTGATAACCCCAAGAGGCTTCTAATGGGTGCTCCATTAAAGGCATAAATTCAATATGGGTATAGCCCATTTTTTTAACGTAAGGAATCAATTCTGCTTGTAGGTCAGCAAAAGTATAGGCCGAACCATCTTCGTGTCTATTCCAAGATGACATATGCACTTCATAAATATTTATCGGACTAGCAAACATATTGGATTGCTGTCTTTCTTTGATCCATTCTTGATCGTGCCACTCGTAAGTTGGGATGTCTTGTATCACAGAGGCGTTCTTTGGTGGCACTTCACCAGCAAAGGCAAAGGGATCTTGCTTTTCTCGTTTAACGCCATCATGATCTTCAATGACAAATTTATAAAGGTCCCATTCTTTTGCATCTTGCATAAAAATAGTCCATGCACCGGTCTCAGCAACCTTATCCATTCGCAGTTCTGCCCAATCGGAAAAATCTCCTTCCAAGTAAACACACTTGGCGTTCGGTGCCCATACAGTAAACTGGTAGCCATCTTGGTCATTATTAACTTGTTTCTTAGCTCCCAGAAATTTAAACGCTTCAAAATGATTGCCAATATTAAAATAATACATTTCATCGACCAAGCTTCTATCCTGGATTGATGAGCTTGCTTCTTTTCCTTTATACAAAATAACTTCCTCCTTACTTAATAACAAATATTATTATTTGCTATCTAAAAATCTGACCTAAAACTTTTCCTTCTACTGGCGTTTTAAATGCTAAATCTAACATTGCTAGCATTGTTGGGCCTTCATCTACCAAACGCCCACTGGCTAAAGTTTCACCAGCTCTAATCTTAGGGCCTTTTGCCATAAACATTGTCGTATACTTTCCTTTTTTGGGACTATAGCCGTGACTCGCTTTTAATAGCTTGACGCCTGGAATTTGTTTATTGGTATATTCAATGATTGGTCGTTCAATGTCACTTTCAAAGTAATAACCTTCACTTGCTTCGATTAAGGCAAAACATTCAGGGTCTGCACCTAGAGCAGCCGCCTCCTCCCGATTATAAATGGTTTCGATGTAAGGTTTTAAAGGTGCTAGTATTTCTTTAAGTTGTACCATTGTGAATGCATCATGATCTTTCACATAGATATAGCAAGACCCGTCCGTCGCTTTTGCATAGACTTTATAATCTTGAATTTCATTTTGTGCTTTTGTTTGAATTAATCTAGCTTTTTTAAATAGATGATTCGGTCGTATAACGACTTGGGTATCAATTTGATAGTGATCACCTAATAAGACGATATGGGCTTCTTTATAGGCAGGGGTTGTTTCAATTGCATGAAATAATTGGCCTAAATGTGCGTCTATTCGCTCAATGGCCGCCTTAGCTTCAGGTGATTTCACGCCAAAACCATGTCGAGTAGAATCAAGGTCAACAAGGTGGATTGCCATCACATCTGGTTTTTCATTTTCAATAGTATCTACTGCTACTGCCATAACAAAGTCGTCTAATTCTGGTTGTTTAATCCCTGACCGTAAATGACCAAATTTATGATTCTTTTCAATGAGGTATTTAGCTGATGATACTAATAGGGATACCGCAACTTGAGAGTGCCATTTCCGGTTTGCGAAAATTTCTGCAATATTATAATCAATTGATTTACTTTTACCGGTAGCAGGCCAAAGGATTGTTGAAACACTCAAACCATTTTCACTCGCGATATCGAATAAGTTTGGTGTTTTAATATATTTGGTATACCAGTGCCAATCAGGAGAAATTCGGTTTGGCTGTAAGAGTGTGTTGTTTATAATGCCGTGATCTTTGGGGTATTGACCAGTCACAATTGAGGTATGACACATATAGGTTAGTGATGGGTAAACTGATTCAACTGCCTCTACTAAAGCTGCTTCTTGACGGTATTTTTTGAAGTTTGGCAACGTTAAGGCATATGCTAGATCCTCCGTTCCAAAAGCATCTAAACTTACTATGACTAACTTCTTACTCGGCATTAATTAAATCCCCCTGATATGATTGCTGTATTCTTTATTATAACTTAAAATTTAATCTTAGTGGTATGAAAAAGCTTTCATTTCTAGATAAATAAAAAAGCGAGGACAAAAATGTCCTCGCTTTCCAAGACTAGGGTCTAAGCCGTTCACATCAGCTTTTGACCAAGTACCCACTTCCCGTGGTGATTTTCATCGTGTACTTTCTTTAACTACATGCACAGTCTTACAATATGCTGTGCGTGTCGCCTCATCGCATATTGAAATTCTAACATGAATTCACTTAGAAAACAATCCTTTTTTGTCGGATAAAGCTTTAATCGTTAAAGACCTTGAATTTAGTTATTATAACCGAATCACTTCAATTTTGTAGCCATCTGGATCAGTCACAAAGAAGTATCTTGGTTTGGTATCCCCTGGTAATTGTTTAAGGTCAGTAACATCCAAACCTTTTTCGCTTTGCGATGCATGAAGCGCTTCTAAATCTTCTACAGCAATCGCAATATGGCCATAGCCATTTCCTAAGTCATAAGCCTCTGAACCGTAGTTATAAGTCAACTCTAACTCATAATCATCACCTGGTAAAGATAAATAAGTCAATGTAAATTCGTGTTCTGGAAAATCTTTTTCTTCTGCAATTTCAAAACCAAATGCTTCTTTATAGAATGCTTTTGAAGCTTCTAAGTCTTTTACACGATAACAAGTATGTGCCATTTTCATTGATCCCATCTCCATTTCAATTTCTTTTTTTATTATATAGTTGTATTCTATCAAAGATAGTTTAAAAGGTTAAACGAAATATCCTATTTAAGATAAAAAAATGCAAATACTTTTATAATCTATCGATTGTCTTGAAGTGACTTTGCATATATTGATATCCTTCGCGAATAAACTCTCTCAGTACCTCTTCATCAATATCAGCTAATTTATTGACATAAACACAAGAAACACCGGCCTTATACTTACCAATTCTATCTAAAAATTGTTGCGAAATTTTCTTATCAAATTTTAGGTACAGAGAAAATCGTGCTTTTTGGATCGAAAATCCAGTCATTGGCCAAACGCCTTCGATGCCAGAAGTGGTCGTATATTCGTAAATACCATAGCCTATGATCGATGGCCCCCACATAACCGGTTCTTCCCCTGTTTCTTCGGTGAAAATCTTTAATAGCTTTAACCCATCTTCTTTTTTTGTTTTCGACACATCTAATGCTTCTATATGTTCTTTGGGATCAACTTTTGTTGGTAAAGTTTTTTGTTGATAGGTCATATTTTTATTCCTTAAAAAACATTAAAATTATTGGTAATTGTACTGTCCTCTATAAAACTATGCTATCATGGATTGGAGTAAATCACACTTTTAAACCCGTAAATGTTAGGGAAATTGTGATGAAAAGATGAGGAGCAACGATAACTATGATATGTCCAAACTGTCAGTCGACAATTCCAACAGATACAAAAATTTGTCCAAATTGTGACTATATTTTTACCCATCGTGACTCGGATGACAACTTTCATGATACGATTGAAATTCCCGCAGCTTCATATGCGGATACAATATATGATAAAGACGACCACTTTGAGGCTTATAAAGAGCACCAAACCTCTCCAATTCAAAACGCAGCTTATGCGGGTGGCAATACCGACTCTTATGATAGCAAAGATGATAATAAAGACGAGAAGAAAGCTAAGAAACCATTATTTTCTTTTGGCAAAAACAATAAAAAGACAAAAGCTACTGATAATGGTGGCCCTAGTCGCCTTCAAAACAAACAAGATGGCAACCGTCTCACTTCTTACATAGCTTATCTTTTGTCTTATATCAAAAAACCAATACAATCACCTACCACTAACGAATTAAATAAGAATCCAAACCACGGTATCACAAGCTTATTGCTACTTGCAATCTTAAATACTGTATCTATTACTTCCCTTGCAAATTACCTCGTTTCTCATTACGAATGGTTTGCTGATTTATCTGTCTTACCAAACTTGAATTTCGAATTTGTTGCTTGGCGCTTTGGTTTGAAAACATTCGTCTTTCTCATTATTAGCCTGTGGTTATTACCAGCAATGATTCACCTGTTCAATCGGAATAATGAATCCGAAAAAATGAGTAACAATGTATGGCTGACCCATTTCTTTGGTATGAATAGTATCTCAGTAATTGTCGCTATCGTTTGTTTCTTAAGCTCATTACTAGCGCCATTGATTTTTATGATTTTTGTGCTATTATTGACTTTAATGCAAATTGCTTTATTGATCATTACCATGACGATACATTTCTTGCAATCAGGTAATGTTAGCAAATCAAAAGCCTTCTATAGTATTTTGGGTGTTTTACTACTATTCTTCTTAGCAATCATTTTCTTAGTAGGTTTAATCTATTAATTTTCACTAGACTTCATTAGAAGTCTAGGTTCGCGGCTATGGCGGAATGGCAGACGCGCTGCCTTGAGGGGGCAGTGAGAGTATTCTCGTGCAAGTTCAAATCTTGTTAGCCGCATATGTACTTTTTATGAATAAAAAAACAGCCAGACACCCTAATTTAAAAGGACTTTGGCTGTTTTTTTTGGATGAAAAACTCTACTGAATAAGAGGAATATTGTCGAAAAAATGCCGACTTAATTTATACAAAAAGCGGTCCAGATGTTGAAATCTAAACCACTTTTCCGCTATATAATATTATAGTGTGACAACTTCATAACCAGCAGTTTCAATAGCTGCTTTAGCATTATCACCTTGGCCAGCATGAACTTGAATTGTAATTTCAATACCATCTTCATCATTCACAAAGATATGCGATACACTTACACTCGCGTCAGCAAGGACTTTGGTAATTTCTGAAAGAACCCCTACTCTGTCTTCGACAACTTTTACGACGATACGGCTACCTTTATCACCTGGTGTATAACCAGATAAGTCAATTAAGGCTTTGAAGATATCTTTATACGTTATGATTCCTTGAACTGTTTTATTTTCATCAACAATTGGTAACACGCGTAGGTTATTCGTACGCATATATTCCGCCGCTTCTTCTACCATCCACTCAGTAGTGGCAGTTGCTGCTTTCTTGTCCATGAATTTTTCAACATCAGCTTGAGAAAGAATGTAGTTCAATTCGTAAACACTTAGACTTGTCGCATCTGAAGCAGATTTTGCATCAATAATGTCTTGTGTAATTAACCCAACAAATTGACCATTCTTTGTAACTGGCAGATTATGAATCTGGTGACTTTCCATTTTGGCCACAGCTTCTGTTACAGAAGTCTCCGGTGAAATAGTAATCACATCTTTACTCATATATTGTTTAATTTTCATGAAGAACCCTCCCTATTTATCAATAGTTTTTAAGTGCTTACATATATTTTATCATTTACTTGAGTAAAGTACAGATTTTTGACCCTATTCTGGCTCAATTACTGTAACATTTTCGGTTGGTTCGCCGTTAACAACTTCTTGAATATAAGCCGGTGCAGATACGTTATGTTTTTCATCAAAGGTAATATCATAAGCGATACCCTCAAATCCTTCCGTTGCGCCAATAGCGTCTTTGATGGCTCTTGGGTCTGTAGAATCGGCTTCATCAATCGCGTCCATCACCATATTTGCAGCGTCATATGCTACTGCAGAGAACATATCTGGTTGAGTACCGAATTTTTCAACATAAGCATTATAGAAGTCTTGGACATCTTGGTCAGCATCTTCTGTATACACGAAATGGGCTACATAATAGACATTGGTCATATTTTCAGCACCTGCTAGTTCGACAATATTTTGGTTACCCAAGCCATTAGGACCAACAATCGCAATATCGATACCCATTTCTCTGGCTTGTTTAATGATTGGACCAGCTTCTTGGTAGTAACCTGCAATAAAGATTACATCAGGACTTTGAGATTTAACATTTGTTAGGACTGAGCTGAAGTCTGTATCACCAGAAATATATGATTCATCAATGATTACGTCACCGTCAAATTTTTCAACAAAGATATCTGTTAAGTTTTGACCATAATCAGTCGAGTTGTCTTTCAATACAGCAGCGGTTTCATAGCTATTTTGGTTGGCAAGCTCAGCGATAGCAGCACCTTGGAAAGAAATTTCAAAACTTGTCCGGTAAAAGTATTCCCATACTTCACCCGTTTCTGAGTTAATGGTTGCATCATCTACTGTAGTCGTTGCGGATACAAATGGCACTTGCGCATTTTCAGCCACTGGTTGGGTAGCAAAAGTTAAGGCCGCTGTAGCGGGTCCAAGGACGACTGAATTGCCTTGCTCAATTAAATAAGTCATACCTGTAGCAGCTTCTTCTGGTGTACCTTGATTGTCGTATGATTGATAACTCACTTCTTTTCCATCAATCCCGCCCTCTTCATTCCGTTGTTCAACGGCCAATTGGACAGCATTATCTTGGACCACACCATATGCCGCAGTAGCACCAGTTAGTTCCCAAAGGCCACCAATATTTACCGTATCTAACTTGCTAGTTGACACCTCTGAGGAGGATGACGAATTTGAATGATTAGAAGTGGCAGTAGTTGCTTGCGAGCAACCAGCTACTATAATAGAAGCCGCAAAGATCGTTGTTAGCATTTTAGTAAATTTCATATTTTTCATAAAAGATTTCTCCCATCTATTTGTAAATATTGTCTCCAACCCAAAACTAACCCAAAAGCCACATCCAACAACATAACCAAATAAAAAACGCCGACCCGTTCAAACGGGCCGGCGTTTTAGCTAAGAGCCCGTATCTCACGAGAAATAGGACTCTACAATATATGGTAGAATCCTCAGTTAGCTAATGATAATAATAAATTTAGATGTGGGAAAGCAGAAACAAATTCCGCTTGCATATTTGAATGTACAGTCATTATCGTTTCTACCTTCCTCTCTTTAAGTTAATTTAAATATAACAAATAAAGTAGAATAATCAAGTATTTTTTTAATTTAATTTTAATTATTTTCTAATTTATTTAATATCAAGCATGCTTAAGCCGATTCGACCTTTTTTCTCGTCTACTTCAGATACCCAAACTTCAACAATATCACCTACAGAAACGAAATCACTTGGATTACTTACGAATTTTGTAGACATTCTCGAAATATGAACTAAACCATCTTGTTTAACACCAACATCGACAAAGGCACCAAAATCGACAACATTACGCACTGTACCTTGTAATTTCATCCCTACTTTCAAATCTTTCAACGAAAGAACATCAGATCTTAAAATTGGCGCAGCAACGTCTTCACGTGGATCACGTCCTGGTGTCAGTAGTGATTTTTGGATATCTACTAAGGTCTCTTTACCAATACCGTATGCTTCAGATAAGGCATCTAAATCAAAATTGGCAATTGTTTTTCTGGCTTCTTCACTTTGAAGTTCTTCTAAAGAAACACCTAAGTCTTTCAGAATCGCCTTAACTTCCTTATAATTTTCAGGGTGAATGCCTGTATTATCTAAAATGTTGTCGCCCCCTGTAATACGGATGAAACCAACCGCTTGTTCATAAGTTTTAGGTCCTAAACGCTTTACCTTACCTAATTGCTTGCGGTCAGTAAAGACACCATTCTCATTTCGGTACTCAACGACATTTTTAGCAACTGCCATCGATAAGCCGGCAACATGGCTCAATAATGAAGCGGAAGCTGTATTTAAGTTGACGCCAACCCGGTTAACCACAGTTTCAACAGTGAAATCCAAGCTTTCAGCAAGTTCTTTTTGAGACACATCATGTTGGTACTGACCTACTCCGATGGCTTTAGGTTCAATTTTTACCAATTCAGCCAATGGGTCTTGCAAACGACGCGCGATAGAAACGGCTGAACGTTCTTCAACATTATACTCAGGGAATTCTTCGCGGGCAATTTCACTAGCTGAATAAACTGAAGCACCAGCTTCATTAACAATGCTATAAACCAAGTCTAAGTCATTATCTTGGATTTGTTCAGCAACAAATTGTTCAGACTCACGACTTGCTGTTCCGTTACCAATCGCGACCATTTCTACCTGGTAAGTTTTGATTAATTCATTGAATTTTTTGCTGGCTTCAGCTTTTTTATTGACTGGTGCATGCGGATAAATCACATCTTTAGCCAAAACTTTACCTGTGGCATCAACTACAGCTAACTTACAACCTGTTCTAAAGGCTGGGTCTAAACCTAAAACAACGCGTCCCTTCAATGGAGGTTGCATTAACAAGTTACCCAAATTCGTTGAAAAAGTAGCAATAGCGTGTTGCTCAGCAGTTTCGGTTAATTTAGAACGCAATTCTCTTTCAATAGAAGGTTTTAAGAAACGATCTAAGGAATCTTGAATAGCCGCTTGGATTTCGCGCGTTGACACTGGGTGGCCTTTGATAAAACGGTGTACCAAGTGTTCAATGATTGGAAACTCATCAGCTTCAATAGAAACATTTAAAATCTTCAACTTTTCAGCCCGATTAATCGCTAATACCTGATAAGGTTTCAGGTTTTGGATATTTTGGCTAAAATCGTAATATATTTCGAAGATAGCTTTTTCATCTTCCGCATTTTTACGTTTTATACTGGTTAATTTACCTTCTTTTAAAGTATATTTACGTAACCATAGACGAATATCTGCATCTTCTGCAATCCATTCAGCCATAATTTCGTGTGCCCCATCCAAGGCCATTTTAGTGTCTTGAATTTCGTCATTTAAGAATTTTTCAGCTTCCGCTTGAACATTACCTGTAGCTGGAGATGAAAATAACCATTTGGCAAGGTCTTCTAAACCATTCTCTTTGGCAATAGTTGCCTTTGTACGACGTTTTTGTTTGTACGGCGCATAAAGGTCTTCAACCGTTTGTAAAACTGTCGCTTGTTTAATTTTTTTAGCTAGGTCATCTGTTAATTTTCCTTGTTCTTCAATATTTGCAAGAACCGATGCCTTTCTTTCCTCTAATTGTTTCGTATATTGGTAAGCATGTTCAATTTCTCTAATCTGAACCTCGTCTAATGACTGCGTTACTTCCTTACGATAACGAGCGATAAAAGGTACTGTATTGCCCTCTTCTAGCAATCCCAATACATTTTCAATTTGCTTTTTATTAAATGGTAAGCTTTGATTAATAATTTGAATGTAAGATGACTCCATATTCAACACCTTTCTTTTTTCACGAACAATTATTATACCCCAAAAATGGTGCTTTTGCCATTCAACAAATTTAGACAGTCTTTGCGCATTTTAATTTCAGTTAATTATTGCAATTCTATCTTAAATAAAATATAATTATCTTAACTTAAACAGTTCCATGAGGGAGTAATCAGCGATTATTGTATCGTGGCGGCGCCAACATATACGGCAGATATCTGCTGGTGCCGTCTTAAAAGATGAGACTTATGGCTACTTCTCTACTTGGAGGAGTAGTCATAGGTCTTTTTTTTGAAAGACAACCTCTGGATCCTGCTTTAGGGATAATAATTTAAAGGATGGAGAGATGATTAATGTCAGAAGAAAAGAACAATCAGTCTTTTTTCACTCAAGATGCTGATCAAGTCTTCACATCATTAAATTCTTCTACTGAAGGTTTATCTGATGCTGAAGCTGCCAGTCGCTTAGAGAAGAACGGACCGAACGAAATTAAAGAAGGTGAACGCAAGTCAACCTTACAAAAGTTCTTGGATCAATTTAAAGATTTAATGATTATTATCTTATCCTGAATAATTCATACTTTGACTTCAAACCGTCTGAAACTGCCTAACGGCAGTCTTCATTTACTTTTTCATTTTCACCTGTTAAGTGATGCAAAAAGAACCCCATTCTGATATGGTAAAGGTGTCGAAACCAACCAAAAGAAAGGAGTTCTTCTCATGACTAGCTTACACAAAAACCAGGTAAAATTCAATTCAAATTTGACTATTTCACATACAGGTGGTCGCTTATCGAGTGATTCGGGTTTGGTCTTAGTTAAAGAGGTGATGAATACCTTCGACTTTTCACACGTAGCTAAACAGTGGCTCCATATTAAAGACAAACGTGTTTACTTCACACATGATAACTTAGCGATATTAGAACAACTCATTATGCAGTTAATTGCTGGGTACTCGGCAGACTCATCAGCTAATCTATTAAGACAGGATCCAGTCTTTCAAGCTGTACTCGGTAAAAAAGAGTTGGCCTCACAATCGTCAATCTCTCGGTTTTTAGATCGTTTCACCGAGGAGAACATGGATCAACTCCAAGCATTAAATCAGTCGCTGATTGATAAAGCGCGTTTGATTCGCAATGACACCGAGTTAATCATTGATGTCGATTCCACACATTCGGATACCTTTGGACGCCAAGAACAAACAGATTATAATGCCCATTATCAAACCTACGGCTATCACCCATTAGTTGCATTTGACGGATTGACCGGAGATTTCCTAAAAGCTGAACTGCGTTCAGGCAATCAGTACACGTCTAAAGGGGTAAAAGCCTTTATCGACCCGCTGTTACACCACTACAAGAGCACGTTACCTCATACCGAGATATTGGTTCGGGGTGACAGCGGCTTCGCCACACCAGAGGTGTATGAATCTTGTGAAGCAACTGAAAGCCAGTACGTTATCCGATTAAAGAGCAATCGGAGGTTAAGTCAGTTAGCTGAACACTCTGTTCTTTATGGGGATAATAAAAAATGGGAAGACCGAGAAATACAGTATTTTTCACTCCCTTATCAAGCACAATCCTGGTCAAAACCCCGTCGCGTTTGTATTCGATCAATCCGTGAAGCAGGAGAGCTTCTTTTTCACCACGCATTCATTGTGACGAATCTATCCGATAATGTCTCGCCTGAAGTCATATTCTCTCTTTACGGCAAGCGTGGAACAATGGAAAATTTCATCAAAGAAGCGAAATCAGGCTTTTATTTTGACAAAACAGATAGTCCGCGTTTCCTGGAAAATCATGTCAGAATGATGATCAGTGTCCTGGCTTACAACCTCGTCAATTTTTTAAAGACCATTGGATTTGAACAAGTCAATCGGGGGATGACGATTCATTCTATACGATTGACATTGCTTAAAGTTGCCGGAAAACTCGTTAAAACAGGTAGACAAGTCTATCTCAAACTGTCGAGTTATCATGTGTATCAAACTGAATTTTATAAGGTTTTTGAACGCCTACGGCGATCTAGGCAATGGATTTAGGCTAGTTATCGTAAAAATTTTTAACCTATTTTTCCAAGGGGTCAGTCTGCCCTTAAATAGACAAATAATTTTTATTACAGCCTTCTTCCGTATATATCCTGTTCGAAAACACATTATTTTGGAAGAATGTATCTGCCTAATTTAAATATAGGCACTTTGTTCAAAAAAATAGCTTAAATTTAGAGCTATGAATTATTCAGGTCTTATTAATCGCTGCAGCACTTTCATTAATTTTAGAAGGTTCTCACGGTTTGGTAGATGCAATTATTATTCTTGCGGTTGTATTAATTAATGCAATCATGGGTGTTGTTCAAGAAAATAAAGCTGAGGATGCTATTGACTCTCTTAAGAAAATGTCTTCACCTAAAGCAAACGTTCGTCGTGATGGCGAAGTTAAAGCAATCGATTCTAAAGAAATCGTTGTTGGTGACATTGTAATTCTTGAAGCTGGTGACGTTGTACCTGCCGACTTACGTCTATTTAAAGCAAGTTCATTACAAATTGAAGAAGCTGCTTTAACTGGTGAATCTGTACCGGTTACTAAAGATACGGCCCCTGTTGAAGGTGACGCTGGTATCGGTGACCGTTTAAATATGGGGTTCTCTTCTACTAACGTAACTTACGGACGTGGTGAAGGTGTTGTAACTGCAACAGCTATGGATACTGAAGTCGGTAACATCGCTGAGATGTTAGAAAACGCTGAAGGTAAAACAACACCATTACAAGAAAATATGAACGGGTTAACTCGTTTCCTAACTTATGCAATTGTTATTATTGCCGTTGTTATTTTCTTCCTAGGTTTATTGCGTGGATTTGACTGGATCACAATGCTATTAACTGCAATCTCAATTGCTGTTGCTGCACTTCCAGAAGGTCTACCTGCTATCTCAACTATTATCCTTGCATTAGGTACTCAAAAGATGGCCGACCGTCGTGCCTTGGTACGTAAGTTACCTGCTGTTGAAACACTTGGGGGTACTGAAGTTATCTGTTCAGATAAAACTGGTACCCTAACTCAAAACAAGATGACTATCGAAAAAGTTTACTACAATGGTGAATTACACGATGCATCTGAAGACATTGACCATAACGAACCTGTTTTCCGAGTTATGAATATGGCCAATGACTCTACAATCGCTAAAGATGGTTCATTAGCTGGTGACCCTACTGAAACTGCAATGATTCAATTCGGTTTCGACAAAGGTTACGATGTACGTGAAACAATCAAAGTTCAACCTCGTGTTGGTGAAGTACCATTCGATTCAGATCGTAAAATGTCTACTACTGTTCACGAAACTTTAGGTGAAGAGCAATCACACGGTAAATACGTTTCAATGACTAAAGGGGCGCCTGATGTTATTATTGAAAAATGTACACACTACGTGAACAACGGCGAAATCTTACCATTGGATGAAGCTGCTCGTAAGGAATTATTAGACGCTAACCACGCTATGGCTATCCAAGCATTACGTGTATTAGGTATGTCTTACCGTTACATTGATGAATTACCTGGTGAATTCAACACAGAAACTTTAGAGCATGATCTAATCTTCGCTGGTATGGTTGGGGAAATTGACCCTGAGCGTCCAGAAGCTAAAGACTCTATCGCTACTGCAAAACAAGCGGGTATCCGTACTGTTATGATCACTGGTGACCACAAAGATACCGCCGCAGCTATCGCAGCTCGTTTAGGTATCATTGAAGAAGGTCAAGAAGAAGCAGTTACAACTGGTGCACACTTAAACGAAATGACTGATGAAGAATTAGCAGCAAATGTTGAACAATACTCAGTCTACGCGCGTGTATCTCCAGAACATAAAGTTCGTATCGTATCTGCTTGGCAATCACACGATAAAGTTGTTGCGATGACTGGTGACGGTGTTAATGACGCGCCTTCTTTGAAACAAGCTGATATCGGTATTGGTATGGGTATCACTGGTACAGAAGTTTCTAAAGGTGCTTCTGACATGGTACTTGCAGATGATAACTTCGCGACAATCATCACTGCAATCGAAGAGGGACGTAAAGTATTCTCAAATATCCAAAAAGCAGTTCAATTCTTACTATCTGCTAACTTGGGTGAGGTTATGACTTTATTCGTTGCAACAATGCTTGGTTGGACAATCTTAGAACCTATTCATATCTTATGGATCAACTTAGTAACTGATACCTTCCCTGCAATTGCTTTAGGTCTTGAAGCAGCGGAATCTGATGTAATGGAACACAAACCTCGTGGACGTTCTGGTAACTTATTATCAAATGGTGTATTACCATCAATTATTTATCAAGGTATCTATGAAGGTGCTGTAACATTATTTGTATTCTGGTACGGTCGTTACCAAATGGGTGTTCCGTTGGAAGATGCAGAAGCTATGGCCTTCTTAACATTAGCATTCATCCAATTGTTCCACGCTTACAACTCTAAGTCAGTATTCAAGTCACTATTCGCTTCAAATCCATTCGACAACAAGTGGTTAAACATCGCAGTATTAGCTTCAACAGTATTGATGTTAATTACTGTATTCGTACCTGGTCTAAACGACGCCTTCGGTACTGTTCACTTGTTAGGTGACCCAATGGCTATGGAAATGTGGACTGTAATTCTATTAGCTGCTGCTTCTGTAGTACTTTACGTAGAAATCGGTAAATTTATTATCCGTGCTACTGGTTGGGATGAAAAATTTGATGCGGGGTCAGAATTAAACAAATAACAATTTTATCTATTTGCTTTTTTAAGCTACAAAGGGCTGTGACACTTCCGTCATAGCCCTTTTACATTGTGTCATATGATCTGTTTTTCCTGAGTTTATCTCATTATATATCTTTGCAATTTTTGCTTGTTTACCTACCAAATTCTTGCTAAGATTGAATAAAAATAAACTATACTATACTATTAAAGGTGGTTTTAGATGCGCAATACAATCAACAATCAACTACAACGATTTTTAGTTCTGTTCTTTGGTAAAACTGAAATAAAACCCTTATTCTTCTATACAGTAGCTAGCATTTTTATATTATTTGGATTAATTATGCAATCACCTAGCACTTTAATATCTGGTTATTGGACAATTCTCTTGTCTCCTAGTAATTTGATTACGGATTATTTTGAAGTTGGTGGAATAGGTGCAACTTTTTTTAACGTAGGAACTTTAACTTTAGCCAATACTTTTTTTATACATCGTAACGCCCCTAAAATTACTGGTCCACTTTTAGCTGCAATATTGACAGTTATGGGCTTTTCCTTCTTCGGGAAAAACTTATATAATTCGATACCATTTCTAATTGGTACCTTTCTTTATAGCAAATATTCGAATACGCCGATTGCAAACCTAGTATTGGGTGCTCTTTTTTCTTCAGCTCTAAGTCCTGTAGTGTCTTTAATCACATTTGGGCAGGGGTTACCCATCTATATAGGTATGCCGGTTGGTATCTTGTCCGGGGTAATGATTGGTTTCGTAATCCACCCAGTCTCATCTAGCTTTATACGATTTCATCAGGGATTTAATCTATATAATACTGGTTTCACTGCTGGTGTTATAGGATTACTGATTGCATCTATAATGCGGGTTTTCGAATTGCCGGTATCTTACGATATTGAACCCCAACAATTATTTAGTCCGCTCGTAACATGGTTTTTTCTCGTTTTTTCACTTGTGTTATTCTTATCGGGTTTTATTTTGAATGATTATTCATTTAAGGGTTATATGAACTTGCGAAAATCTTCCGGACAACTAATCTCAGATATTGTGATTGAATTTGGTACACCCATTACCTTAATGAATATGGGTATTCTAGGTTTAATTGCTATCACATATGTGCATATTGTTGGTGGCCAACTAGAAGGTGCAGTTGTTGGCGGAGTCTTGACTGTAATAGGTTTTGCAGCATTTGGTAAAAACCCATTTAATATCATTCCTATTATAGTGGGTATTTATTTGATGCAAATTGCTATGCATATTGACAACCCTAACACAACAAGTTCACTATTAGCTGCATTATTTGGTACTACCCTAGCACCAATCGCTGGGCATTATGGATGGAAGGCAGGTCTTGTTGCCGGTGCTTTGCATGCAGCAGTTGTGCAAAACACTGGTACTGCCCATGCCGGATTGAACCTATACAATAATGGCTTTTCTGGAGGTTTTGTTGCAGCGTTCCTTGTCCCTATACTTGATGTCATAAAGGAGAGAATTAACAAACATGAGAGAATACGCAAAGGTTAATCGTATTATATCAGAATTTATGAACTTATTTGATCATTATGAAATTAATAAATACCAAATGGAGCTATCCATCGCGACCGATAAGCAATCTACGTCTGTAATTAAATTTGATGGAAAAAAATCTAATCTTCCGCACTCCTTTGTTGATCAACTAAATGAGTTAAATGCTAAGAGACAACCAGAAATTGAATATTATTATGAGGACCTTCTTGGTATCCGTAATGATACTTTTAATACAGAAATTTTAGCTGCAGTTATCGATTATGTTACTTTTGATGTTACAGATACAGGGTTCCAGATTTATATTGAATGTGTATATGACTAGACTGAAAGTGCGCCTATTTTTAAAAATAATAAAATAACGTCTATATGGACTACAATGAATCTCTACCCGAAAACTGAACACTCAAAAAAAGAGTGTTGTAAGTTTTCGGGTTATTTTTATGCAATTTTTCGGTATACTTTATTTGAGTTATACAGAAGGGAGTGGACATTTTGAGTAAAAAGATATATAGCCAAGCTGAGATTCAAGTTTTAAGAAACAATCCTAATGTGAAAAGTGTGACAGAGAAAAGTATTACCTATTCATCAGAATTCAAAATAAAGGCCATTAAACAAAGCAAACAAGGTATGACGTCCACTCAGATATTTGAGCTTGCTGGACTTCCTTCGCATTTAATTGGAGAAGGAAAAGCGAATCAATCACTGTCTCGTTGGAAAAGATTATATAAAGATCACGGAGAAGATGTATTGTTACAAGAGACTCGTGGTTCAAAAAATAATGGTCCCTATGGACCAAGAGAACAATTATCGTTACAAGAGGCACTAGACAAAGCAAATGCCCGTATAGCCTATCTAGAGGGGAATCTTGAACTAGTAAAAAAATTAGAACAGCACGAGAGGAGCGTGAAAATCGACAGAAAAAACGACTTAAATAAACAGGAACGCTTTAAATTAATTAACCAAATTATTCGTGAAAATCAACTTGCTGGAATGGTGAATCATTTATGCGACCTTGCAGGGGTAAGTAGAAGTGGCTATTATTACTGGCTAAATAGTAGCGATAAACGTGCTGAGCGTGAACAAAATGATTGGGAAGATTTCCAATTGTTATATAGAATTTTTCTGGATAAGAAGAAGTGTGGGATTGGTGAAATAAAAATGGCGTTAGAAACTGAATACGATGTAGTAATGAATCATAAAAAAATCAGAAGAATTATGCGTAAGAATAATATCATCAATACGAGCAGCGAAACCATACCGTAAAATGATGAAGGCAACCCAAGAAAATGCTACCAAGAAAAACCTTGTCAATCGTCAGTTTGATCAAGGTATCCCGTACAAAGTATTTCTCACAGATATCACTTATCTTCCTTATGGAAGTGGACAATGGGCCTATCTTTCAGCGGTTAAGGATGGTGCTACCGGCGAGATTGTTGCACATCACTTCTCAACTAGCTTAAAAATGAATTTAGTTTATGAAACGCTAGATAAATTAAATAATGTGATTAAGGATATGCCAGTAATGGAAAGGTATATCCACTCAGATCAAGGGGTTCATTATACCTACCCTATTTTCCAGGAAAAAGTTGAGAATATGGGGCTAATACAGTCTATGTCGAGGCGCGGTAACTGTTGGGACAATGCACCTATGGAATCATTCTTTGGTCATATGAAGGACGTTGTATTATCTGAAAGAACAGAAACACTACAAGATCTTTGGTATGCAGTTGAAGATTATATTGAATTTTACAACAATCGTCGCTATCAGAAAAAATTAAAAAAGATGACCCCGACAGCTTATCGGGATCATCTTTTGTGGGTAGCGTAACTCTCTTTTTTTATTTGTTCAGTTTAACGGTAGGGTTTCACAAGTCCACTATAGACGTTTTTAATTATCTTTAGCGCATCGTTACAAACTCTTCAGCACCTGTTGGATGGATGGCAATTGTTTGGTCGAATTGTTTCTTGGTTAATCCTAAACGAACACCAACCGCAAAACCTTGCATCATTTCTTCTACGGCATAACCAATCCCATGAACACCAACAACCACTTCATCGTCGCCTTGGGTAATCAATTTAAACCGTGCTGGTTGTCGGTTTTCTGAAACTGCTGAATACATTGGCGTGAAGTTTGAAGTATACACTTTCACCTTGTCCGCACCAAATTTTTCTTTAGCTGCCTCTTCTGAATAGCCAATAGATCCGATTGCTGGATGGGTAAAGATGACAGTTGGTACTGTGTCATAGTCTAACAAATACGGGTCAGCACCATTAAAAATGGTATCCGATAAGGTTCTACCCGCCATAATGGCTACCGGTGTTAATTCAACTTTACCAATAACGTCACCAAAGGCATATAAGCCTTCCACATTGGTATTATGGTAGTCATCCACTTTGATGTGGCCTGATTTTGTTAATTCAACATCTGTATTTTCCAAACCGATATTATCTGTGTTTGGTGTACGTCCGATGGCATAAATCACTTTTTCAGCGTCAGCATGTTGGCCATTTTTAAAGTTTACACGAAGTGAACCATCAGCTAATTGTTCAATGGATTCAGGATCGCTTTCAGTCAGCAATTCAATGCCCGTTTTCTTCATTTCATCAACTAAGACTTCGATAATTGCTTGATCGTATCCTCTTAAAGGACGGTCATGTCGAACAGCTTGGCTTGTTTTGACACCTAGGCCATTTAATACGCCCGCAAATTCGGTTGCCACATAACCTGCACCAATGATTAAGACGCTTTCTGGTAAAGTTTCCCATTCAAAGAAGTCGTCAGAAGTATCCACCAAATCGATTCCTGGTAGGTCGATTAAACGCGGACGACCACCTGGCACAATGGCGATATGTGGGGCTATGTATTGGACGCCGTCAACTTCTACAGTATGGTTGTCGATGAACTTGGCTTCACCCGCTAAATAATGGGTGCCACGAGATTTAAATCCTGACGCATAGCCACCGTGGATACGGTCAATATAAGCATCTCTATTGGCTTTTAATACAGGGTAGTCAACTGGACCTTCTTCAGTGAAGTTTAGGCCGTATGCAGAACCGTACTCGTTAATCTGGTCTCTGAGCATCGTGCCATGCCAAGAAATTTTCTTGGGTACACAACCTCTATTTACGCAAGTACCGCCAACGTCTCTTTTCTCAATAATTAACGCTTTAGCCCCATATTCAGCGGCACGGTTTGCTGATGCGATACCGGCACTCCCGCCACCGATACTTATATAATCATATCTTTCCATTCATTCCACTCTTTTCCAAAAATTTGTTTTTTCTTCCGTTCTTCAGCTTCTTTAGCTTGTCGTTTTAAAAAGATTTGTCTCGCTTGATTGGTTTCAATCGCAATATCTTTTGTAAAATCGTCCACTTCATTGGTTATTTCGTCAGTAGACGGCTCTATTGTCGTTGCTTGGATTGGCTCTAAATACACATAGGCATTCGTTTGTTTAGCTGGAATGACCGCATTGTGTTTACCGTGATTGTCGTAAGCTTTAAAATATAAATCATTTTGCTCGTCATAAGCGTATGCATAGGCAATTAGCCAATGGTTTTTATAGGGGGAACCTAAATATTTTAAGGTACCAACGATGACTGGTGCTTGGTATTGGTCAATTAACTTAGGTACTTCAATATCCGGTAACAAGCCTGATTTCGCACGGTAATTTTCGAAATTGAATACCGAATTTAAGCCTGTTTCCACATTCCAATAAAAAGTCCCATTATGTAGGTGGTAGTCGTCGACAACTTTTTTAAAGGCATTAATTAGGTCCTGTTTAGCCATCCAATGGTTGGTGTCCCTAAGCACTGTAAAGTGTGTTAATACCGCAGCACAATAGGTGCCACAGATACCTGGACTACCTTTGTTTATGCAAGACTTGTAAGGTTTAAAGGCCTTTTCATCAAGTCCGGTCCAAATGAGTTTTTCCATATCCGTCCCTCCAATCAATATAACTTATTATATCATTATTCGACCTATCTTTTAATTATAGTGCTTATAGAATAGGAATTCACTCCTTGCCCGCACCACAAATTAAAGGTCTTAAAAATCTGATAATATTGCGACCTATCCGTGTTTTTCCCGTGAATTGTTGCTATAATGATAATTATGATTACATTAGGGAGGTGTACTTTTGGTGAGTAAACCAGAAGCTCAACTAACCTGGCCAGTTCAATCATTACTGATCTCGATATTATTTATCAGTAACCTATTTCCATTTTATATGACCTTAGTCACTTTCGCTGTCATATTTATATTCTTATTCATGTTAGGCCTACTTGGTCCGCGCTACATTAAGCGAGAAGTTGCAACCTCAATATGGATATTTATTGCGTATTCAGCAGTGATTTCATTTATCTTTCAAAACTGGGCAGGATTAGGGATTTCGATTGCCTTTATACCAATCGCCATCTATTTTAACTATTATCAGCAAGTCATTCGACCCTATTACGTTGAAGAATTATTGAACATTGCCTTAATTGGCTCATTTATCATCTTTATATTCGCAACCTTTGAATATTTAAATTGGGTACCAGAATGGGATTACAGTTTCATATCCCCAGAAATTAACCGCATCCACAACGGGCGGGCGGAAGCAACATTTGCCAACCCCAATTACTATGCCATGATGCTAGAATTCTTCTTCTTCATCGGCCTCTACAAAATGATGCGGACGACCAAGTACCGGAAGAAATTCGTTTTCCTATTTATATCCTTATGCAACCTATTCGCGATCACCTATACCGGGACCCGTACCTCACTACTCGTGGTGATTGGGACACTCTTTGTATTCTATTTCGTATTAGGTTATAAAAAAATAGCAGTTGGGACATTTCTAACCGCCACGACTGGCACACTGATCGCCATCAAATTAGGTTTTCTTCCGAGATTTGAGGACTTAGGATTTGCTTTTGAAGACCGGTTTGTCATCTGGGAAATCGGCTTGAAAGGCTTAAGAGACAACTTTTGGTTTGGACAAGGGCCTTTGACTTATCTCAATGTCTGGCAAGACTATGGGGACAAATACACACAACATGCCCATAATATTGTTCTAGACACCCTTCTTTCCTACGGTGTAGTTGGGACAGGTATATTGTTACCTTCGCTGATTTCATTAGGCAAGAAGATTCATCAAATGCGGCAATATCCGATTTTACGACGACGTTTAGCCTTGATTTGTAGTTTCTGCAGTATCGTTATCCTGCACGGCATGTTTGACTTGACCATTTTCTGGTTACAAACAGCCTTCTTATTCTTGTTCGTTGTTCTGTCTATCCATAACATGTACCACGAAGTTGAAACCAACCCAGAATTACAAGGCGAAGATAAAGACTATTCCAGAGACTAATTAACACATTTTCAAAAAAATAAATGCTAAAACGGCGGTTGAGACTAAGCTATCTCAACCGCCGTTTTGCTAACAATTTTTATATAATTATTTAACATCTCTATCTGCATGGAAAGTCACTTCTGCAGGCAAGATTAAGTTTAATACAATACCAACGATGGCTGATAAAGAAGTTCCTGAGAAGGTTAAGTAACCAAGGTCTAAGACAGCGCCACCTAATCCAATAACCAACATTGCTGATGCAATAATTAAGTTACGTACTTGGTTGAAGTCGATTTGCTCTTCAATTATGACTTTCAAACCGTTACTTGCGATAATTCCGTAAAGCAAGATAGACATCCCACCAATTACAGCGTTTGGAATTGTTGAAATCAAGGCAGTAAATTTACCTAGGAAGGCTAAGATAATAGCGATAATAGCGGCGTTTCGGATAACTGATACTGAAGCCACACGCGTTAAACCAATCACCCCAGTGTTTTCACCATATGTCGTATTCGCTGGTCCACCGATGAAGGCTGACACTGCAGTGGCTACCCCGTCACCGATTAAGGTTTTGCTTAGACCTGGATCTTTTAGGAAGTTACGGTCAACAACTTTACCTAATACTGTATGGTCACCAATATGTTCTGAAATAGTTACCAAGACAATAGGTACAATCGCCCATGTTTCAGGACCAAAGTATAAATTATATGATTTAAACACAGATGTCTCAAATGGTAGGTATAAAGCAGGCAACTCAAACCATTGCGCTTCAAAAACTGGGGTAAAATCTACAATCCCAAGTAGGACCGCTACAATATAACCACCAACAATCCCTACTAAGAACGGAATAATTTTGAAAAAGCCTTTCGCTCTTGTTTGAACAAGGGCTGTGATTAGGAATGTCGCAACCGCTACGACGATGTTACGTACATCCCCCTCTGCTACGAAACCTGCATTGGCTACCGCACTTGATGATAAACCTAAACCAATTACCATGATCATAGGTCCAATAACGATTGGCGGTAATAATTTATCAATCCAGTTAGTACCTGCAAAATGAATCGCAATCGCTACAAGAACGTAGACTATACCAGAAATGATGACACCAGTTTGGGCTGCTGAAATATCTCCGCCCATTTGTTGAATTGCAATTTGCATCGCTGTAATATAAGCAAATGATGACCCTAAGTAAACGGGTACTTTCGCTTTAGTTGCAACTTGATAAATTAAAGTCCCAATCCCACTCGCAAAAAGAGCAACAGATACAGGCATCCCTAAAAGAATAGGCACCAATACTGTTGCTCCAAACATTGCAAATACATGTTGAAAACTCAATAATAAACCTTTCGCGAACGACGGTTTTCCCTCTACATCTAATAAAAGTGGTTTCGCTTTAATTGCCATAACTCACATCTCCCTCAAATTTGTTTTACCTTATTTTTCTTCAAAAAAATAAGGTCATTCGCAAATTGACCTAAGAACACAATTGACATTATGTGGTCACACCTCGGGTTCCGCCCTCAATGCTTCACAGGATTTTATGCTTTCATTATTATAAGGGTTTGACATTTAAAGTCAAGACACTTGTAAAGATTTTTTAAAGATGGATGAGCATTTTTAGGAAAATATGCATTAAAAATCGATGAAAAAGGAGAAAGGCAGTGACTACCTTTCTTCTTTGAAAACATATTTTGTTTTAAATCGGTTTTAACAACCTGTCGCCCAAAAAAAATTACATTTGGCTTGGTGCTTGTACGCCAAGGATAGCTAAACCAGATTCTAACACTTGTGTTAAGGCATACACTAATGCTAAACGAGATTGTAATTGATCATCTTCAGTTAGGATACGTGTATGTGCATAGTATTTGTTGAATTGCTGAGATAAGGCTAATAAGTATTTAGCCACAACAGATGGTTCGTATTTTTCATATGCACTAGCTACGATATCTGGGTATCGGTTCAATTCTTTCAATACTTGGAAAGCTTCATCGCTATCTAGGTTGAAGTTTGTCATTTCGCTGATCTTAGCCGGCTCAAAGTTTCCTTTGCGCAAGATTGAGTGAGCACGAGCATTGGCATATTGTACATATGGGCCAGTCTCCCCTTCAAATTGTACAACTTCTTCTAAGTTGAAATCGAAGCTATTTAAGCGGTCATTTTTCAAGTCATGGAAAATAACAGCACCAACACCAACTTGGTGGGCAACTTCTTCTTTATTTTCTAAGTCAGGGTTTTTCTCGTTAATTTGTTTGAAGGCCAAGTCAATGGCATCGTTTAATACGTCTTCTAACAATACAACATTCCCTTTACGAGTAGATAACTTCTTACCATCTTGAGTAATTAAACCAAATGGAATGTGGTTAATGTCTGCAGCCCAGTCATAACCCATTAACTCTAATACAGCTTTTAATTGCTTGAAGTGGTTACTTTGTTCGTTACCTACCACATAAAGTGATTGGTCGAAGTTATAAGTATTTTTACGGTATATAGCTGTTGCTAAATCACGTGTGATATATAAAGTCGCTCCATCAGATTTTTTAATTAAAGCTGGGTTTAAGTTATAAGCCTCTAAATCAACGATTGTTGCACCGCGGTCCACTTTTAATAAGCCTTTGTCATCTAATTCGTCGATAACAGCTGGCATTTTATCTGAGTAGAATGCTTCCCCGTTGTAAGAATCAAATTCAATGCCAAGGATATCATAGATGCGTTGGAATTCTTTTAATGATTCGTCTTTAAACCATTTCCATAATGCATAAGCTTCTGGATCGCCGTCTTCTAATTTTTTAAACCATAGACGTCCTTCGTCTTCAAGACTTTCATCATTTTCTGCTTCTTCATGGAATTGTACATAGTATTTCAACAATTCTTGAATTGGGTTTTCACGAACAGCTTCTTCAGAACCCCATTTTTTGTAACCAACAATCAACTTACCGAATTGTGTCCCCCAGTCACCCAAGTGATTGATACGTACTGGATTGAACCCAACTTTTGTTGTGATGTTGGCAATGGCATTCCCGATAACAGTTGAACGTAAGTGTCCCATTGACATTGGTTTCGCAATGTTTGGACTAGACATATCGATGGTGATATTTTCACCGTGTCCAATGGCTAATTCACCAAAGTGGTTACCTGCTTCATAAATCTCAGTTAGGATCGCTTGTGTCACCAATGTTTGATTTAAGAAGAAGTTAATGTATGGGCCAACTGCTTCAACACGGTCTACAATTTCTCCCTCAATTTGTGGTGCAATTTCCTGTGCAATGGCTTGAGGCGCTTTGCGCAATTCCTTAGCAAAAATAAAACATGGGAAGGCGATATCCCCGTGTCCTTCATGTTTTGGTACTTCTAATAGATTTTGAATTTGTTCCAAAGTCAATTCAGTTTCAATGCTCGATTTAATGACTTGGGCAACTTGATTTTTTAAGTCCATTAAGTGTTCTCCTCTCGAAAAATAAGACAAATCATCAACTTAGTCAGATGCCAACTTGCCTCTTATTTTGATTTATATATTGAAGGCCGATTCATGAATTTATACATCCCTTGCTAGTTTACTTGTTTAATTTAAACCACCAAGCAAACACATTAAATTCCTATTGGTAAGAACCGGGCACTTTGTAAAAAAACTGTTTTACAATTAGTCAATTATATCACTTTTCCCCCAAATATAAAAGGCTCTACACGCATAAAGCTTCTTCGTCGCTATCATTCTATCATGTTTAATGGACCCACAGCAAAAGTTATTTTGATAGCCTTCCCCGACTGAAAAAATCCCAAAAAAAGGACTGCAGCATTTCGCCACAGCCCGCACGCGATGATATAAATCATAATGCATCAAATGAATGGTTTAATTTTTCAACTTTTCGAATAGCTTCTTCAACCATTTGACGGTTAATTTCAAATGGAGATGTTTGAATATGGTCTAAGGTAAATGCCTTATCTAATACTGTTTTTAAATCTTCGTCACTTTCAATTTCTAAGGCTTTCAATGATGTTGGTAATCCCACTGAAATCATGAAGTCACGAATTTCTTTTAATTCGTCATATTTTTTAGCCAACTGTAGGACAATTAATACTCCGTAAGAAACGATTTCACCGTGCAAGTGTCTTTCTCCTTGAGGTAAGACAGTTACGCCGTAGTAGAATGAGTGGGCAAAGTGACCGTTATAATCGTGATCTACTAATACTGACGTATACGAAGTCGTCCCAAGAATCTCAAATAGAATATTGTCGATAGCAGGTGATTCTTGGTGGGCTTTGGCAGCTTCAAGTGCCGCTAAGCCATTTTTCAAGACACGTTGGTTAGCACCCTGGACAATATGAACACCAATGGTATTATTGTAGGCTAATTCTCGTCCTTCAGCTGAAAAAGATACTTCCATTTCTTTGGAAATTGCGTCACCGATCCCGGCCCAAATGTATTGCTCAGGTGCTTCAGCAATAATAGTTGAGTCGGAAAATGAATGGACGGCTGGTGCATGTAACCGGTATGAACCCGCTGATTCATGGTCGTCATTGTATAAGACGCAAACGGCTGAAGTTGGCGCACAGTTTGAGGCAATTGTTGGGAAAGTGAACACTGGTTTTTCAAGTTTAGCTGAAACTGTTTTACCAGTATCAATGGCACGCCCGCCACCGACCGCAAAAATCATATCTGCTGCTTGAACTTGGTTTAAAGCTGCGAGGTGGTCGATGTTTGAATAAGAAGCTTCGCCCCCATACCATTCAATAGCGGTAATGGTTAACCCAGCTGCTTGAATCGCTGGTTTCAATCTTGGTAAAGCCTTTTCTAAAGCAGTTTGTCCACCTATGATGGCAACTTTCTCTCCTGCAAAACCTGCGTATTTTTTAATATCGTCATAGGCATCCGGCCCGATCGTAAAACTTGGTAAATTCACTGATATACTGATATCCATTTCCTTCTTCCTTAAATTCATTGCAATTAATATACCATTCAATATTGCAATATTCGAAGAATCGAGCTCCTTTTCGGGGTATCGGTTAGCTATCAATTGTTATCCTTATTTGCTATCATCTTGAAAAAGTAGTCTAAGTTGACCCTACCCCAGTGTTTGTTGGTATAATAGATTGGAAATCAAAGTTTGGAGTGACAGTATGAATAATAAAGTATCCACATATAAACGCATTATAGGCGTTACTGGGAACCACAATGCACTTGATCATGATTGGGATGAATTTATGCGTGATTATAGTCCGCATGGTTATAGTAAATCATTAACTATGGCTGGCCATATGCCAATTATTATCCCATTACAAGAAGACTTAGCTTTGGCAGAACAATATGTTGCTAATCTGGATGGCTTAGTTTTTACTGGTGGTCAAGACGTTTCCCCGCTATTATATGGTCGTGAACCTTCCCCTAGGTTGCAAAGTGTCTATCCCCCACGAGATCGTTGGGAACGGGCGCTATTTGAAGCTGCCACCAAAAAGAATATCCCGATATTAGCTATTTGCCGCGGTTTCCAGTTAATTAACATTTTGTTGAATGGTACCGTCTATCAAGACTTGAGCGAATACCCCATCGGTCAAGCAAATGCTGTTCAACACATTCAGAATTGGAGTCGCATGCACTTCCCACACCACTCAATCAAATTGGAAAAAGGGTCTATCATCAGCAACCTGTTTGATAATCCAAAAACACTGCTGATCAATACCTATCACCACCAAGTGATTGAAGACCTATCACCCCTACTTAAGGCAACAGCCTGGGCCAATGATGGGGTCATTGAATCCTATGAAGTGGACAAGTCCAAATCAACCTATAATATTTTAGGGGTACAGTGGCATCCGGAAATGATGACAGATAACCTTGAAGACAATATGCTACCAATATTTGAATGGTTCCACAATTTCTAATAAAATTAAACGCTTTCTTTTTCTAGTAAGTTCGTTTAGAATGTAATAGATTTATATTCAAACTATAACAGAAATCAGGAGGCGTTTTTTCTTTATGAAGTTTAGAAAATTATTGTGGTTGTTTATCCTACCTTTCCTTGTAGCCTGTGGTGTAACAGCTGGCTCTGGGGAAGCTAGTGAAAGTAGTACAGCAAGCGACAAGACAACAAGCTCAAGTGAAACTAATGATATAGAAAGTGCTAGTGACGAAGTGGTCAACTTAAAAGTCGGTGTAGTGTCCGCCATCGCGGAAGACATTTGGCAAAATGTTGCTGACCGTTTAGAAGAAAACGAAACGAATATTAACCTTGAAGTCGTTCTTTTCAATGATTTCGCCACTGCCAATACAGCCTTAGTTGAAGGCGATATTGATTTAAATAATTTCCAATATATCCCCTTCATGTATACCTTTAACCAAGAACAAACGCAAGGCCAGGAAATTCGTCCTATTGCCTTTACCTTAGTTTCTCGTTTAGGCCTATTTTCTAGTGATGATGCCATTGATTCGCTTGAAGATATTCCAGACAATGCAGCATTAGGGATGAATGATGATGCTGTTAGCATCGGTTATATCATGAATTTCTTAGATGCTAATGGCGTAATCACCTTAGCTGACGACGCGAGCACTATCCCTACCGAAGATGAAATTGTAGAGAATCCAAAAAATATTCAATTCAACTATATGCCAGCTGCCCAGCTACCACGTGCTTTACCTGATTTAGACTTGGCTGTGTCTGCTGTGGCTTACTTTGTAGACGCTGGTATGACCGTTGATGACGCCATCATTTTAGAAGATCCAGAACAAACACCGCCAGAATACTTCCTATCGATTGCAGTGAGAGAAGATGAGCTAGACGATCCTAACTTACAAACCATTGTTGATACTTATATGACGCCGGAAACCGATGAATACGCGGCTTCTATTAACCCAATCTACACCCCAGTTTGGCAACTTGGTATCGACGCTAATCAAATCTATGAAGACTATGCTGCTGAACTAGAAAATCAATAAAAGAAGTAAATGAATATAACAGCAAGATAAGCTGCAAAAAAAGAACTGCCTGCTCTCTCTAATTCAGAGAAAGCGGCAGTTCTTTTTTTATAAATGACTTTTGTTAATTGTTCGCTTTATTTTTACGGAAATATTTTTCTAATTCTGTCACCAATAAGACAATAATACCTGCACCAATGGCAATCAACCAACCTACCTAAGAATAAACCACCTAAATTTGACGGGTTTTGCGTCCCTACTTTAGGTGGTTCTTGTGATGTATTTATTTTTTTGTAAGATAGTAACCGTAGTTTAGCTAACAATTACTTAAGTTTAAGCAAACAGCATTAATCAGCGCGCAAGGCTTCAGCGGCGTCTTTCTTCGCTGCCATCCGTGCTGGAATATGACCACCAATAACTGTTAAAACAGTTGAAATGATCAATAATACAACTGCATGTACTGGGTCTAAAATGGCTACATTTTTAAGGTCTGTTAAGGATTCAATCAGTATATTGATTGGGAATGTCAATAAGTAAGCAGTTCCAACACCAATTAAGCCAGAAAGCACACCTAGGATTAAAGTCTCAGAGTCAAATACACGGGTAATGTCTTTTTTTCGAGCACCTAAGGCTTTAAGAACACCGATTTCTTTAGTACGTTCAAGAACTGATGTATAGGTGATAATCCCAATCATAATCATTGAAGTCACTAACGAGATACCGGCAAAGGCAACTAGCACGTAAGTTGTTGCGTCCATAATACCGCCAGTTAATTCAGTCATGGTACCCGCTAAATCTGTATAAAGGATCTTCTCATCTTCAGATTTGCCTTCGTTGTATGCATCTAAATAAGCAAGAACGTTATCTTTCGTTTCAAAGTTTTTAGGGTAAATCATGATAGATGACGGGATTGCGTTAGCGCCAAGTGCAGTTAAGACTTGTTCTTTACCAGCTTCATCTAAACTTTCGCCTGTAAGAACTGAACTGTCGCTATCATTTTGTGCTTGAACGATAGCTGAATTTTGATTATTTTCAATCACTGTTTCAGTCAAAGCGTTTGAATAGTTGATCCCTTCAGTTAAGATCGCCATAGTGGCATCTTCTTTTGGCCGGATAACAGCTGATACGCGTAATGTCTGATTGTTCTCGTTATCGTAAACAGCATTTAAATCTTGGTTTGGCATGTATAGACCAGTTGGTAATTCTTGATAGTAAGCGTCATTTGAAGCGACCACTACTTGGATACCGACGATGTCTTCAAAGGTAATTTCGTCGCCATTTTCATAGTCGAATCCTAGATTATTCAAGGCATTTAAGTTGACCTTGTTGTATTCGTCAACTACTAGAACAATATCCGTTTCTTCAGATGGTAATTCTCCTGCAAGCACGTCGTAGTTTTCCGTTAAAAAGGCATTCTCATCGCCAGAAGTAGCCTCTGGGAAGGTAGAAGCCCCTATACCTGATGATGTCGCATAGAAACTTTGGATGTCACCGGTAGCTGAATCTTGAGCGTAATTAGAAAAGGCAACTTGCTCAACTTCCCCATCTACATCGCGTAAAAGGTTCAACTGGGCAGAATAAGTATAGTTTAAAGCCTCAGTCAAGGCTGGGTCGATGTCTTTCACGTACTCAACTAAATCAGTGGTAATGTCATTCTCATGTTGACGAGCTGAAGCTGGGTCTTCGTTGGCAATTACGGTATTGCCATCTGGGTATTCCGTTTCTTCTTCAGTTGATAGTGTGAAATTAGAGGCATCTTGTGCCACTTGTGATATGGTTACCGGGAATTGAGCACTTGTTTCCGCCTGGGTTGAATCAATCTGCTTTTGGAAACCGTTTGATAGAGATAGGACAACCGCAATTGAAATAATCCCAATACTTGAAGCGAAGGATGTGATAAAGGTCCGCCCTTTTTTGGTCATGATATTTTTAAAGGAAAGGTTTAAAGCGGTTAGGTAAGACATACCCGTACGGCGCATATCTAAAATTGCATCCGCGTTCTCATTATCGTAAGGATTTGAGTCATTTAGTACTTCCCCATCTTTAAAATTAATGATACGGTTGGCGTATTGGTGAGCTAATTCCCCATCATGCGTAACCATGATCACCAATTTTTCAGTCGCTAATTCCTGGATCAAGCCCATAATTTGTTGACCAGTTTCAGAATCCAAAGCACCTGTTGGCTCGTCACATAATAATACATCCGGATCATTGGCTAAAGCACGCGCAATCGCCACACGTTGCATTTGTCCACCAGATAATTGGTTGGGTTGCTTGTGCATATGGTCCTCTAAGCCCACACGAATCAAAGCGTTTTTCGCTTTTTCCCGTTTCTCTTCTTTCGCCACACCAGATAAAGTCATCCCTAATTCAACGTTAGATAAGACATCTAAATGGCTGATAATATTATATGACTGGAAAACAAACCCGATTGAATTATTCCGGTAAGCGTCCCAATCGATGTCTTTAAAGTTTTTAGTTGACTGGCCGTTGATCACCATATCACCAGAGTCATACTGGTCTAAACCACCAATCATATTTAAAAGTGTTGTTTTCCCTGAACCTGAAGGCCCTAAGATGGCAACGAATTCTTGTTTTCTAAAAGCTAACGATACATCATTTAAAGCATGTGTTACCGTATCGCCCACTTCATACGTTTTCTTGAGGTTTTTTAATTCAAGCATTTACATAAGACTCCTTTTATTTTTACTGCTTTCATAGCTTATAGTATATTCATTCTCATGGCTAGCACAAAATAGGACAAAGTGTCTTATTTGGTAAAAGAATGATAAAATTGCATGAGTATAAGTATATTTTACCCTAAAAATTGGCAAAGGACGAATAAATGACTATAAGCAATAAATCATTACAAACACGCGAAAACATCAAATCATCCCTTCTAAAATTAATGGAAGCCCAACCCTTCACCAGCATCACTATTCAAGATATCGTCAAAGAGGCTGATCTAAACCGGTCGTCTTTCTACCGTTATTTTGATGATAAATACGCCGTGGTTGAAGAAATCGAAAATGAAATTATCGATAATTTAAAAAACGAGGCTATTGGTCAAGTTGAAGAGTTGTTCGCTCAAACAAGTAAATACGAGGTGCTTTTTTATATTCTGAACAAATTTTCCAAAGATACTACCCGATCAAGCATCCTTTTAGGCGAAAATGGCGACCCCTCCTTCGTCCATAAAATGACCAAGTCTGTTAAAGTAAATTTCCCAACCGATGTGAGACAAATGGAAATTCCTAGTAAATATGATGAATTAGCCAATGATTTGAAGGCCTCTGCCGTCATCAATTTCTTGGCTAAATTTGAAGCGTACAATAAGAAATATACCATCGAAGAAATTGCCTACTTCTTTTCATTGATCTAGCAATTTAGCAGCTATTGTATAATAAAAAAAATGGACCTTTTAAAGCCGCATGTTTGGCTAAGAGGTCCAGTTCTTTTTTGTTTATTTAGTTTTCAATCGGTTGATCTTCAGATAAGAATTCCGACCACTTGATTGCGTGATTGCTTTTTGTGACAACCAACCATTTAAGGCTTTCGTCATCTTCATTCAGCAATTCAGGTTGGTCCGTTAATGATTCATTTTTCGAAACAATATCTGCTGAGATTGGTGCTAGCATGTCTGTGACAGCTTTAGACCCTTCAACTGAGAAAAATGGCTCACCCGCAACTAACTCACGATCATTGAAGAAGGCGAAGTAAGAAACCTCACCAACTGCATCTGAACCGTAAGAAGAAAGGCCGATACGAACTGTGCCGTCAGCTTGCTCTTCAAGGTACAAGCCCTCTTTACTATAAACTTTATGCATGCAATTCACCTCTAAAATTATTCAAAAATTAGGTTAGTTTATCAATCAAATTTTGTGGGATTAAACGGTTGACCCAGCGAATGGCTTTCACAACCGGATTCTTGCTTAAGTGCTCATCATCCAAGCCCTCATTGTATTTGATTGACAATATTAAACCAATACTTAGCATACTCGTGAGTAAGGCAGTACCACCCGCCGAAATTAGCGGTAATGGAATACCTGTCAGCGGTAAAAGCCCGATAGACATCCCAATATTTTCGACGATATGGAAGGTGAACATCATGACTACCCCTGAAACCATTGACGCATAGAAGGCGTCGTGGGCTCTAAAGGCCACTGAAATCATTTGGAATATTAAGATGAAGTATAATAAGACGACAAAACTTGACCCTAGGAAACCAAAGTTTTCACCGATAGTAGAGAAAATCATATCCGACTCTCGAACTGGGACGTGAACTTGGAATTGACCAAGCCCTTTTCCAAGAAGGCCTCCCGAACCTATTGCCTTCAAACTTTGCGCTAACTGGTAAGATTCATTGGCCGAATTACCGAATGGATTTAACCATGAATCGATACGGGCAAATTGGTAGTCTTGGAAGCCTAATGCATATAGTAAATCCCGTTGATAGACTACCAAGATAATCAATATTAAGGCGATAACTGCAAATGATAGGAATGCAGGTAAAATAATATACCAGGTGATTCCTGACACGAATATGACACCGATAAACATCATTAAGAATACCAAGGTTGTCCCCAAGTCATTCTGTGCAATGATTAAAGCAACCGGTGGGATAGTCCATAAAGTAATTTTTAATAAGAATCGCGCATCAAATTTAACTCGTTCCATCATGACCATGTCTTCAATACCAAGACGACGGCCTTCATCATTGTAGCCTTGAACTAAATAAGCCATCATGATGATATAAGCAACCTTCATTAACTCTGAAGGTTGAAGAGATAACGGTCCAATGGTAATCCATGAATGCGCCCCATTGGTCACGGCTAATTCACGGTCATAGAAAATCAATACTAATACGAGTAAAACTAGCCCGAACCCGTAAGCTACCGGTGCAAAGTGATACAAGGTTTTCCGGTCAAGCTGCATCACTATAGCTGCTGCTACAGCCCCAACCGCAAACCAAGCTATTTGCATAATGGTTTGGGAATAGGACCCTGAATCATATTGTAAATATGTCGTTGAAAAAATAGTCACGATACTCACCAAAGCTAACAACGTGACGCATATGACGATAGTGATATCGACTCTACTCGTTGGTTTCTTCTTTAATCGCCGATTTGACGAACGTTTTTCCAAAATAATGCGCCCCTTTAATCTCTATTTCCTTGTGGTCGTGCAGGATTATTCGAAATAACGATATCTCCTGGTTGACGCTTTAATGTACCTATTGCGATTGTCTTTTTATCCATAAAAGGGAAACCCGCAGAGGTTGTTGTATGGTAGTTTGGACTTGAATCGATAAATTCTTCCACATTGTTTAAACGGTAGATAATATGGTTAATCATGGCACCTACAATTAACACGATTGATGTTAACCAAAGGTAGATCATTAATACAATGAATACCCCGATAGTCCCGTTTGAAACTGATGAACCACCAAAATTATTCACATAGAATGAAAATCCACTCGACAGAACAGCTGAAAGCAGTGTCGCTACAACCGCTCCTGGTACCGCGAACTTAAGCGGATACTTGTGATGTGGAATAAATTGGTAAATAAAAGTAAATACCAGAATCAAAACAAGCAATAGAATTGGCCATTTTACACTGGTAAAAATATCAAACAATTGCATTGGCACGTCTATGAATTGGTTTACTGCTTCTAAAAGTGTTTGTCCAAATACGAACAGGACACTTAATGCCACAGCAAATATAACTAAAACGAAGGCAATGGCGAAGGAGAATAAGCGCGAAATAATAAAATTCGGTTTATCTGTAATGCCATAGGTCCTGTTTAAAATATTTTGTACGGTTCCAAAAGCCGTAGATCCAGACCATAGAATCAATATGAAGGAAACAGAAAGCGCACCAGTTGTATCTGATGATAGGTAAGACTCCAATGTAGGCACAATTATAGGCTCCACTTGGTCAGGTAATAACGTTTCAAGTAATCCAACAACTGAATCTGGATCAAATGGTAACATCGGTATAATGTTGGCAATCATCATCAATAGCGGGAACAGAGATAGTAGAAAGTAATAGGACATTTCTGCAGCACTACCAGCAATATTTGCCTGATTAACCGAGGCTAAGGTCATTGGAATAATTCGATCTTTCAATTTTTCTTTCACTCTTGCCACCTCAATTCTTTACTCTTAATACTACTTAATTTAGGGCTATTTAACAAGTTTTCTTCCTGATTTAAAGCAAATAAAAACTGGTGGTTGAAATCGAATGCTATATACCCTTAGCACCAATTAAAAATCACCAGCCTTAAATTTATTTGTATGCACTAAGCGATTCTATTGTCCCGTATTTTGCCAAGTACCACTCACAACATCCATCACCATCAAAGTGCCTGAATAAGCATCATAACGGTAAGTTGCAATCAGGTTTGTATGTCCTTGTCCATCAGGAGATTGACGATAAACATCTACTTGTGCTAAATCTTCATTCACCAATGTTGGTAAGAAGAAATATTCGTCAGATTGGTATGCACCTTGCGAATCAGCAGAAATTAAAGGCGCTGCTTCAGCCAACAAGTCACGCGCACGTGTATTGTCGAAAGAGCCTTGGTTACCTTCTGCTTGACTAGAACTTGCATAAGTCCCTTGATCTTCCACTTCGCTAGATGGTACTACTTCTGAGGATGGTGCAGTTTTTTCAGGTTCTGCTGCAATGATAGAAGATTCAATCTCATCAGTTGTCATGGCTTGTGCAGTTGCAGCTTCACTCGCTACCGATGAATCCGCCACAACTTCTTCCGATGTTTGTGTTGTTTCATCAATTGACGCTCCAGTATCGTCGCTTGAAGATTCTGAATCAGCATCAGCAGATGCTTCACTTGAAGAAGAGCTGTCAGCTTCTACAACATTTAAAGAAGCACTCTCAGACGATGTTGAAGAAGAAGCACTTTCTTCACTTGATGACGTTTCATCTGAATACATACCCAAAGCAGAATCAACATTGTCACAAGCCGCCAAAGATAAAGCTAATAAAGAAATACCTAATAATGAATATACTTTTTTCATGGTCCTACCTCCCGTTTATCTTATAACTATTTTATCATAACAAATCAAATTGCAAGCCTTAAATGTCGTATCTTTACAAAAGGTTAACTATTTCATGAATACAAGATTACACTCTAGTAAAATTTGCCTGCCTCTACAATTTCATTATAACAAACCACCCTGCATAACCATATTGATGTGACAAGGAAAATGAACAAAACAATACAATCTGTAAGAAATGCACGTTGATTCGAATCAATTCCTTACAAATTATTCTATTTTTGAATTTAAATATGGGATTCATCTCTGAATATTGTAAGATCATTTAGAGAGAATATATTTTCATGTTTTATTTTCTAATAAAAAAGATTGTTTCTAATTAGGCAAGTCTACAATTTTTTATAAAATACAGTGCATCGAATCATACACCACTCTTTACTTGTCTTTTTCTTTGTATAGGCTGTGGGAATGATATCCGCTTTTTGTAAGGTGTGCGCTTCTGTACTTTTATTTCTTAAACATCACATAAGTAGTCATACCCACGAGGGTCACGAATCAAAAAAAGATTATCGCTTTAATTAGCTATCAAATTTTTTATCAATTCCATTCGACAGAAATTATTCTTCGGTCTAATCTAGAGGCAGAACGCTTGTTAGAAGAATGAACTTTAATTGAATGAATTTTCTACATACCTATTATCAGTTGACTAATAAATAATTGAGAATTTGATTGCTACGAACTTGATAGTAATGTGTTATTGATATCATAATGAGATTATTTACCATTATGGACACTGTGATTAGCGGAAATAATAAGAGTATCCAAGAGAAAAAAGGCAAAAGTACTAACAAGGTCAAATATCAAAAAATAGAGGAAGCCATTTTCCAAGCTATATTAAATATTTATGCTCATGTAACTAAAAATGAACATAAATACACCTTTAAAAAAATTTAATTCATGCATTTTTAGCCCCACTAGTTGGTAAAAAAAGTTTTCAACAAAAAACCACTATACACCAACACTTAAATGTTGATATATAGCGGTTTTCACTTAATGTTAAGAGTGGGATTCGAACCCACGACCTACGGTTTAGAAGACCGTTGCTCTATCCAGCTGAGCTATCCTAACAAAAGTCGTCATGTTTAGATGACAACTATTAAATATTATACCAAGATAGCAATATCTGTCAAGTGCATTTTACTCAGACTTAGGCAATTGTAAATATTTGGGTTTAAATAAATGCAATTCGTATTGCTGAGACACTTCGTCAAATTCCATCTTTTCAAAATAAATATGATCTTGCAGTCCCAACCAATTACCGATTTGACTCGGTGAAACAGCAATTTCAACTTCATCATATTGGTCTTTCAATTCATTGACGATGGCTGCTAACAGTTCTTCAATGCTTTCTTCAGACTTGGCACTAATCTGCACGTTTGGCTGATTAAAGGCCAAGATCGCCTGGTTGGTATTTGCCACTTTATCCATCTTGTTATAAACAAATAAATGTGGGATATCCAGCATGTCTAATTGCTTCAAGGTATCTAGGACGACCGCTTCCTGTTCGCTTGCATACGGTGATGACGCGTCGATCACAATCAACATCAAATCCACCTGACGACTTTCTTCCAAGGTTGAATGGAATGAATCGATAATTTGTGGTGGTAAATCTTGTATAAATCCTACCGTATCCGTAATGGACATTTGGAAATGATTGTTGAGTGAAAATACCCGTGTTAGGGGTGTTAAGGTGGCGAATAATTGGTTTTCTTCCAAGGTATCCGCTTGGGACAAGGCGTTTGTAATTGTTGACTTGCCTGCATTGGTATAGCCAATTAAGCCCAATTGGAAAATGGCGCCCTTTTCCCGGTTCTCACGAGTCCGACTACGGTGCTTCTCTACTTCTTTCAACTCACCCTTGATGCGTTGAATCTCGTTACGAAGAACCCGACGGTCTTGCTCAATTTTCGTTTCACCAGGACCTCTCGTCCCAATCCCCCCACCAAGTCTAGATAGGGCATTATAATTACCTGCTAAACGCGGTAATAGGTATTCGTTCTGTGCTAAGGCAACCTGTAATTTACCTTCTTTTGATGTTGCCCGCATAGCGAAAATATCCAAAATTAATTGAATTCGGTCAATCACTGGAAAATCTACTGCTTGTTGTAGGTTGTTATTTTGTGATGGCGTTAATTGCTGATAGAAAATAATTAAATCAGCTTCATTTGCATCTGCATGCATGGCCAATTCTTCTACTTTCCCCTTACCAATTAGGGTTCTGGCGTCAAATCTTTCCCGTTTTTGTGAAACGAGCCCAACCACTTCTCCCCCTGCCGTATTCACTAACTCCTCTAACTCTTCAATTTGCATATCAAATTGTCGGTCACTGGTGTCAGGTGTCTGAACTGCTGCTAATAAAACTTTTTGCATACTTCCTCCTTCTGAACCGAAAATCTAAATTAAGGCAAACTAGTCGCTTTCAAAAAATCTTCTGCTAGCTTTAATACCTGCTGCAAATTCTCAGGATGCGTCACTAAATCTAGCCAATGCGCATCTGTTAATCGATTTCTGATCCATGTTATTTGTCGTTTGGCATACCGTCTTGAATTTTGCTTTAAATCTTCTAGCGCTAATTCAAGTGGCATTTCACCTCGAATATAAGGGAATAATTCCTTATAGCCGATAGCTTTCATTGATTGTTGATCCTCAGCTAATTTTTGTGCCAACAACCATTTCGTTTCTTCAATAAGCCCTTGGTTGACCATATCATCGACCCGCATATTGATTCTTTCGTATAAGACTTGTCGGTCCGTATTTAAAGCGATAATCAACAAATCATAAGGCGACACATGATTTGCATGCGTTTCCGATTGGTCTGAAAACAGCCGGTCCGAAAAAGTCCCAACTTCTAAAGCCCGAATGACTCTACGTAAATTATTGGGGTGAATTTGGTCTGCTGCTTTAGGGTCTAAGTCAACCAATTTCCGGTAGACTGCTTCATTTCCTTCCATTTGCGCCAACATTTCCATTTGCGCACGAAATTCAGGATGTTCCAAATCTTTACCACCTAAGGTTAAGTCATATATAAAGGATTCTAGGTATAAACCCGTTCCCCCAACTAATATAGGGACTTTTCCTTTTGCCAAAATCGCCTCCATAGCCGACGTAGCGTCCTCTTTAAAGCGGGAAACTGAATATTCTTCGTCCACTCTAACATAGGAAACTAAATGATGCACTGCCACAGCTTGCTCACTTTCAGTCGGGGTCGCCGTTCCAATATTTAAATTTTGGTAGATTTGCATGGAATCACCGTTAATAATTTCACCATTAAATGCTGTGGCTAATTTTAAAGATAAACTGGTCTTACCTACACCCGTAGGCCCAGCTATTACTATCATCTTAGGCTTCATCCACCCACTCCTCCTGTTATTAGCGAAGGTTCGCTTTAAATTGTCGGTCCTCTTCAATTTGTTCAGCCGCTGCTTGCTTTGCAACTGTCGTAATATTAGACCCCGTCAGCATTCTTGCGACTTCGTCTATCCGCTCTTCATTTGTTAGTAATCGTACATTTGTGTAGGTACGGTTGCTGTTTTCATCTTTAGAGATGAACAATTGGTGGTCTGCCATCGAGGCTACTTGCGGTAAATGCGTAATACATAATACCTGAGCCTTAAGGGCAATTTCAAACATTTTGGTTGCAATAGCCTGAGCCACACGTCCAGATACCCCCGTATCCACCTCATCAAAGATAATTGCTGTCACCCCTGATGCATTTTGGAAAATAGTTTTCATTGCTAACATCAACCGAGATAACTCCCCGCCTGATGCGACCTTAACAAGCGGCTTAAATGGCTCACCAAGGTTAGTGGCGATCATAAAGGCGACATCATCAATCCCATATGGTCCTAATTCATCCAGGGTTAACATATCCACGCGGAATTTGGCTTTCTCCATATAGAGCGCCTGCATCTGTCCTTCAATGGACGTCACTAAACCTGCTGTTGCAGATTTTCTACTTTTAGATAAATCTTCTGCTAATGCTAATGCATTTGCTTGCGCTTTTTTCACTGCATCCTTTAATTTTTGTTGATTCGACTCACGGTTTTCAATTTGCTTCAACTCTTCTTTCGCCTTATCCAGATAGATTAGCACGGCTTCAGTATCGTCCCCATATTTACGAGTCAGATTTTTATATACCGCTAATCGTTCAATAATGTCATCCAAACGATTCGGATCATAATGCAGTTGCTCTACCTGGTCTGAAATACTTGAGGCTAAATCCTGTAAGGCATAATAAGTTCCCGTTGTTTGTTCGTAAAATTCACTATAGGTCGTGTCAAAGGCACGTATGGTCTCAAGTTCACCAATAACCTGACCGACTAAATCGATAATATTCAAATCAGCATTAGACAGCAAATTATTGCTGGCACCTAAGGCATCAGCAATTTTTTGAAAGTTTTGTAATTGATCACGTTCACTAATTAAAGCTTGGTATTCACCCACTTGTAAATTCGCCGATTCAATTTCATTGATTTGGAATTTTAATAAATCAACGCGTTGGGCAGCTTCCTGCTCGTTTAGATTTTGACTATCCAATTGCTTTTTCGCAGTTTGATAAGTTACATAAGCTTCTTGGTAGCTAGCTAGTTTAGGAGCAATTTCATGCTTAGCAAAATGGTCTAGCAAATGAATATGATTGCTTGTGTTCATTAAAGACTGGTGCTCATTTTGCCCATGGATATCTACAATGTGCGTACCTAAAGCTTTGAGCATGCTAACAGTCATGGATACACCATTAACTTTGATTGTATTTTTCCCATTGATATCTAACTGACGGACAATCATTAATTGGGCATCATCGAAAGGAATATCATTATCGGCCAACATATTGCGGCCTTCTTCGGATAAATCAGGCATGTAAAAGATCCCTCGAAGGTCAAATTTCTCGCTACCATAGCGAATGAAATCTGTTGACCCACGACCACCAACTAACAAGCCCACAGCATCAATAATAATGGACTTCCCGGCACCTGTTTCACCCGTTAGGACAGTCATGCCTGAATCAAAATCGATTGTTAAATCTTCTATAATTGCAAAATTTTTAATTGTAAGATGCTGAAGCATTTACATCTCTCCCCTTGTCTAACCCTATAGATACCCTCGTTAATGAAACACTGAATGTGCCTCTTCGATGACCGCATCAATATCAATCGCGGTATCAATTTGGCCAGGCTCACCTTCTGTATTCGTTAATAGCATTAAAAACTCAATATTCCCAGTACCACCAGTAATCGGTGAATAAGTTAAATCTGTAACATCGTAACCAAGACCGATGGCTGTTTGCATGGTATGTTCAATCACATCTCTATGGACTTTCTTATCCCGAACGATTCCTTTTTTACCGACTTTGTCTTTACCAGCTTCAAACTGTGGTTTCACTAATGCAGCCACTTGCCCACCGATTTTAAGAATTGGACGTAAAGGTGGTAAAATCAAATCTAAAGAGATGAAGGATACGTCAATTGTTGCGATATCTGGTTGACCGGCTACAAAGTCTTCAGGCTTCGAATAGCGGAAATTTGTTTGCTCCATCACCACAACCCTGTCATCAGAACGTAATTTCCAGTCTAGCTGATTGGTCCCCACATCCAGTGCGTAGGACATACTAGCACCATTTTGCAAGGCAACATCTGTAAATCCACCAGTTGAAGAGCCAATGTCTAGCACTTTCTTCCCGGTAAAGTCGATGTCAAAAGACTCCATGGCTTTAACTAATTTGAAACCACCACGAGATACAAAAGGCACATCTTCCCCTTTTAAAGTCAATTGCGTCGTTACCGGTAACTTTTCACCTGGTTTATCTACCCGTAAGGCTTTTTCAGTATAAATTTGTCCAGCCATAATAAAACGTTTGGCCTTTTCACGCGAATCCGCTAATCCCTGGCGAACGACTAAAATATCCGCTCTTTCTTTCTCCATTAATTCACCCCTTTTTTCAATTAAATTTTTAAGTATTTCAAGAAGCCAGCTAATAATTCCACGTCAAATGCTGGTTGAATTGTTTGAATTTGATCTAATAAACTTTTACATGAATCTATTTTATCAGACAAAGCGCTTAAGGCACCATTAGTACCCATTATTGACGGGTAAGTATTTTTATCAAGCTCTGCATCTGAATGGTTCAATTTACCTCGTGCTTCATCCGTCCACATCACTTCTTGTAAGTCATTTTGGATTTGGTAAGCAATCCCGTATGCCCAAGCGAAGTCATCTAATAAGGTAGCAACTTCACTAGAAGCTTGCGCAATTTGTCCTCCTGCAAAAACAGCATAGCGGATTAATTCACCAGTTTTGTGTTTGTGGATGTCTTGTAGTGTTCGCAAATTGATTTGCTTGCCTTCTGAATCAACATCCAGTATTTGCCCGGCAATCATACCGTTAGATCCGGCTGCTTTTGACAATTCCGCAATTAAATTTACTTTCGTTTGCATATTTTGGATTTTAGAGTCATTTGCAATTAAAGCAAATGAATCTGTTAGCAATGAGTCACCAGCAAGGATAGCTGTCGCTTCATCAAAGGCTTTATGGTTAGTCAGCTTACCCCGGCGGTAATCATCATTGTCCATTGCTGGTAGATCATCGTGAATTAAAGAATATGTATGGATATACTCTAAGGCAACAGCAGTATTCAAGCCAATTTGAATGTCAACGTTCAGCGCTTTTAAAGTAGCCAATAATAACATTGGTCGGATGCGTTTGCCACCCGTATTTAATGAATAAACCATTGACTCTTTTAATTGACCAGGTTGGGCGTGACCGAATTGGTCAACAGACTTCAGAATAGCTTCGTCTAAGACTGGTAATTGGTTTTCCATAAAAATAGTTGCATCCATTACTGGTCACCTTGACTCAATGGTTCTTCAAATACTTCTAATTGACCATTTTCTGTCATCAATTTTGTCATTGTTTCTTCAGCGTTTTCTAAAGTTTGGCTGCAATATTTGCTTAAAATCATGCCGTCTTGAAAAGCATCCATTGATTCTTCTAATTTGATATCGCCAGATTGTAATTGATTGACAATTGCTTCTAATTTTTCTAACGCCTCTTCAAACGATAGTTTTGAGGTATCGATAGCCATTTATGATTCTCCTTTTATTTTAGAAAATTGTTTCTTGTCTGTTCCAGTAATTTGTGCGGTAATACGGCCATCAGCTAATTGAATGGCTAATGGATCACCAATATCCACTTTTGTGATGGAATCTACCGGTTCTTGTTTACTTGTCACATAAGCAAAACCTTTACTCATCCGTTTTAGGGGTGATAAAAGATCCAGTTGGGACATCGCTTTTTGCAATTGATATTCCTTAGACCTTACCTGTTGGCTCTGGCTATTAATTAATTGGTGTTGCATATACTGTAATTTTGTCTGGTAATTGACTAATGTAATTGCAGGTGATGCTTGGTTTAGCCTTTGGTCTAAGTGCTGTACACCAACTTTTTGTGCTTTTAAGTAGCTTTCTTGCGACTGAATCAATCGTGCCTGTAGGTTTTTTAATTTTAATTGGTGCCCTTCATATAGTCGCAACGGTTGGCGGAAAATATAGGCGTTTTGATATTCTAATAATCGCTGTTTTAAATATTGTATACGATTAACCTGCGCTCGATATAGTCGTGCCTGCAATTCTTGAATGCGAATCAACTCTTCTGACAAGACAGGTGTAGCAATTTCTGCAGCAGCTGTTGGCGTCGCTGCTCTTTGATCGCTGACAAAGTCAACGAGGGTGGTATCTGTTTCATGACCGACTGAGGAAATAATAGGGATATCCATTTTCCGGACGGCACGAACGACCTTCTCCTCGTTGAATGGCCACAAGTCTTCAATAGATCCACCACCGCGGCCGATAATCACTGTATCATAATCACCGTGTGCGGACACTCGTTCTAAATTCTTCACCAATTCGTCGGCAGCGTACTTGCCTTGTACTGCGGTTGGGTACAAGGTCAATTGCACAACTGGGTACCGACGCTTAACAGTTGTAATGATATCTCTAATTACAGCGCCTGATGGCGAAGTAATGACTGCAATATTTTTGGGAAATCTTGGAACCGGCTTCGGATCAAACTGAAAAAGGCCTTCTTCAGTTAACTGTTTCTTTAATTGCTCATAGCGCTGGTAAAGAGCACCTACACCATCTGGCTCAAGGTGGTCAATATACAACTGATAACGACCAGTCGCATTAAAAACACCGATACGGCCAATTGCTAAGACTTTCATCCCATCTTCTAAATCAAATTTCAGCTGGTTAAAAGCATTGGCAAACATAACCCCAGATAATACCGCATGGTCATCTTTCAAGGAAAAGTATTGATGTTTAGCGCGTTTTCTATAATTTGATACTTCACCCGTTACATAGACTTGGTGTAAATAAGGGTCCTTTTCAAATTTGGTGGCAATATATTGCGTCAACTGGCTAACAGTTAAATAATTCTTATCAGACAATACCTGTCACTTCCTCTAATCTATCAATCATCTGTTTAAATACCATTAATTTGGTGACTGGCCCAACACCACCTGGTACTGGTGTAATGGCATGGGTTTTCTCTGCGACATTTTCAAAGTCTACGTCACCAGTAACTTTACCATTTTCATCATATGTAGTCCCAATATCAATCACTGTCGTGCCTGGTGAAACCATATCTTCTGTTAAGAAGTTCGGAATACCAACGGCAACACAGATAATATCAGCAGACCGCGTTAATTCTGCCATATTTTCCGTTTGACTGTGGGCAATCGTTACAGTAGCCCCACGTTGTAACATCAATTCTGCTAGTGGTTTTCCAACGATTGTAGACCGGCCAATCATCACAGCACGTTTACCTCTAAAAGTCGTATTTACTTCGTCCATCAAGGTGATTGCTGAAAGTGGTGTATTCGGTACCCGGCTTTGATTACCAGCTAATAGGTTCCCTAAATGTACAGGGTGAATGGCATCTAAATCTTTATCCGGATCAATCGCAATATTAATTTTTTGTACGTCAATTTGTTTTGGTAAAGGCATTTCAATCATGATACCTTGTACTGTTTTATCTTCATTATATTGTTGGATAACCGCCAACAATTCTTCTGTTGTTGTATTACTTGGGCAAGAAATTAATTCGTTTGCCACGCCGATTTTGTCAGCAAATCTAGTTTTAGTTCGTGCATATGATGCACTCGCTTCATCATCACCACAAAGAATAATGACTATTTTAGGGTGAATGCCTTTATCTTTTAATTCACTTACTCTTTGTTTCAATAACTCAGTTTGAACTTTAACATATTCTTTGGAACAAATTTCTATCATAATTGCCCACCTTATCCATAATGTAATGTAACAAGTATATCGAAAGTTGAGCCATAATAACAGTCTTGTAGTGGCAATATCATTAAATTATACCTATGAACATTTAAAAAAGAGGCTGGGACAAAACTACTTTTGCGAAAAAAGTAGTCCCACTTTCGTTTATTTTTATAAAGATATAGAAAAATACACTCCCACTACTGAACAAAAAAGTTCATAGTTTTGGGAGTGTATTTTTTGAGAGACCTTTTGTCCCAGTCTCCTCTTGCACACAAAACGATTATTCAGCTGACTGTTCACTGTCTAAGTCTGTTTCGCCCTCTTCAATAGTATCAATATCAACAGTTTCTACTGGTTTAACATCGCCATTCGCGTTGGCTTTTAATTCAGCTAAGACGTTTGATAAGATCCCGTTAATAAATTTACGCGCACGGTCATCCGAATATAATTTAGCTAATTCAATCGCTTCATTAACTGCTACTACACGAGGAACCGTTTCTTCATCGGTAAATAGTAATTCGAACACAGCTACTCGTAGAATTTGTAGATTCACTAATTCTAGTCGTTGCACTGACCAATTACCATGGATATGGTTATCGATCATTTGGTCAATCTCAAAGCGATTCGCTTTAACACCTTCTACTAATGTACGTAAATAAGCGGGAACAGTCACATCTTCAGTAACATCCGGTAATTTATCAAAATGATTTTTAGCTGAAAAATTCTCAATACTATCTTTCAACTTGATTGCATGATTTTCATACTCAATAAATTCTTCTTCAGTTAATTCCTCAAAATTTACCTTTTGACCCAATTTCCTGTGGTTTTGTAGGATATGATTGAAAGCACTTTCCAAAGAAAGTTGTGGATTGAACTCTTGCTCATAAGATATTAATACAGCGAGTTCTCTAATTTGTGATAACCCTAATTTCATACTTGTTCCCCTTAATACGATTTATTTACTTGCTTTTTCCATATACAAGTTTGTTACATGAACGTTTACGACATCAATCGTAATATCTGTCATGTACTTGACTTGGTCAATTACCTGTGATTGAATATTTTGTGCAACTGCAATTACCGCAGTTCCAAAATATAATTCTACAGACATATCTAATACCATTTCATTTCGATCATTTTGATAAAGAATTACTCCGGCATCGCGTTGGAAAACATCTTGAATTGTCTTGTTAGCACGTTTAATCGCTCGAACACCTTTGCTTTGCAAGGCAGTCGCTGCAGCAATATTTTCGATTACTTGAGGAGCAATTTCAATTGCACCGGTAGCTTGCACTTGATTATGCTTATATGCTTCAATTTTATCAGCCATTGTCGTTCACTCCTTATCTCAAATTACGCGCGTGAAATGTACTCTCCACCGTTAGAAGTATTGATTACTAATTTGTCACCAGCGTTAACAAAGAATGGAACGTTAACAACTACACCTGTTTCCATAGTAGCAGGTTTAGAACCACCTGAAGCAGTATCACCTTTGATACCAGGTTCTGTTTCTTTAACAACTAATTCAACTGTCTTAGGTAATTCAACACCTAATACCTCAGCACCAAAAGTGATGATTTTAACTTCCATGTTTTCTAACATGAATTTTAATTCGTCTTGGATTTGGTTTGCTGGAATTTCAGTTTGTTCATACGTTTCATTATCCATGAAGACGTGAGTATCGCCATCAGCGTATAAGTATTGCATGTCACGGTTTTCGATATGAGCAGTTTCTACTTTTTCACCTGCACGCCAAGTCTTATCTAATAATGCACCTGTACGTAAGTTTTTTAATTTCGAACGCACGAAAGCAGACCCTTTACCTGGTTTAACGTGTTGGAATTCTACAACACGGTATAAGTTACCATTATCTTGAATAGTTAAGCCTGTTTTAAAATCGTTTGTTGTAATCATATTTACATCTCCTAAAAAAATTTAATCATACCAAAATTATAACACATTAAAATGCATCCTGGCTCAAAAAGTCGGATGCATTCAATCATCTACGTAAAATTACACGATAATCAAGTGACGAGGAGCATGTGTCAGAACTTTATTCCCATCTTCTGTCAAAATGATGTCATCTTCAATACGAACCCCACCAATACCCTCTAAGTAGATGCCTGGTTCATTTGTAATAACAGTGTACTCTTTTAGTGGTTGTTTATTATGCATACTTGCATTTGGTGACTCATGAATATCTAAACCAATAGAATGTCCAAGTGAGTGTCCAAAGTCATCCCCATAACCATGGCTAGCAATAAAATCACGTGCAATAGCATCCATTTCTTCACCAGTCATGCCAGCTTTCGCTTGCTCATTCACCAGCTGGTTTGCTTGGAAAACAACATCATAGATTTCTTTCATCTTACTTGATGGTTCTCCAACAGCGATAGTCCTTGTGATGTCAGAAACATACCCCTTATAGTAGCAACCATAGTCCATAGTCACGATATCGCCTGCTTCAATCACTTTATCAGAGGCCACGCCATGTGGCATAGCAGAACGATAACCTGATGCAACAATTGTTTCAAAAGAAACACCACTTGCCCCTTGGCTTCTCATAAAGAAATCTAATTCATTTGCAACTTGGATTTCAGTCATACCGACTTGAATAAAGCCTAAGATATGCTCGAAAGCTGCATCTGCAATTTCACATGCTCGTTGAATTGTCGTAATTTCTTCTTGGTCTTTGGTTTGACGTAAGGCTTCAATCATTCCAGATGCTGGGATTAAGCGAGCAGAAACGATATCTTCTAACTCATCAAATTTAGCAACTGTCATATATTCTTCTTCATAACCAAGTTGACCTAGATTTTCGTTAACCACTACGGATTGAACGAATCGCAATGGACTAGTATGCGCTGCAGATCCGCCAGCAATGATAATTTCATAGCCAGCACACTGTGCTTTCGCTTGTTCCCGATATCTAAAATCTGTGATGAAGTACGCATTATTTGCTGTAATTAATGCTGTACCACTTGTGCCAGTAAAACCAGAAATATATCTTAAATTAAATGGGTCAGTGACATAGTATGCATTAATACCTTCAGCTGCCATGCTTTCTTGCAAAGCACTTATTCTCTTTTCCAAACTTTTCACCTCATATTGACTAATCTATCTCTCTAAATAGAGTCACTTTTTATAGCCCAATTAGTATAGCATATATCAGTTTTCAATGAAACTTAGCTTTATCCATAGTGCTCTTTATCAACATTCTTGCTCACTTTTTACCCATTACCCACAGCTACTTACTCCCGAGTTCTTTGATCATAAGGGACATTATTATATTTATATTGCCGTCCGTTTTCTACAATGAATACAGTCGTTTTAAAGACCTTATTTTTTAATTCAACTGACACATGTCCCTGGTTAAAGGTCATAGTCCAATTGCCATCTGTCCATGGTATTGACGTTTGAGTGGCAGCCGCTACTTCTTTTACTTGATCTGAAGTTGCTGAATTAACAGCTGCTTCTTTATTTTCTATATCCTCTTGATTGCTCGATCCAGCGGTAGCATCTGGCTGAATCTCTGAAACACTAGCTTGATCAGGATTATTTATGATTACACTGCTTTCATCCGGCAAAGGTTTTACCTCACTTTCTTCTTTAGAATGGGATGTATCCAATTCTTTACTATCTGACGGCTCTGACGGTTGATCCTTTGAACTTATTTGGTTAGTCACTACTTTCTTCTTCTCAGCGATCACTTTCTCAACCGCCAGGCGAGACATGATTTGTGCTTGATAGGATATTTTAATTTCTTCATTCATTTTAACTTGGCTACTGTACATATTTAAGTTAACTAAATAGATGAAGGTTAGAATCGACATATACATTAATGCGGTAAATAAGACAAAACCACTTTTCTTCATTATTATTTACCTTTCTTTACTAAAGGTAAAAGGATTTTATAATCCTTACCATCGAATAGCCTCACTTTAAACAGGAAGTTCCCATTATCTAATTCTTGAATCGCGAGACCTGTAGCGTTTGGAATTTGTGGCTCGTATCCTCCGTTTAAAGAATATCTAATCCAGGAGTTTCCATTGCTATCTTTATAATACCGGTAAATACCGACCTTATTATTTTCTTTGAGAGAAAGGGTATCTGCAGTATATCTAACTAGTTCCGTTTGTGTATGATCTGTCAAAAATTGGTTGGAGAAGATATCAAAGTCATCGTAGGCCATTACTTCATATCTGTTATATATATTCATCTCTGTTCCCATCACAGCCAAAAAGGTAATTTGAATTAGGGCATAGAAAAATAGTCCGTAAATCATTTCCAATAAGGTAAATCCTGATCTTGTATTAATCATATTTGACATAGTTAGATTTAACTTTCGCCTATTTAATTTATTCTTGAATCTTAAATTCTGTGAAATGACCATCCCGTTGATCCTCCAATTTGCCTTCTTCCAGATTAATTTCTATCCCTTCATGTATGCTTGCCCCAAATTGAACAGCATTTAATTGATGAAACTGTTCACGGCTTTGACTTAAGGCCCTTTCACTTCGCCTTAGGTTTTCAAGTTGCATCTGCTGGTTTATGACAAGGAGGTAGACCATAGCCCCTATTAAGGACAGTCCAATAATAGATTCGATGAACATAAACCCTTGTTTCCCCTTTTTACTATTGGAATTATGGATCAATTGGCTTTTTTTCTTCAATAACGTAACGCCCCCCAGAAAATTGATAAACAATTGCATAATCCTTCGTTGGTGTTCTTAAGGTTATCGTTTGTGGCCCAACAGTTCCTGACGTAGAAAATTCAAATCTCTTATAATGGACAAACTTAGATTCTTTTGGAAATACAAACGTCGTATCTACCGGTGAAGGTCGTAATAGATCAGCTCGAAATTCTACTGTATTACCTGAAAAAGTCACAAAATGTATTCCTTTCCTAACTATTGTCATTTTATGCACGTATTCAAAGTGTTGCATGACATTACGCATCATTACTTTTGATTCATAGCGGATAATAGCATCTTTTGCATATGGGACCGCAAGTATTAATGATAATGACAGCGCAAATAAAACAAGTATCATTTCCAGAAGAGTAAATCCCGACTTCTTTTTATGTTTTTTCATCAAAATCTACTCCTCTTAAAATGATGACGTTAATAATTCCTAAGGGGTAACAGTTTGTGTTGGAATAGCATTATATTTTTTTAATTGATCATTGGTGATATAACCTTCGTTTGCTAGTACTTCCGCCGTGACACTTTCTTCATCATGTTCTAGTAAATATAATTCCATCTGCGTTTCAACCGTTTCAACTAAAGCAGCGTTAGTTTTAGACTCTACATTTTTTGTTTGCTCGGACATGTTTGGTATAATTAGCAGTAACAAGGCTGCCACAATAAATAAGACCAGAACCATTTCTATAAGCGTAAAACCTTCTTTTCTACGACACTTTTGAATGAACTTAACCAACATTTCTTTCATGATAATTCCCCCTTAGATTGTTTCTAGCATCGTTAACATTGGTAACATTAAAATTAAGTAGACCATGACCACACAGATTGCGACACTCAAAAACAAAATGGATTGGGCTATTTTTATCTGTTGGTCAATCGTTTGATACAAAAGTCTTAGAACCCTCTGACTATATAACCTTGTCTTAATCGCCAATTGATTTAACAATTCTCCCTGAATAACTATTGCTGGAAATTCACGGGTGAACACATCGGCAGCTGTTAAACTATCTGCAAATGACACTCCTTGATAATATCTTTCGTCTAAGTACTCACCGAAAGCTTGTAAGAATGCAACTTCATCTTGTTTAATTAGCGACTCAGTGATTTGCCGTACTGAATAACCTATTTTAAATAGTTGGCTAAATTCGTAAGCAAAAAACTGGGTGTAATATAATCTAAATAATTTTCCAACCACTGGTAATTTGACATATAACCTTGCCCTTACTAATGGGTTAGTCCGCTTCTTCCATATAAGATAGATGATGAGTATAACTAACAACAAAATTGAGAACCCTATCATTATCCAATGCAGCTTTTGCAAGAAAATCAATAAATAGCTCAGTAATCCCTGTCCCTCACCCACTGACATAGAAGCTAATTGTGGCAAAAGAAATATGCGCAAGCCAAATAACATGCCAATCATCAACACAATTAAAGCAATTGGATAAAGCATAACCCCTTTTAGCTTTCGCATCTGTTGATCACGTTCTTGAATGTACTTGGCAATCGTTTCTAGCCCTAAGCCAAAATTGCCATAAGCTTCTGCCACTTGAATTTGATAAGCTACATTACCCTTAATTTTCATTTCATGTATAACTTGATAAAAATACTGACCAGCTGAGAAACCGGTCGCCATTTTGCCAAAAGTCACTTCTTGCTTAGGAAAAATAGTCTTTAAAAAAGAAAATATTTCAAGCATAGGAAACCCTTCTTGAAGCATTTCTGCGATGTATAAAAGTACAGTCGCCTGTAGTTGCGGTTGCCAAGTGCTAGTAATTTCAGTTTTCGCTAATTGTTTCCAGTTGATATTCTTCCATGCTGGACTGGGTGATGTAGCCATGATCATAAGCCTCCTTTAATAGTCGATTTAGTGATTTAAAATCATTTGGATAGCTTTGATTTAAAATGAAACTACTCAGCTGGTCACCCTGTAGTAACTCAAATAAGGCTAATTTCTCAGTCGCAACAATTTCTGGATCAGTGATACGAGGCACCAACCTTTGGGCAACGACTAATAGCAAGGTCTGGACCAATTGTTCGTTTGTGATGCCTAATTCTTTCAAGCGTCCAATTACACCAAAAGTATTTTTAGCATGAACGGTGGCTAAAACTAGATGACCAGTCAGTGATGCGCGAATCACCATTTTCGCTGTTTCTTCACTTCTGATTTCGCCAATTAGAATGATATCCGGATGGTGACGCAAACTAGCGGTCAGCAAACGGTCATAAGTAATATCCGCCTTTTCATTGACTTCTGTTTGTAAGAAAGTAGGTTCTTTAATTTCAATGGGCTCTTCTATTGTAATAATTTGACTGGCTTTTTCTTGATAGGTATTCCTTAACAGTTGGTAAATGGTCGTTGTTTTCCCTGAAGAAACTGGGCCCGAAAATATGATCAAACCACTTTTGCGCTTCATATATTTGTTCAGGGTGTCATAAGCTGCTTGATTCAAGTGATTGGATTTAAAATCACTGGTCACCTTATCATGGAAAACACGGATGACTAATGATTCATGCATGAGATAATTAGAGATTGACGATAATCGTAATTCGATTTTGTCGTCTCCCAAGTCATAGACAATAGCACCATCTTGGGGCATACGTTTCTCCCCTACGTCCATATTAGCCATATACTTTAATAACCGAATCAACTGACTCCCTTTTTCAAATTCAAGAGTTTCCTGCAATATCAATTGGTATCCGTCTCTTAGAAAAACATGATACTGCTGTCCCTCTGGTAGAATGTGGATATCATCGGACCGTTTTAATATCGCCATCGAAATCATACTGTCTATCATTTCTTTCAACCTATCACCTCCATTTATTTTCAGGTCATATAATTTATACGAAGAATTCTTATAAAATCGCTTACGAAATAAAAATAATATGCAAAAAAAAGCGCATCTCAAAATTTTGCGCACTTTTGCATGATAGGCCCCCGTTTTAATTTTGAAAATTTTCTGAAATGATATACTTTAAGCTAGGCCGCTAAATTGGTACTACAAAAAGGGAGGGAACTGCAATGGATGACATCGTAAATCGTTTATATCAAATTGAAAATACGGCTAAAGATGCGGAGAATACGGTTCAAGATCAAAAAATGAGCATTAAAAGATCATTTGACGATAAGAAACGTGATTTTTTACAAGCGGCTAATGATGCTTATGCTAAAAAAATCGAAACAACAAGAGAATCGTTTAGTTCTGAGGACTATGAAACTTCTCATAATCTTACTGCCAAATTTTCCCGTAAAATGCAACGCATTCAAGATATTCTTGACAATGAACACGGTCTTTATGTAGACGAGTTCATGGAAAAAGTAACAAAGCTTGGAGTCGATGAAATTGGATAACTATACTGCTATAGACACAAAAATTCATGGTATGCGAAAGCATTTATTGACCAGTGAGAAAATCGAGGCTCATGGGAATATTCGTACATTAAATGAATTGTACGCATTAATCACCGAAAATCCTTCTTACAAAAAGGCAGCAGACGTTCTAAAAACTGATGTCTCTTCGCGAGAAGATATTGAGTTGATGCTTAATTACGGCAATTTCTTTGAGTTTTTAAAATTATATCGTTTTTCCTCTTTGCAACAACGCGCTTTCCTTAAACGATATGCAATGTTTTTTGAGGCTTGGTTTATCAAACACACCTTAAGAACCGTCGTAAATCGTGGTGAAACAACCGTTATCATGAGCCCAGTCACCCATTATCTCGATGATAATCGCGGATTCAAAACGACAGATTTGATCATGGCAACTGATGTAAAAACAGTTGTGGATGCACTTGCTGACACCATTTACGGACCTTTTTTCCAACAATATAGTAACTTATTTAGTCAAAATGACTACGAGCGCTATGAATTCGAAATTGCCTTTGACCAATTTGTCATTCAACAAATTTGGCAAGGAGGTAAAAAATATCTAACCGGTGAGTCATTAACAGGTTTTAAAAAACTATTCGGCGCCCGCTTTGATATCTTAAATATTTTTACAATTTATCGTTTGAAATTCCTCTACCAATTAAGCGATAACGAAGTCACATCTGCTTTAGTAGTCGGGAAGTATCGTTTGAATGACGAGTATATCGATCGATTATTGCAAGCACCTGATATTCGAAACTTCGAAATCACGGTTGCTGAGCTTGGTTATGGTGACATTTTTGAACATTTATCGACAGATGAATCCCTACAAAAATATGAGGAAGAATTCTTAAGAGCCTTACAACGTCATCTTGCGACTAGAGCACCGAGATCAATGTATGCAATTATCAATTATTTAGAGGATAGCCGTCATGCTTTATTGATGTTAGAAGAATTAACCGAACGAATTACATATAAAAACATTTCACCTATAGAAAGGAGTTTAAATCAATGATAACCGAAATGCGCTTAGTCAATATTACCGGTCCTCGTGACGATATTGACCGGATGGCGGATCGTTATTTGACCCACTACCCTATCCATTTAGAAAATGCGTTGAAGGAGTTGTCAGAGATTCGAACACTTCGTCCCTATACAAGTCCAAACCCTTATGAACCTTGGGAAGAACGAATTGATAACTTATTAGACTACACAAACGTTGAGCATGGTAAAGACATTCATTTGGACAAACCCATGACCTTTGATCAAGCAAAAGCTTTAGTGAACGAAGTTGAAGAAAGTTTACAACATGAACGAGAAGCCATTACTAAAGTGCAAGCAGCACATGATGAAGCAAATGAAAACTTGTTAATGTTTAGACCCTTCCAATCGATTGACTTCAACTTAGATAAAATTTACGAAATGAACCACATTAAATTCCGTTTCGGTCGTTTCACTCGTGAAAACTACCGTAAGTTCGAAAAATATGTGGACTCAATGGTTCCGGCCATCTTTGTGAAGAGTGAAGAAACTGAAAAATACGTTTACGGGGTCTACTTTACACCAGATGAAGCGCGCCAACGTGTTGATGCCCTTCTATTCTCACTAGCTTGGGAACGGATTTACCTTCCTGAAGAAAGTGGTAGCTTCCGTGAAATTACCCATAAATACCAAAACCTAGTGGAAGATACTGAAAGCCAGTTAATCCAATTGAAACGTAAAATGCGTGCTTTGGTAACGCCAGTTGCACCTAATTTATTAGCTGCTAAAAGTCGTTTGATGGATTTATCTCAAGCCTTTGGTGTTCGTAAATTTGCAGCAATTACCCGTGAGGAATTCGCGCAAAAAGAAACACGTTACTTATTAATCGGTTGGATGGCTCAATCTGATGCGCAAAAATTCAGCGATGAAGTGAAAAACGATCCAAACGTGACTATGTATATCGAAGATGAAGATGACAACAGTCATTTGAATCCACCTACAAAAATGAAGAACAATTTCCTAATCCGCCCTTTTGAGTTACTAACCAAAATGTACGGCGTTCCAAACTACCGTGAAATTGATCCAACAGCGATTGTAGGTATTTCTTACTCCCTTCTTTTTGGTGCCATGTTCGGAGACGTGGGTCAGGGATTCATTCTATTTCTTGTAGGGCTTGTCGGATTCTTCAACAAGAAATTACGCCCTATCGGTATGTTAGCGCCAATTGGATTAAGTTCAACTATCTTTGGTTTCCTTTACGGATCAATCTTTGGATTTGAAGATGTTATCCATGCATTATGGCTACCTCCTATGACACACATGACAGACATTCCCTTCTTCGGAAGCTTAAATACAGTATTTATCGTAGCAGTCGCCTTTGGTATGTTCATGATCCTCGCAACAATGATTGTCAACATCGTGCAACGCTTTAATGCCGGAGAAAAATGGGAAGCTATTCTTGATAAGAACGGTATTGCCGGATTCATTTTCTACTTTGTATTGGTAGCTATGTTAATCCTTTACATGTCTGGACACACAATTCCAGCAATTGGCATCTTAATCGCTATCCTAGCTTTAGCATTAATCACGATTGCCTTTAAGGAAGAAATCATTCGCAAGTTGGAAAACCATAAAGAGAAAAATGGTGACAACATTGTGATTCAAGCATTAACAATCTTCTTTGAAACATTTGAAACCCTATTAACTTACTTCTCTAACTCAATTTCATTCGTCCGTGTGGGTGCGTTCGCTATTTCCCATGGTGCAATGATGAGTGTGGTATTAATGTTTGCAGGTGCTGAAAATAGTGGCAACATCAACTGGTTGGTCATTATCTTAGGTAACTTGTTTGTAATTGGTTTTGAAGGATTAGTCGTGGCAATTCAAGTTTTACGTCTTGAATTTTATGAAATCTTCAGTCACTTCTATCGTGGCGATGGTATTGAATTTAAAAATATTTGGATTAAAGATTTAAGGAGAAAATAAAAATGACAACAGAATTATTAATTAAACTGACAATGGTTGCAACTTTCGTATTGGGTTTTGTTTTACCATTTGGTTACTTCTACACAGGCAAAAAAACAAGAAATCGTTACAAAAAATCATTAACTACTAACTTAGTATTCGTTGTAGCTGGTATCTTAATTGCTATCGTATTAGCTTACAACCCAGAAGTTGCTTTAGCATCAACTGATGCTGCTGCAGAAACTGCTGGTTTAGCAACAGGTCTGGGTTACATCGCTGCTGCCTTATCAATTGGTTTATCATGTGTTGGTGGTGGTATCGCCGTTGCCTCTGCAGCTTCAGCTGCCCTAGGTGCTATTTCAGAAGATGGTTCAATCTTCGGTCGTTCATTAATCTTCGTTGGTCTTGCTGAAGGGGTTGCCCTTTACGGTTTGATCATCTCATTCATGATTTTAGGTCAACTATAATGAAAGCTTACGTAATCTGTGATAACTTAGACACTTTGACTGGATTGCGATTAGTAGGTATTGAAGGTGAAATTGTAAAGCCTGCGGAATTTGAACCTGCCTTTAAACGTGCAATAGCAGATAAAGGTATTGGCATTCTTTATCTTTCGCCTTCTCTAATTGAAAGCAATCAAGACCTTGTAAATGATGTTCGCTTTAACCAAGCAACACCACTTATCACTTCAGTCTTAGGTGCAAATGAATATCAAAATGCGACCAATACCATTGCTGAAACAATTCAACATGCAATCGGTATCCAATTATAGAATGGGAGTTTTAAGCAATGGATTTAGAAGATAAATTTGCTTATTTTGAAACGCAAGTCAACCAACAAGCGCAAGATATTATTGACGAACAAGTCAATCAATACCAAGCAACTTTGCAAAAAGACTATGATGAATTTGTGAAAAATACAAATCAAGAGTTTGATGCAAAATTTGCCAACGCCAAAAAAAATATGCGTAAAGAGTTGAATAAAAACACTTCTCAAAGTCAAATTCACTTACAACGTGACTTGTACTTACTAGAAGAAAAGTTGAGAAAAACGCTATTCGCTGAATTCAACAGTGCGATTCAAAATTACATGCAAACAGATGAATACCGCAACCAATTAGTTGTGATGATTAATAACTTAAAAGACTATGCAGAAAAAAATCGTGAAGAGTTGGTTGTTTACATCAACCATTCAGATCAAGGTATGATTGAAACTTTATTAGAAGAAACAAATGCAAATATTCAAATTTCAGACCGTGAGTTTTTGGGTGGCGTTCGTGGCGTCTTGAAAGACCGTCAAGTATTAATTGACTACTCTTTCTCTACCCTATTAGAAAACGTTGAAGATAGCTTTACTATCAAGGAGGTTGATGACTAGAATGGCAAACGAAAATTTAATTTATTCAATTTCGGGCCCAATCGTTAAAATAGCTGGTCCAACCGACTTATCCATGCAAGAAATGGTCCACGTTGGGGAAGACAAATTAGTTGGGGAAGTTATTTCTATCAATGAAAAAGAAACCACTATCCAAGTGTACGAAGAAACCGCGGGTATCCGTCCTGGAGAACGCGTTTACGGTACAACAATGCCGATTAAAGTACAGTTAGGCCCTGGTCTAATCAATAATATATATGATGGTATTGAACGTCCTTTAGTTGAAATTGAAAAACAATCCGGATACATGATCAAACGTGGTGTACAAGTAGATTCGCTTGATAAATCAACCTTATGGCATGTGAAACCAGTTGTTGAAGTCGGTGACCAAGTTTCTGGTGGTGAAATTATTGCCGAAATTCCAGAATCTAACGCCGTTACCCATAAAGTTTTGTTACCACCTACAACTGTTGGTGAAGTCGTAGAAGTCGTTGCTGAGGGTGACTATACTATCGAAGATATCTTGGTTAAAGTTCGTCGCTTCAACGGTGACATTGATGAAATCAAAGCTTATCAAGAATGGCCAATCCGGCAAGCACGACCTGTTGCTTCTCGTTTCGAGTCAACTACACCACTTGTAACTGGTCAACGGATTATCGACTCTGTCTTCCCTATCGCTAAAGGTGGTACTGCTGCGATTCCTGGTGGTTTTGGTACTGGGAAAACAACTATGCAACATCAGATTGCCAAATATGCTGATGCAGATGTGATTGTCTACATTGGCTGTGGTGAACGTGGTAACGAAATGACCGAAGTACTTGAAGACTTCTCAAAATTGATTGACCCTCGTTCAAATGCGCCTTTGATGGAACGTACAGTTTTAATTGCCAACACTTCCAACATGCCGGTAGCAGCTCGTGAAGCCTCTATTTATACAGGTTTAACAATCGCTGAATACTACCGTGATATGGGTTATGACGTAGCGATCATGGCCGATTCAACATCTCGTTGGGCGGAAGCTTTACGTGAGTTATCTGGTCGTCTTGAAGAAATGCCAGCTGAAGAAGGTTTCCCAGCATACCTAGCTAGCCGTATCGCAACTTTCTATGAACGGGCTGGTTACATGCGTAACTTAAACCAATCTGAAGGTTCAGTATCGATCATCGGTGCTGTGTCTCCTCAAGGTGGGGACTTCTCTGAACCAGTTACCCAAAATACAAAACGTTTCGTACGTTGTTTCTGGGGGCTAGATTCAGAACTTGCCCATAAACGCCACTACCCTGCTATTAACTGGATGAACTCTTATAGTCAGTACGTGGATGATTTAGGTGCTTGGTATACTGCCAACGTTTCTGAAAAATTCTTAGCTAACCGGGCTGAAATGATGGCTCTTTTACATGAAGAAGACCAATTAATGGAAGTTGTAAAACTAATCGGTTCTGATGTACTACCTGACCACCAAAAATTAGTCTTACAAACTGCTCGTGTTTTCCGTGAAGGTTTCTTACAACAAAATACCTTCCATAAGGTAGACTCAGCGGTGCCAATGGCTAAACAAGAAAAAATGATAGAAGTTATTTTATACTTACATCACCGTGCGAAGTCATTGGTCCAATGGGGTATGCCGATGTCATATCTAAATAAATCAAACATTTTCACTGATGTAATCAACATGAAGTATACAACCTCAAATGACAACTTAACTGATTTCGATCACTACTTTGAGGATATCGATACATTCTATGAAAATGCTATGCAAGAGAACGGTTAAGGGGGAATAATAATGGCAATAGAATATCTAGGATTAAATTCCATTAATGGCCCTCTAGTAGTTGTAGACGGTGTTAGAGGTGCTGCATATAACGATATCGTACGCTTTCGCGTGAATGGCAACGAAGAAAAATTAGGTCAAATTATTACAATGGAAGGCGAAAAAGCCATCATTCAAGTATTTGACTCAACTACTTCTATGTCTCTAGACAATACACATATACAATTTACTGGCCACGGTTTAGAAATCGAACTTGCACCTGAAATTCAAGGGCGTGTGTTTGATGGAATCGGTCGACCAATTGATAATTTAGGACCAATCCATTCTGGCATTAAGCGTGATGTTAATGGTGCACCACTGAACCCTGTATCTCGTGTTTACCCACGTGACTATATTGAAACTGGGTTCTCAGCCATTGACGGATTAATGACGTTAATTCGTGGTCAAAAATTACCTATCTTCTCTGGTGATGGTATGAGTCATAACCAAGTAGCCGCTCAAATCGTTAAACAAGCTAAATTGGGTGAAGATTCTGACGAAGAATTCGCTGTTGTATTTGCTGCTATGGGTGTAAAACATGATATTGCCGACTACTTCCGTCGTTCATTTGAAGAGTCCGGTGCCATGGACCACGTAACCATGTTCGTGAACACCGCTGACGATCCCGTTATGGAACGTCTAATTACCCCTCGTGTGGCCTTAACTACAGCTGAATACTTGGCTTATGATTTAGGTAAACATGTGTTAGTTATCTTAACAGATATGACTTCTTTTGCTGAGGCCTTACGTGAAGTGTCATCAGCAAAACAAGAAATCCCTTCTCGTAAAGGTTACCCAGGTTACCTTTACTCTGAATTGGCAACTATTTATGAACGTGCGGGTATCGTTAAAGGTAAGCCAGGTTCAGTAACGCAAATTCCTATTTTGACCATGCCTAACGATGATATCACGCACCCTATCCCTGACCTTACTGGTTATATAACTGAAGGACAAATCGTATTGGACCGTGTGATTGAAGGAAAAAACGTTTATCCACCAGTTGGGATTCTACCATCCCTATCTCGTTTGATGAAAGATGGTATTGGTGAAGGGTTTACCCGTGAAGACCACTCTGACGTAGCTAACCAATTATTCGCTTCTTATTCTGGGGCCAACGAGGCTAAATCTTTAGCTTCTGTTATCGGGGAAGAAGAGTTATCGGATATTGATAAACTTTACCTTAAATTTGGTGAATTATTCGAACAAAAATTTGTAGGTCAAAGCCAAGATGAAACAAGAAGCATCCAAGAGACATTGGACTTAGGTTGGCAATTATTAGGTATTTTCCCGCGTGAGGAATTGACCCGTATGGATACTGAAGTCCTTGATAAATACTACAAAAACACAGCTGATGAGGTATTAAACCAACAAACAACTGACAAACCCCTAGTATAAGGTGGTGAAAATTAATGGATATTAATAACACCCCTACCAAGGGGAACTTAATGCAGATTCAAAAGACATTAGATCTTTCGCGAAACGGTTACCTATTGATGGACCGGAAACGGATTATCTTGATGAATGAGTTGATTGATTTGCTGAATAAGGCTTCTGGCTTACAAGATGACCTTAAAAAGGCTTATGAGTTGGCTTATCATAAATTGACAATTGCTGCTTATGAAAATGGTATTTTAAGTGTACATGATGCATCAACTAACGTAGATGTTGAAGACGATATCCAATTAAAAGTACGTAGTGTCATGGGTTCAGAGGTGCCAGAAATTAATTACAAACCCCGACCTATGAAGCCCGCTTACTCATTCTATGACAATACAGTAGCTATTGATGAAGCAAGGATTGCCTTTCGTCGGGTAAAAGAATTGTTGATTCAAATTGCTGAAGTTGAGAATGCGGCTTATCGTTTAGCGAACAACATGCAGAAAACGCAAAAACGTGTAAATGCCCTTCAAAACGTGACCATTCCTCAATTGGAGGGTGCACAAAAATCTATTTCTTCAGCCCTTGAAGAGAAAGAACGTGAAGAATTTACCCGTCTTAAAGTGGTTAAACGTATCTTAAACAGCAAGTAGTAAAAAGATAAAGACGACCTATGTAAGCTGGTTTCGCGCCAGTGTACTTAGGTCGTCTTTTTGATTATATAAAAAGTGTTGGCGGAAGTTTCTTTCGAACCTCTACCAACACTATTTGTATTGAATAACTTTATTCAGCTAATTCTGTATTGTAATGTACGTTTTGTACATCATCGTCGTCTTCTAATAAGTCGATCAAGTTTTCAAGTTGGCTGGCTTTATCTTCAGGTAGTTCTAACATTGTTTTAGCTACCATTGTGATTTCAGCCTGTGCTAATTTGAATCCTTGCGCTTCTAAGGCGTCGCGAACATCAGTGAAGTCAGAAGCTTCTGTAGAAATTTCAAATACTTCATCTGAAGTTGTCATGTCTTCCCCACCAGCTTCGATTACGTTCATTAACATTTCATCTTCGTCAAGGTCTAAACCTTCACGCTCAATCACGATGTAACCTTGACGGTCAAACATGTAAGCAACTGAACCTGATTCACCTAATGAACCACCGTTTTTGTTAAAGATAGTACGTATATTGGTTAACGTACGGTTGGTATTATCAGTTAAGGTTTCAACTAAAATAGCAATACCGCCTGGTCCATAACCTTCGTACGTGATTTCATCGTAGTCTTCACCAGCAGTGTTACTTGAACCTTTTTCAATCGCACGGTTTACATTGTCGTTAGGCATGTTCGCTGCTTTTGCTTTATCCATAACCAAACGTAAAGATGGGTTTGATTCTGGATCAGGTCCACCCGCTTTCGTTGCTACATAAATTTCACGAGAAAGTTTTTGGAATACTTTCGCTCGTTTAGCATCGGTTGCACCTTTTTTGTTTTTGATTTTACTCCATTTATTATGTCCAGACACGACATATACCCTCTTTCCTGTAATTTTTCACTAGGTTATTATATCAAAGTATTGACATCATAGCAATGAAGCCTATTTATTAGGTACCATTACTTCCACATGTGATGGTAAGACTTCGATAGCAATTGGTAGCGCTGGACCAACCTCACCGTCAATATTTACTTTCACTTCATCAGCGTCTTCAGTAACGACAGAGATAGCTACTTTTTTAACGTTATACGTAATCATGTTATTGGCTTCAGAGATATACCCGCCGTTTAATTCTTGTAACATACTCGGTAATGCAGCAAATAGATTTTCATCCTTTAAGGTCATGATATGTAATAAGCCATCATCTGGAGTTGCGTTAGCAATCATATTTTCAAATGATCCTACACTGTTTGTTAAGGCAACCACTAGTACTTTGGTTGAGATTTCGATTTCTTTATCGTCGTCTAAGACTAAGTTGTAGGTGTATTGGTTATCGTTTAATACAGCTCTCATTGAGTCACGCACGTAGGCGAAGAAACCAAATTTTGATTTATCTTCACTTGATGTTTCCATTACGGCTGTTGGAATTGATCCAATAGCGGCCACGTTGCAGAAGTATTGGTCGTTTATTTTAGCGATATCAATTTTTCGTGTCTTGAAGTTAGCTAAGTCTTTAGCTGCTTCTTGAGGTTTTAGGCTAATTCCTAAAGCTCGAGCTAGATCGTTGGCTGTCCCAAGTGGAATAAGACCAAATTTAATGGTTGAATCTGTTTCAGCGATTCCTGAAATCCCTTCGTTAACAGTTCCATCACCACCAACGACGACAACAGCTTCATACCCTTCGTCGCTTGCTTCACGAGCCCATTTTTTGGCGTCGCCCTCTCCTTCAGTGAACTTTGTTTCGACATCGTCGAAGGAAGCAGACAGCGCTTTTTCTAAATCACTTTGAATTTCTTTCCCCGTCCCCTTACCTGATGATGGGTTAATAATCAACCTTACTTTAGACATATTCGCTACCTCCATGTACTTTGTGTTACCTTCATTTTACTAGACCGTTGGCGAATTAGCTATATTTAGCCCTAGATTATTTTGAATACGAATGAAAGCGAGCTAGATCAATTTTACATTCATTTTACAGAGTTGAATTCACATAGCATGTATACAATTGTTTTGATATAATTAAGAGCAAATCAGGCTATTTTTACAATAAAATTTGTTATAGAAAAGTGTGTGTATAGTGAAGAAAAACAATGAAGAAAAGAAAAAAATTGGGAATGGGCTGTCTGGGACTGAAAAAGTGATGTTCTATGTGAATGTGGCTTTTAAATCCTTGGCTAAAACATTTCTAGTCTTATTACTTATGCTCTTTCTTGGTGGGACATTGGGTCTTGGATTAGGATCAGGCTATTTCATTGGTTTGGTGGAAGATATGCCAATCCCCACTGAAGAGGAACTTTCTAATGCGGTGGAGAATGCCGGTGAGATTTCGACCATGACTTATAGTGATGATACTGAAATTTCTAGTATTCGCGCTGACTTGGTTCGTGAAAATACTAAACTAGAAAATGTTAGTCCATATATTATTAATGGTTTAGTAGCTACAGAAGATGAGAACTTCTTCGAACATGATGGTGTGGTACCGTCAGCCATTATCCGTGCAGGTGCTTCAACCTTCCTTGGTGTGGGAGGGACTTCCGGTGGTTCAACCATTACCCAACAGTTGATCAAGCAAAAATTATTAACCAATGAAGTGTCTTTTGAACGTAAGGCAAAGGAAATTTTGCTAGCGATGCGGTTAGAAAACCACTATTCAAAAGAGCAGATTCTGCAAGGTTACTTGAATGAATCGCCATATGGCCGTAATCATAAAGGGGAAAATATTGCAGGGATTGAAACTGCAGCCCAAGGGATTTTCGGTGTATCAGCGAGTGAAGTTACTTTAGCACAAGCAGCCTTTTTAGTGGGTATTCCGCAAAACCCATATACTTATACCCCCTTCTTGCAATCCGGTGAATTAAACGATGCTGAATATTTAGAAGATGGCATTATCCGTTCGCATGAAGTCTTACAACGGATGCGGTTAACCAACTATATTACTGAAGAAGAATATCAACAAGCGATTCATTATGATATTACCCAAGACTTCTTAAGTGCGGGAACTAGCGAAGAAGTACCAGATGAACGTAATTCATACATCTATCAAGCGGTTGAACTTGAAACCATTGATATCTTGATGGAACAAAAAGTAGCGGCTGATGGACTGACTATGGCTGATGTTAACGCGAATGATCAGTTATACAACCAATATTATGCTGAGGCGGAAAATCAAATGCGTAACGGTGGTTTAACCATTAAAGCAACAGTCGATCCTGATATTTACGAAACAATGAACTCAACCGTTCAAGAATTTTCTGCTTCATTTGGTACCACCTATTATTCAGAATCAACAGATGAAAATGGTGACCCCATTGAAGTTGTAGAACCTGTTCAAAATGGAACGGTTTTACTAGATAACGACACGGGCCAAGTCCTTGGTTTTGTTGGGGGGATAGACTTTGATACGAGTCAAGTTGACCACGCCTTTAGATCTCGTCGTTCACCTGGTTCATCATTCAAACCGCTCTTGACTTACGGTCCAGCCCTGCAAGAACAAATTGCTGGCGCAAATACCATGCTAGCGGATACTTATACTCGTATCGTAGAACCAGATGGGGACGTTTATGAACCAACCAACTTTGGGACTACTATTTCAAATGACTTTGTTACTGCTCGCTATGCCCTTTCAACGTCTATGAATAACCCGACACTGGCCTTATATAATGAGTTATTAAACCAAGGCGTCGATATTCAATCTTATGCATATAAGATGGGGTTAAAGGATGCGGTTTCAACTGATGAATTCAATAACTTAGCCCTATCACTAGGTGGGACAACTACTGGTCCAACTGTATTAGAAAACGCGGCAGCCTTTGCGACTTTTGCAAATGGTGGTGTTTACGTTGAACCTTACCTAATCGAAACTATTACAGATTCCAATGGTAACGTGGTTTACCAACATCAAACGCAAAAAGAACGCGTCTTTGATGAAGATGTAGCCTATGTAATTGCTGATATCTTAAAGGATGCGACAAGTACAGGTGCTATGGCTTCTTATAAAGCGCAAATGGACAGTGATTTAGACTGGTTCATGAAGACTGGTACTTCAGAACAATTTAAAGATTTGTGGGCAAACGGGTCGACACCTAATGTAACCCTTACTTCTTGGATTGGTTATGATAACATCACGCAAACTCGTGACCTATATAGCCAAGCTGAAAATGCAGTATATGGTACGCCAGCTCAACGGTCATTACGTTACTGGACAACCTTAGGTAACCGACTAAACTACTACTACCCGAACACAATGGGTTCTGGTGAAGTTTTAGAAGAACCTGAAGGCGTTCACGAGGAAACAGTTGTGACGGAAACTGGTACGAAATCTGGTAGCTTTGAAGGACCGTATGATACAAGTTATACAATCCCTTCATCAGCAGCAACCAACACTGAATTGTTTACCGCGGCTATGGATCCAGAACAACCAAGCTTTATCTTTGGTATCGGTGGTTCGATGGATGACTACATGAACAAACTTGAAAGCTTCCGTTCTAAGACAAATGCTACTGTAAACGCTAAGGTTCAAGAAGTATTAGAATCCTTTAAACTACGTAGTGCAGAAAATGAACAACGCCGTCAAGAACTTGAAGAAGATAACATTGAACAAGATGGTTAGAAAAATAAAAAGGATGGCGCTAGGGAACAAAGCCGTCTCCTAACAAAGGAACCCTTCAACTCATTCTAAATTAGAAAGAGTTGAAGGGTTTTTATCCTTCTAAAAAACGTTAATATGGCTGTATCTGAATAAGTTTTTAGAAACATCATAAGGTATTGAAGAAATTATTAATCATTTGGGGGGAAGAACTGATAGAATTTGAAGTTACAATGAAAGTAGAAACGACGATTCCAAAAGGGCATTTTGTACACAAGCGAAGTCGTCGTACTGTAAAGAAACATCGCATAAATGTCTGAATGATTTCTTATCGCACAAATCCGTTAAAAAAAATGCGACGAAACAATCACCTTTTATGATTATCTCATCGCATTTTTTATTTTTAGAGCTAGTTATTTCCTAGCACCAATCATTCTTCTAAGACATACCTGGTTTCAATACTACCTTAATGTTGTTATCAGCTTTTTTGTCAAAAATATCATATGCTTCAGCAGCTCGTTCCAAAGGCATTGTATGTGTAATGATATCCGATGGGTCAAATTCCCCTTTTTCAATCATGTCATAGATTTTCGGCATCAAGTGGATAACCGGTGCTTGTCCCATTTTAATATTCACATTACGCGTAAAGAAATCTTGGAACGGGAAATTCGTTGCTGGAGTCATGTAAACCCCAGTTACCATTAATGTACCAAATTTCTTCACAGCTTCACTTGCCGTCTGTATCGGTGAGTAGGAACCGCTTTGCGGGGTAAGAATTTCTTTAGTTTTTTCTTTTATTGGCGTGACACCATCCATTCCTACACAATCAATTACTACCTCAGCACCGCCCTTAGTCATTTCATATAATTCACTACCAACTTGGGATACATCTGAAAAATAAACGGTCTCTACGCCGTTCATTTTTTTCGCATGCTGCAAACGATGGTCGACGTTATCTACGGCAATTACACGTTTAGCACCTTTCATTTTGGCAAATTTTTGTACAAATAATCCGATAGGGCCAGAACCCAATACGATTACTGTATCTCCTGGTTTCATACCACTATGTTCTACACTCCAATATGCTGTTGGCAGTACATCTGATAGAAATAATACCTTTTCATCCGGAAGATTATTTTCTGGCACAACAAAAGAAGTAAAATCTGCAAATGGGACACGTAAGTATTCAGCTTGTCCTCCTGGGTGATTTCCATTCATTTTACCAAAACCGAACAATCCACCTTGGTCAAACATTGGATTAGGGTTGGAATTGTCACATTGACTTTCCATATGATGAGCACAGAAATGACACTCTCCACAACCAATGTTGAAAGGGATAACTACTCGGTCGCCTTTTTTCACTTTCGTCACTGCAGAACCAACTTCTTCTACAATGCCCATAGGTTCATGCCCTACTACATAGTCTTCTTCCATAACCGGTTTCCCGTTATGATATAAATGCAAGTCAGAACCGCAAATAGCTGTTGCTGTAATGCGAATGATCATATCAGTGGGTTCTTCAATGGTTGGATCCGGAACTGTTTTGACTTCCATTTTTTCGTTTCCTTGCCATGTTACTGCGCGCATAGAATCTCTCCTTCTTACAAAAGTGATAGTTTCGTTTCAGCTATGGTGTGAGTTTATCATCTTGTTTTATATAAGTCAAAAGTTATGTAATCGTTTACGTTTGAAAACTTCTTTATTGTCGTACCACTTTAAGCTTTGTCTTATACCTTTTCTCATAAACAACAAGTGGTTTCTACTACTAAAACTATCATAAAAAACCTTCTCCCAGAACGTATTTTGTATAGAATATCCCAACCACCCTATTGGATAAAGTCTATCTATTCAACTATTAAAAAACAATGCTGTCTTCATTTAGAAAAAGTGATAAACTTATCTAAAATAAACCATCAACACGCTCCTGAATAAATTAAACACCATGATCAAATAAAAGGGGATGAAAAATATGGAATATGTTGAACAAAATTTTTACTATCATAATGATAAAATACAATCTACCGACAACCTGCATCCGTTTGAAAAATTAACAGGAAAAAATGTGTATGAAGTGATTCGCGTTAGAGAGGGCATACCGCTGTTTTTAGAAGATCATTTGCGCCGATTCAGAGCGTTTGCTGGATCTGTAGGTCTTCCTTTAACAGATTCAGATGATATTTTAATCAATCGTTTATACCAGCTTATTGATAAGAATGGTGCCTTTGATCAAAATATCAAATTGATATGGAATAAAGATATGGGTTTACTGGCTTTCTTCACTAAAAGTCCTTATCCGCCTGCGCGCTATTATCAAACTGGCATTAAAACAACTTTGTTGAATTTGGAAAGAGAAGATCCGAATATCAAGATCCAACGTGAAGCGTATCAAAAAACTGTACTAGCGGAACGAGAAAAAACGGGTTCATATGAAGTGCTTTTAGTCGACCACGAAGGTAACGTCACAGAAGGCAGTCGTTCAAATCTATTTATTGTTAAAGGGGAGAAACTCTATACTCCCCCAGCTAAAAATGTTCTTTTAGGTATTGTCCGTTCTAAAATTGTAGCTATTTGCCAACAGCAGCAAATTGATATCATTGAACAAAATATTCCAGTAACTGAATTAAATACTATCGATGGCGCTTTTATATCAGGAACGGGTAATGATGTATTGCCTATAGCTTCCATCGATTCCTTCAAATTAGCGTCGGTAAAAAGTCCGGTCATTTCATCAATTATGCACGAATACGATCGTTTAGTGAAGGAGTACATTGCCTCTAAAAAAGACATTTAAAATAAGATTTGCAAAACAAGATAGTCTCCCAACAAAGAAACCCTTCAACTCATCCTAAACTAGAGAGTTAAAGGGTTTTTATTCTTTTAAAAAGCCTAATGAGTCAAATATCTTAAACGATAAGTGAAACACAAAAATTTAATAAGTGACCCTCCATCTATCAAAATTATGACAACATAGAATAGTTATCTACGCTAAAAGCAAAATTAACGTGGAAATAATTTTTGTCCGAAATCAATCAAAACAAAAACCGCAACGAAAAAATCATATTTATCATTAATTCATCACCATTTTTATTTCTAGCGCTAGGTATTCCCTGGCTTCATTTTTTTATGAAGGATGACAAGCAGGTTATTCAATAATGATTGCATCTAAAGTTGCCATATCAGCTTCAGAAATTTCAAAATCTAATTCAGCATTGGCAAGAATGTATTCTTCGTGAACTGATTTTGGTAGAATGATGTGACCTTTTTGCAAAGGATAACGGTAGCATAACTGCGGTACGGATACACCGTACTTATCTGCAATCGCCTTAATATCTTCGTTGCCTAATAAGCGACCTGTACCTAATGATGAATAAGCTTCAACGATGATGTCGTTAGCTTCACAATAAGATACAATATCGTCTTGCGTATAGCCGATGTGGTACTTGATTTGGTTTACAACAGGTTTAATATTTGTGTTTTCAATTAAGTGTTGTAAGTCGTCTGCGTTAAAGTTTGAAACCCCGATTGCACGGACTAAGCCTTTATCATACAATTCCTCTAAAGCTCGCCATACTTGGATATTTTCTTCATAGAAGCTTGGACGTTTGTCATCAGTTCTTGAGAAAAAGCGCCATGGCGTCGGACAGTGTACTAACAATAAATCAATATAATCAGTGTCTAAATCTTTTAATTCTTGGTAGAAGTTGTCCATAGCCGCTTCATAAGTTTTCGATTCCCCGCGAACCTTAGTTGTGATGAAGATATCTTCACGGTTAACGCCAGAAGATTTAATCCCTTCACCAATCCCTTTAGCGTTTCCGTAAGCATGGGCACCGTCAATGTGTTTGTAGCCATTGTCTAGAGCAAAACGAACTGAGCTCACTGCCTCAGCGGTCGGTGTTTGCCAAGTCCCTAATGCGATTTGTGGGACTTCTACCCCATTATTTAAGGTTAATGTTTGATTTAATAAATTCATGTAATTTCCCCTTAATACGTATTCAGTTTACACTGTACCTACATTATAATTGGAAAATTTTAGACCACCAAATAAAAGCTCTTACCTCGTGATAAGATAAGAGCTTTAGCTTTAAAAAATTATTTTAGTTTTTAAGTGATTGAATTGGCGCTGGAATACGACCACCACGGTTGATAAAGGTATTTGGAGAAGTTCTATTGACTTGCATAACAGAAGCTTCACCAAACAAACCACCAAAGTTCAAGACTTCATCATCACGACGACCGATAGCTGGAATTACTCGAACAGCTGTTGTTTTAGAATTGATCATCCCAATGGCTGCTTCATCAGCAATAATCGCTGAAATAATTTCAGGCGTTGTATCACCAGGTATGACGATCATATCTAAACCAACTGAACATACTGCCGTCATAGACATTAAAGTTTCAAGATTTAAAGTACCGTTAGCAGCAGCAGCAATCATCCCTGCATCCTCACTAACTGGAATGAAGGCACCTGATAAACCACCAACATTTGATGATGCCATGATACCACCTTTTTTAACTGCATCATTAAGCATAGCTAGAGTCGCTACTGATCCATGGGCACCTACTTGATCTAAACCAATTTCTTCTAGGATATGAGCTACAGAATCACCAACAGCTGGCGTAGGCGCTAATGACAAGTCTACGATACCAAAGGGTACACCAAGCATGTTAGAGGCTTCTGTACCTACTAATTGGCCCATACGAGTGACTTTGAAAGCTGTTTGTTTAATCGTATCTGCCACTGTTTCAAGAGATGCATCTTTTGGCAATTCTGCAAGTGCATTGCGGACAACACCTGGTCCAGAAACCCCAACGTTGATCACAACATCCGGCTCCCCTTGACCGTGGAAGGCACCGGCCATAAATGGATTGTCTTCAACTGCATTACAAAAGACGACTATCTTAGAGGCCCCCATGCTTTCGTTTTCTTGGGTTAATTCAGCTGCTTTACGGACAACTTCACCCATGATTTTAACAGCATCCATGTTGATTCCTGCACGTGTTGACCCAATATTAACGGATGAACAAACGTGGTCTGTTTCAGCCATGGCTTGGGGAATTGATTCGATTAAAGCTCGGTCCCCAGCAGAAAATCCTTTATGCACTAAGGCTGTATACCCACCGATATAATTGACACCAACTGCATTGGCTGCCTTATCTAAGATATGGGCGTATTTTAACGGGTCACCACCTGAAGCCGCTAATAATTGCGAAATTGGCGTTACAGCAATACGCTTATTAACGATTGGTATCCCGTATTTCTCTTCAATTTCTTCACCAGTTTTTACCAAGTCTTTGGCAACTGTAGTGATTTTATCGTATACCTTTTGGCAGGCACGGTCGATATCTGGATCTGCACAGTCAATCAGTGAAATCCCCATTGTAATTGTTCGAATATCTAAATTGTTGTCTTTAATCATCGAAACTGTTTCAATGATATTATTCATTTCTAGCATGTTTGTTTCTCCTCAACTGACTTAAATTTTATGCATGGCATTAAAAATATCTTCGTGCATTACATAAACTTCCATCGCAGTTAATGCATCTTTAATTTCTTTTTTAAAGTCCTCAAATTCAACGCTTAAACCATCAATATTGACGATCATCACCATGGTAAAAAGGTCTTGCATGATAGATTGCTCAACATCTACAATATTTGCGTTTAATTCAGCACATTTAGTGGCTGCTTTCGCTAAAATACCAACCTTATCCTTACCAATTACTGTAATTACTGCTTGCATATTATCCCATCCTTCAATTGATTTATCCCCGTATTTAATGCAAATCCAACTGACAACTTAAATAAGTTCCTTGTTTTATCTTTTGCCAAGTACAGTTGTCTCTTGAACAAAATAAACAAAATCTCATCCTATTATAATCTATGCCATTTGAAAACAAAATCAAAAGATGACATTCTCACAAAAAAGCTGACATTTTAAGAGGAATTCGATACAAAATCAATCACTTATTGCATTTTACTAAATTCATTCTAGTAAAGGTACAGTCAGGCTCACGCTTATTAGCAATCCTCTACCTACTGCTATTATTCGTAATCAACGCCTCTGTCCAGGCAGTCTCCAAATAATCCTCATAGATAAAATCTTCTGTATAAGTCATCATCCGGTCATGGATAGTCTCAACCCAAGCCGCTTGATCATTATCTTGTCCCTTATACACTGCTAGTGGGACACTTTCATATGAAGTCTCATTAGCTGTTCCTGAGAAATAAGTCGGCATGAACTTCCCGGCGCTCACTTGAACTTCACCGTTCTCATCACGCTCAAAAGTCACCTCATGAATGCCCCCAAGTTTATTATCATCCGCAACTTGACCAGTCATAAATGAAGCTTGCGAATAAATCACATATGTATCCTTGTCATTCAACCAATTCACGGGCTGTAAATCATGTGGGTGTCCACCAATCACCAATTTTACACCAGCATCTGCCAAGGCCTGGGTTACAGCGATTTGTTCACCATCCGGCAAAGTCCCGTATTCAGTCCCCAAATGTAAGGATACAACAACCGCATCCACTTGGTCATTCAATGCCGCTACGTCTTCAAGCATCACTGGTAAATCCGCATAGTTAACCACCCACGGCTCATCTTCAGGCGGAACCATGCCGTTGGTCCCATAAGTATAAGCCAGAAAGCCCAACTTAATCCCATTTTTCTCGACAATCCTTGCCGTGTCATGGTCTTCTTGACTACGAAAAGCCCCGTAATACATGAGCCCAGCCTCATCCAAATAATCCATAGTGATGTAGGCTCCGTCCGCAAAGTGGTCCAGCGTATGGTTGGTCGCAGTTGATACACCGTCAATACCAGCCCGCTTCAAAGACCCCAGAATGGACGATGGCATATTAAAATTCGGATAAGTCGCCACCGGCAATTCAGGATAGGCCGCAGGAATCTCCAGGTTGGCCACTGTAAAATCTGCATAAGATGTAAATGGCGCAATTTTAGCAATCATAGGGTCAAAATTATAGTCCGAAACTCCCAAATCAACTGCCGTTTCCCCACTATTCGAACCATAAGCAATCAAATTGTCTCCAGTTAGAGCACCCACATCCTGTAGTGAAGCCGTTTGATCCGCAAACACCTCCGCTGCCGTATCCGCAGTTGCCGTCACCTCCGAATGAATCAAAACATCACCAACCGACCGCAAGACAAACGTTCCATCCTCACCCTGCCACTGGTCCTCAGTTTCCTTAGTCGGCAGATTTGACAAAAAAGACGGCACTTGTATGGCTGGCGTATCCTTACCCGCTTGTTCATCCCCATTTTCATTGGCGTTATTTGGTGAAACAATCCCATTGTAGGCAAGTGCAATGCCCACTAGACAGGTTAGTCCAATAGCTATCATCATCAGTAATATTCGGTTACCCTGGCTTAATTTATTCTTCATCTAAATCCAACACCTTCCCAATTCATTATATTAATGATAATGGAAGAGTTTTTAAACAACAAGGTAAAATGGATTTCAGCAAAGCACCTTAGCTCAACGACTAAGGCATCCAGGTCTTGAGCTGGTCTTTCGAGCTCGCCTGAATAGCGATATCTACTATTATAAAATGAAAATTTAAAAAGGACCTTCAAAGTATTTCGCTTTGGAGGTCCTTATCTATTTATGCATCCTTAGTTGAATCACGTAAAATAAATTTATGTGGTAAGGTTACATGGTTTTCGATTTCTTCTTCTTTGTTCATCAATTTTGTTAGGATACGCATTGAAACGGCACCAATATCATATAAAGGTGGTTCAATTGACGTTAAAGTTGGACGAACAACTTCAGTTAAAGCCGTGTTGTTTGATGTCACAATAGCAAATTCTTCTGGTACCTTCACACCATTATCCACCATATGGTTGGTTACTTTAACAGCTAACTCATCACCGACGACAACGATACCGTCAGCTTTTGAATCAAGGATTTGTTGGGCAATGTCTTCACCGTTTTTGAAACGAGAGTCTTGCACTTCAAATAATAATGATTCGTCCAATTCTTTACCAGCTTCTTCTAAAGCTTTTAAGTACCCATTGTAACGGTCCAGGTTATTGGTAAAGTAGGGTTTAGCCGCTAGGTAACCAATGTTTTTATATCCTTGTGCAAATAAACCTGAAACAGCTTCATAGAAAGCTTGTGTGTAGTCGATATTTACAGAAGGAATTTCACCTTTATGATCGTTTAAACCAGCTAATACAAACGGTGTGTTTGTACGGTTGATTTCTTCACGAACAGAGTCAGATAATTGGTGACCCATGTAGATAACACCATCTACTTGTTTGGCTAAGATATTAGAAAGAACTTGTGATTCTTTTTTATTATCTGCATTGTCTAGGATAATGTTGTATTTATACATTGAGGCAATATCATCAATCCCCAAAGCTAAAGCACTAAAGAAATTGTTTGTGATATCTGGTAATAATACCCCAACTGTTGTCGTTTTTTTACTTGCTAATCCACGTGCGACCGCATTTGGACGGTAGTCTAGTCGTTTAATTACATCTAATACTTTTGCACGCGTTGAAGGTTTAACATTCGTGTTACCATTTACGACACGAGAAACTGTAGCCATAGATACTTGTGCTTCACGTGCAACATCATAGATCGTAACAGTTTGTTTTTCCATCTTCATCGCTCCTTTTTAAATTTTTAAATTGATTTTCATGCTTACAACGCCAAATATAGCACTAAAAAGTTATATTTGCAAGCGTTTTCTTTGCGGCAGTGACTGCTTTCATTCACATTTTCATATTCTATCAGTATTTGACTTGTTTAACAAGTCATTTTCATAAAAACGTGCAAAATTTGCATGATTTTTACAAATCACCACAAAAATTGCCTACAAGTATTGGGTCTCCGACTTTTGGTGTGGATGAGAAATCATTCAAACCTATTTTGTATAAAAACACAAAAAGACATATGAATATTTCCTATGCTAAAATTTAAGCGTCTAAACCAAAATTAGAAAGGAAATTCATATGTTTCAGAACGATAATATCAGACTTTTACTAAACATTAAGGATACTAACATCACATTTAACGAAGAAAATTGGATTCAAGAGCGTAATATTAAAGGAATAAATGTAAAAGTTTTTACTGGCACGTTAACCTACAAGCCCAAGGCTTGCCCTAAATGTGGTTGTGTAAATGACCCTTCTATCGTTAAAGATGGGTTTATGACGTCCAGGATCACGTGGTTACGCCAATCCAATACACCAACCTATCTAGAGCTTAAGAAGCAACGCTTCTGGTGTCATGAATGCGATGAGCGCTTCATTGCTCATACCAGTGAGGTTGCACGTAATTGTCATATCGCTAAACAAGTGAAGCAATCTGTTTTAGTTGAGGCTGCAGATACGATTTCAAACAAGGATCTCGCTCGTAGGCACTGTATCTCAGATAATACTAGTAGACGAATTATTAATCGCTTTATGGATGACTATTTTCGTCGCAATCGCACAAAACTAGCGAAACACATGTGCTTCGTTGAGATCAAATCTACAAAACAAGCTGACAATCAAATGAGTTTTATTTTTAGTAATGAGGAGACTCATGAAGTTCTTGGTATACTGCCCACTCGACAACTATACAAATTAAGAGAATACTTCCGCCAATTTAGTTTAAAAGAGCGCTCTGCTGTTGAAACCATTGTTGTTGATATGAATGCGCCTTATATGACTTTGGTTAGAGAAATGTTTCCAAACGCCAAAGTAATTATTGATCGTTTTCATATCATTCAATTGATTTCACGTTCTTTAAACAAAACGAGAGTTCAAGTAATGAATACTTTCAATATAAATAGAAATAATGGTGAAGATAAAAAAGAGTATCGCAAGCTGAAAAGTTTTTGGAAGCTTATCCTAAAGGATTTCAACGAAGTTGATTTTATAAATTATAGAAAACAACGTTTATTTAAAGGGAAAATGGTTTGTGATATGGATATTCTTGATCATCTACTTTCTTTAGATGAGGATTTAACGGAAAATTACTGGGTATATCAAGCTTTACTAGAGGCTTCTAAAGAAAATAATATCGAAATGTTTCATGAGACTATTACTGCAGAACGTCACCAAAATATCAGTAAATATATGCAAACCTCACTGAACATATTATTGAAGAATATAGCGTTTATCGCAAACACCTTCCATTACAAGACTAGATCAAACGCTAGTCTAGAAGGAAAAAATAATCGTATCAAAGTCATAAAACGTGTATCCTATGGATATCGAAATTTTTTCAATTTCAGAAATAGGGTGATGATTAGTTTCATTTTAAAACCGGGCAAGCCCGCTTCCCTTAATTAAATAAACATGATACATCCCGCTCGCTATGTTCAAAGAAAAAAACTGCAAGTGTACGTCCTTAGCCGTGAAAAAGCATGATATCGAGACCTTGGCTCGATATCAAGGCAGAGAGACCTTGGCTCTCGCCGGTGTCACGGCTCTTAAGGAACGTACACAGCAGTTCAAAGGACAAAAAAGATAGTTCTTCTTTTATCAAATCTCATTTAAAATAAAATAAAAAAGAAACTCAAATCCATATAAAATGAATTTAAGTTTCTTGCTTAAATTAAGCTATCCACATTAAATGTCGAAGAGCCCAAGTATTTCAACATCTCAAATACTTGTAGACAATCCTGTTTGATTTGCTTAAATCAGCAATTATTTTTCTTTCACTTCTTCTACTTGTTGTTTCACTTTTTCAGCATCTTCTTTAAGTGGTTGTTCTTTAGCTGCTGCTTTATCAGTAGCAGCTTTCACTTCTTCAGTACCTTCCGCGACTTCAGTTTTTGCATCATCTGCTGCTTGGGCAGTCGTATTTTTGGCGTCTGCATAAGCATTTGCCACTTCATCACGCGCTACTTGGTATTGTTTAGTGGCTTCAGTAGTTGCTTCGTTTAATTGTGCTTTTAAAACTTCAGCAGATTCTGATAAGTTCACGCGGATATCTTGCGCAGCGTCGCTAGCAGTTTGATACATTACGTTACCTTTTTCAGTGACGATATCAGCGTAGTCTAAAGCTGTATCACGAAGAACGTTTGCTTGTTGATTTAAGTCATCACGGAACTCGCGACCTGATTTTGGTGCGAATAATAATGCTGCTACAGCACCTGCAGTACCACCGATGATTGCACCTAATAAGAATGAACCTGTATTTCTAGACATATATATTTCCCTCTTTCTTTCAATTAATAATATTGATTAGTATGGCTTAGATTGTGAACTTTCTTGCGCCTTGCGCACTTGGCGTTTTTGATATAAAGCTTTAGCTGATTGGCCCACTTTTTGAATACCAGTCACAGTTGGTTGTCCAGGTTTTACAACTTGCTCAGCAGTTACAGTAGTTGAACCAGTTTCAGTAGCACCTGTTGTTTTATCCTTAATATCATCTACCTTTGTTTGGGCCGTATTAGTAATATTTAGGACTAAGTTACGTGTAGAATCATTCACGTCTGAAACGGTTACCCCAATGTCCCCGATTGCTTTGAACAGTGGGTCCACTTGAGCTACTTTTCCATTCACATCATCTAATAAAACATTAGACTTATTGAGTAATCCTTGCACCTCAATTGATAATGCATCCACATCCTTGGTGACTACTTTAACTGTTTCATTCGCTTCATTAACAACACCTGTAACTTCCTTCATGGTTTTTGTTAGTTCACGTAAGAATAGAATAATGTAGATCACTAATGCCGCAAATGCTATTGCTGCGATTAAGCCCGCAATTTGGCCTCCGGTCATGTAAAAATCACTCCTTCTCCATCTCTCATATCATTAAATATAAGATATTTAATATATAACTATAAGAATATTTTACCACACTATGAGAGGGCTTTACAAAAAATAACGCACTTATTTTAAGCTAAAAAATCCTACAACTTAAATATTGGTTAACCCTTTTGCAATTGGCTTTACAATAATTTCATCATTCGATACCATGAAGAACAAGGATTATATTGAAAGGATGATTTATTTGGATCAAATTAGACAATGGTGGCGCACTTATATCGAATCAATTGACTATGCTAGCCTACTCTCAAGCTTAATTTCTACCGTTTTTGAACTAGTAATCACTGCATTAATCTTTTGGATTGCCAAAAGGACTGTCGACCGGATTGTTGACGTATACTTTGAACGAGACGCTAAACGAATTGAAAACCGCAATGTCGGGTCTATTCAACGAAACAAAACCCTCCATAAATTAGTGGAAAACATTGTTCAATACACTTACTATTTCCTATTAGGTTACTCTATTCTAGCTATTCTAGGTTTACCAGTAGCCACACTAGTAGCCGGTGCTGGGGTTGCTTCCTTAGCCTTAGGTCTCGGTGCACACGGCTTTATCACTGACGTTGTGAATGGTTTCTTCATTCTTTTAGAACACCAATTTGCTGTTGGAGACTACGTTACGATCGCTGGTTTATCAGGTACTATTATTTCAACTGGTATCCGGACAACTATTCTTTCTGGTGACGACGGTTCAAGACACTTTATCCCTAACCGCAACATCGAAAATGTAACCAACTCTTCTAATACCACTCGTCGTATGTACGTAGACTTGTACATTGATCCGAACGCTGATTTAGTTTCAATCGAATCTGTTATTAAAGATGGTTTATCACTAGCTTCTTCTGATGACCGGGTTTTAGGTGAAGCGGAAGTTTGGGGTTACCAACGTGACGCTGTCGGCCGCTTATTCTACCGCGTAGTATTCAATACTAGAGATAGCGATAAGATGGCAGTTCGTTCAGACTACTATGAACAACTTACAGCCCTGCTTGTACGTAATGGCTACAAACAACCTGTTTATGACTCAGGGGCAGAATTATAGTCATTACAAACACATATATAAAAACCGCACGATCAGGCCCTAATTGGGACATAGATCGTGCGGTTTTTGTATTTTTAACCTACTTCTGTAATGACTTCCCAGTCAGCATTGTAGAAAGTGACTTCTTTCTTGTCATCTTGCCAGTCTAAGATGGCAAATGATGGATAAGGGTATTCACCTTTTGGAATGCGGATTGAACCTGGGTTAATAATTTTTATCCCGTCGATTTCTTGGTCATCCATGACATGGGTATGGCCGTACATGATGACATCCGCTTGATTGTCTTTCGCTAAGGCAACCAATTTCTTCAAGTTCTGTTTTACTCCATATAAATGTCCGTGGGTCACGACAATCTTCCCTTCAGGGGTATTTAAGCTAATGACATCCTTGTAGTTGCCATAGTCAGTGTTTCCTCTTACGGTATGGAAAATCCCCCAAATGGTATCATCTTCTGATAACTCGGAGTCCCCACAGTGGATAAATAAATCAATGTCATCTCCTGCTTTTAAGACTAGGTTGACAAGCGCCTCGTGGTCGCCGTGGTTATCACTCGTGATTAAAATCTTCATATAAGTTCAACTCCCCATTTTCTAAATCTTTGGCTAGTAAACGTAAGGCATTTCCTCGGTGACTTAAAGAATCTTTTTTCTCTGCTGACATTTCAGCTGTAGTTAACCCTTCACTTGGTACATAAAAAATCGAGTCATAGCCGAAGCCATTTTCCCCGCGTTCTTCACGCAAGATGACCCCAGATAAGGTGCCGTGATAGTGGCTAACTACTTGACCTTGTGCGTCAGAAACGACTAGATAGGTATGGAAAGTCGCCCCTCTATCTGCATCAGGGACGTTAGCAAGCTCGGTTAAGGCCTTTTTCCGGTTATTGGCATCTGACTTCTCAGGACCTGCGTAACGGGCTGAATAAACGCCTGGTGCCCCGTCAAGTGCGTCAATAGCTAGACCGGAATCATCCGCAATAACTGGCATGTGCAAGTCTTTAGCGGCTGTTGTGGCTTTAATCGTCGCATTTTCAATGAAAGTACTCCCAGTTTCTGGAATATCTGGATAATCTGGGAAATCTAGCAAGGTTTTAACTTCAATCCCGTATTGGTCGAATAATTGCTTGAATTCCTTGGCTTTACCTTGGTTGGCTGTAGCGATCATTACTTGCTTCATATAAATGTTAGCCTTCTTTCATCTGTGTTTGAATTGCTTCAAGTGTTTCGATAGGGACACGGTCTACTTCAATTGGGTCATCCAACCAGTCGTCCGCAATCTCCTTAAATAGTTCTGGTGATCCGGTAGTGTAAAATTCAGTCATTCTTGGTGATGGATCATTCGACAATTTGGCAATGTCGTTGTAATCCAAAAGGATGGATACGTCTGAAATAGTTTCCTGGCCAGAATCAATCAGTTTGACCGTATGTCCCAAGGTTTTTTGTATGGTATCTCTTAGTAAAGGATAGTGGGTACAACCTAGAATGACTGTATCCAACCCCTTATTTTTTATGGGTGCTAAAGTTTCCGCAATCACCTTTTTGGCTAAAGGTGTAGCATATTGTTGGCTTTCTACTAATGGGACAAAGGCTGGACAAGCTAATGAAGTCGTGTTCAAGTCTTTATTTTTTTGTAGTAAGTTTTCAAGATACATGCCACTTTTAATGGTCCCTTCTGTACCTAAAACACCAATTTTGCCATTTTTTGTGTATTTATTGGCTGCTCTTGCACCCGGCTGAATCACCCCAATAACTGGAATAGACACCCGCTGTTTAATTTCATCTAAGGCAACCGCAGTCGCTGTATTACAGGCAATGACCAATAATTTAATATCTTTGGTTAAAAGAAAATCGACCATTTGATTGGTAAAAGCTGCTATTTCTTCTACACTTCTTGGTCCATAAGGACAACGTGCATTGTCGCCAATATAGATAATCGATTCATTGGGCAATTGTCGCATAGCTTCTTTCACTACTGTCAAGCCACCTACACCAGAATCTAAGAATCCGATAGGTCTGTTCATGTTAACCTCCTCCGTCAAACAAATCATTCAAAAGTAGCAATGAACAATTTATAATCTATGGTACAATTATAACAGAAGAAGACGATCCACTTCACCAATTCGCAATTATTAAACGTAATTTAAGGAAAAAGGTAAATGTCTCGTTTGAAAATCAAATTGCCGATACGAACTGGAGGATATGCTATATGAAAATTGCACTTATTGCCCATGATTCAAAAAAAGATATGATGGTGTCCTTTGCAACTGCATACAAATTCATTCTTGAAAAACATGAATTATTTGCTACAGGGACAACTGGTTTACGTATTATCGAAGCCACTGGTTTAGACGTTCACCGCTTTAAATCCGGCCCACTTGGGGGCGACCAACAAGTCGGTGCGGCTATCTCACAAAATGAAATGGACTTAGTCATCTTTCTGCGTGACCCATTAGCAGCTATGCCCCACGAACCAGACGTGACTGCCTTAATCCGTTTATGTGACGTATATAACATCCCATTAGCAACTAATATCGGTACCGCAGAAGTCCTTATTCGCGGGTTAGACGAAGGCTTTATGGACTGGCGTAAACAATACGAAGATGGTTTCTTAAACCATGATATCTTAGAAAATATCGAAAAAGGTAACGAAGGCCGTAAATTGATCGAGTAAATTTGAAAAAAATGGCTCTTCGTCAAATAGGACTGATGAGTAATGTTTGCCCTTTAACAATAGATTTAAGCCAATAAAAAAACGGTCGGGGAATTTCCCGACCGCTTTCTTTATTTTAGATTATAAGTATTTGTTTAATACTTGTTCTAAGTTGTCTTTAGGTGTGTAACCAATTAATTGTTCCACAACTTGACCATCTTTTTTGATCATTAATGTTGGGATGGACATGATACCAAATTCACGTGCTGTTTCTGGATTGTCATCTACATCCATTTTAGTGAATTTAACTTGGTCACCCATTTCATCATCTAAAGTTTCAACGATTGGTGATTGCATACGACAAGGACCACACCAAGTTGCCCAGAAGTCGATTAATACAACGCCTTCTTCAGTTTCATTTTTAAAATCTGCATCTGTAATAGCTTTAACCATTTGTATTACCCCTTTCATTTTTATTCATCATCATTATAGCATTGTCTGACCAATTTGAACATTTATCTGCTTTTTAGCAATTTAGCCCTTAAATTTAGCGATTGTCGCCCCGTTACCACCCATGTTATAAGGTGCGAATTCAAAGGATTCAACCCGTGGATGGTTCTTCAAGGCCATTTGAACACCCTGTCTTAAGGCGCCCGTCCCGTGACCATGAATAATGGTGACCTGACCATGTCCTGCTAGTAAAGCTGAATCGATAAAGTTGTTTAGTCGAATCATGGCTTCCTCATACCGTTCACCACGTAAATCTAGGCTGGTATTGACTGATTTAGCCTTACTTGCTTTGAGTCCAGCCCGATGATTTTTCTCTTTCTTCGGTTTCTCATCAACTAAAGTTAAATCTTTTTCAGCCACTTCCATCTTCAGCATACCCATCTGAACAACCCAGTCCTTTTCACGTTTCTCGACCAAGGTACCACGTTGCCCGTAGGTTAGCACATTCACTTCATCGCCCACTTCAAAGCTGGCTTTTCGCTCTTTATTTTTCTTGGCTTTTTGAAGGATTTTGTTTTTCTCTAGCTGTTCCTCTTGCGTTAAGTTAGACAAGGCGCTTTGACGATCAATCATCTCATGTTCTTTGATATTACCAATGGTTGGATGGTTGATTTGCCATTCCCGAATCTCCGCCAGAATGGCATCAGCTTTTGTCTTGGTGTCTTCTACTAATTGATTGGCTTCTTTGCGGGCCCGGTTCATATAGGTTTGTTTGTCAGCTTCTAGTCTAGCTTGTGCCTTTTTCAAATCATTTAAAAGATTTTCAGCATCGGCTAAGTCTTTGGCGGCTTCGGCTGATAAGTCTTCGTATTCATGACGTTGGGCTTCAAGATCAAGCAACATTTCGTTCAGATTTTGGCTGTCTTCTTGGATATAAGAACGCGCTTCTTCCACCATTTCAACTGGTAAACCCAGTCGTTGGGAGATATCAAAGGCGTTAGAGCGACCGGGCACCCCAATCAGCAATTTATAAGTCGGTTCCAAGGTAATTTCATTAAATTCCATCGAAGCATTGATGGCCCCAGGATGTTCGTAGGCGTAAGTTTTCAGTTCAGGGTAATGGGTAGTGGCCATTACTCTTGCATTTAGGAAGGCAAAACGGTTCAATACCGCGATGGCGATGGCTGCCCCTTCTTGAGGGTCGGTACCAGAACCCAACTCATCGATTAAAACTAACGAATGTTCGTCCGCAGCCTCAACAATACGAATAATATTGGTCATATGGCCCGAGAACGTTGATAAACTTTGTTCAATGGACTGTTCGTCACCAATATCCGCAAAAATCTCATTGAAGATTTCTACCCGTGAATCTGCCTTGGCTGTGATATACAAGCCTGATTGTGCCATTAATTGCAGTAGACCGACTGTTTTCAAGGTAATGGTTTTACCACCAGTATTTGGCCCTGTAATAACAATCATATTGTATTCGTGGCTAAAATGAATGTCATTTGCGACTACTGATTTGCGGTCTAATAAGGGATGTCTAGCCTCTTTCAAGTCAATACGTTCAGATTCATTTGCTAAAATCGGTCGGTTAGCCCCAATTTCACGGGCAAAGAAGAATTTAGCTTGAATCAAGTCCAAATCTCCAAGACGTTGATTATTTTCAGCAATTTCACTAGTGTAAGGGGCTAATTCTGCAGATAGCTCTTGGAAAATACGTTTAATTTCCTCGTCTTCTTGGACTTGCAGGGACCGTAAGTGGTTATTCGCATCTAAAACTGTTTGCGGTTCAATATAGAGTGTTTGTCCTGATGACGATTGGTCATGAACTACCCCACCAAAGGCATTGCGATATTCTTGTTTAACCGGAATAACAAAGCGGTTGTTACGGATAGTAATGATGGCCTCACTTAAATAGGAGGCTTTATTAGACCGGATGATATGGTCTAGTTTGACACGGATACCTGCTTCTTCACGTTTGATTCCTTGTCTTAAGCCATGTAAAGTTGACGAGGCATTGTCATAGACTGACCCATCATCTGCGATAGCATTTTGCATTTTACGCATCAAGTCCCGCATATCAATAAAGTCATCCGCTATTGAATATAATTGCATTAATTCAACTTTCGCTTCTTTTAGTTTACTAAAGAAGTTAGAAACCTCACCAGATGCCCGTAAGACCCGGCCTACTGCAGCTAATTCTTTCCCGTTTAAGTCAGCACCAATATCCAATCGTTTTAAGAATGGTTTTACGTTGATTAGTTGGCTGACTGGGATCCGTTTGTCTAATTCAAACAAGCGTTTTACATCGTCAACACTTTGTAAGGCTTGTTCGATTTCTTCCGCTTCTGCACTTGGTTTTAAATTTAAAGCTTGGATTTTTCCTATTTCAGTTCGGGTTTCTTTTGCTACTTGTTGTTGTATTTTCTCAAATTCTAAGGTTTGAAATATTTTAGGATTCAAAATTTGTCCTCCTTCTATTGTTATCAGGAACGATTATAAAGTCTTCTTAAGTAGTAAATAGGCCGTGATCAATTATCACAGCCATATCAATTGCCACGGTGCGCAGTACGCAAAGGCATATATTTTCAAGTTTTTAAAATGGTAAGTTGCCTAATCCTTGTAATAGGATGTTGAATACCTGGCCAGATAAGATTGGGGTATTCAAGATAATAAAGTCGGCAATTGATGAATTGGCTAAGGCTGTTTGCACCCCTTCAAAGGTTAAAACTGACATAAACATTAAAATAAAGAATGACCAGAACCAAGCTGAGAAGAAACCAAATAAGCCGCCCAAAATACCGTTCCATTGAATATCCATTTCTTTAAATTTCAAGTCTCTTAAGCCAAAAGCAATAAATTTAGTAACAATCCAGACAAGCAAGATAATGGCTAACAAAGCAACTAGTCTAAAGTAAATAATATCCATATTTTGTAATAAAGCTACTGGATAATAGACAAAGGTATTTTTAATATCTAAACCTACATAAGGTACCCATAAGGACACACGGTCAACTAGGTTTTGATAGAACAAAACAGCAAACAAATACGCGACCAACAGACCTAGTGAATGAATGCCTTGTAGTATAGCCCCTCGGTAGACACCAACACCTATGCTAAGTATAAAAAATAATAAAATCAAAAAACTTGTCATGCTTTCCTCCCATTGATACCCATATTTTCTATCAATCGCCTAAGATCTCGGTGTTTGACGCAAACGACCCAATTGTTTTGAGGCTGTGTTCACACTGGACTTCAAACTAGGTTGGCTAATTTCAGGAATTTCTTTATCTAAGTCAGCCTGTGATGGTGTTTGTTTTCCACTTGCTTTTGTTTGTGGTGGTCTTTTTACTGACGATTTAGCTTGTCCCTGGTTTTTCTTCCCTTTTGATGGTGTTTGGGATTGCTTCTTTTCTTGTGCTTCACGCATCTTTTCTTTTTCTATTTCAGCAATTTCTTTCACCAATGTACCCATGGTTTGCTCCATTGATTTGACACGGACCATTAAATCAGCGTTTTCTTTAGATTTTACAGCCATTTGTGCTTGTAAATCCACATTATCCGATTGGATGTTTAACGCTACTAATAAAGCCATCTCTTCCATTGACATATTGGGATTCTTTTTACTGATATCAGCAAGTAATTGGTTGATATCACGGCTCACTTGTTGAATATGTTCACTTGTTTTATGACTCTTGATGGTAAATTTGTGATAGCCCAATTTCGCTATTACTCTGTTTTTTTCTTCATTCGACATATTTGTCACTCCAACTTTTTATACTGTGCGTTAAATGTTTGTAGATGCAATAGAAAGGTCGCGTCTTAACGACTTTCGTTCCACCTAGCTTCCATAATCTAAGATATTTTACCATTTATCCCGAATAATGGCTAGACCTAGCCACTATCTGCTTTTAATGATCAAAAAGGTAGAAAAATTGCAATGATTTTAAGCTGTTATAAAAGATTTAATCAGATTTTCATGACAAGTCAATATTCTTCGTGTATGATGAAATACGATATATTGAGATAGAGGTGCGGAGCTTATCAGTACATACCCGAGCGGGAGCGTTGAAAGTATGGAAAGGAATATTCGCCGAAATATTTTAACCCCAAGTTAAAGTATTGGGCATAAACAAAAAATGTTTATGACTGTCACTTAACCAAGTGATGCGCTATCCTAGGAGTAACGACCGTAAGACTAGTCTAGTCTTACTGCGTACAAAGGGAAGCCTCTATTGCAATTTATTGCTGTAGAGGCTTTTTATTATTTTCGGGAGGTATTATTATGAAAAATCATCAAGTAAGTAACACTTGGCAAAAAGCTTTGATTGCTATTTTGACCATCATATTGGCCATCGTTGGCCCAACATCCGCTTTTGTTGAAGCGAGTGAAGTCGGCACAACAATTGAGGTTGACCAAGAAGCATTAGCTGAAGGTTTAGACACAGAAGGCGTCCTACGTGTTGGGATGGAAGCCAACTATGCGCCCTTCAACTGGTCGCAAACGTCTGACGCGGACGGTGCAGTCCCTATTTCAAACTCTGACGGTGAATATGCAAACGGTTATGACGTACAAATCGCTAAACGTCTAGCTGATTCACTAGGTTTAGAACTTGAAATTGTTAAGTTAGAGTGGGACGGTCTACCACCTGCACTTGAATCTGGCATGATTGACGTGATTATTGCCGGTATGTCACCAACACCAGAACGTCTACAACAAATGGACTTCTCAAATTCTTACTATTCTTCAGATATCGTGCTTGTAACTATGGCTGACAGTGAATACGCAGATGCTACATCGCTAGAAGATTTCGCTGGCACAACTGTTACTGGTCAATTAAATACATTCCATTATGATTTAATTCCGCAAATCCCTGACGTAACTCAAGCCACTGCCCTAGATTCATTCCCAACGATGATTACTGCTTTAACTGCTGGTTCAGTTGACGCCTATGTATCTGAAAAACCAGGTGCCATGGCTGCTGTAGCTGCTAACCCTGACTTAACATACGTTGAGTTTGCTGAGGGTCAAGGATTTGACTTAGGTGAAGTCACTTCTGATATTGCTGTTGCAGCCAGAAAAGATTCTCCATTAACCAACATTATGAACCAAGCCTTAGCAACTATTCCAACCGCTGACCGTGACCAATTAATGGAAGATATGGTGAACTTGAACGAGCGCGGTGAAAGTGCTGGTTTCTGGTCTGAAGTTGCGGGCATTTGGGATACTTACGGTTCCCAATTTCTAACTGGTGCTGGTAACACTATGTTTATCGCGTTAAGCTCGACAATTATGGGATTTGTCATTGGTTTATTGATTGCTATCTACCGTTCATTAATCGTTCGTCGCGATCAAAAACCAGTTGCCTACTTCTTCTATAAATTATTCGACTTTGTGATTGCGGCCTACATTGAAATTTTCCGTGGTACACCAATGATGGTACAAGCTATGATGATTTTCTATGGTTCAAGACTATTCTTCAATTTCCAAATGTCTACTATGTTTGCAGCCTTACTAATTGTGTCGATTAACACTGGTGCTTATCTTGCCGAAGTGATCCGTGGTGGGATTACCTCAGTGGATAAAGGCCAGACTGAGGCCGCTCGTGCCATTGGTATGAACCACTACCAAACAATGACGACAATCGTTTTGCCACAAGCTATTCGGTCAATCTTACCAGCTTTAGGTAACGAATTTGTGATCAATATTAAAGATACGTCTGTATTGAATGTTATCGCAGTAACTGAGTTATTCTTTGTAACGAAATCAGCTGCTGGTTCAACGTACCTAACCTTCCAAACATTCCTAATTACAGCGATTATCTACTTCGTCTTAACTTTTACAACAACTCGTGTTTTGAATTTCATCGAAAATCGTATGGCAGGCAAAAAGACTTACCATGTCTATGAATCTAGCACGAATACAGTAATCAACGGTCAAAGAGAACAATAGGAGGAAAATGACATGCAAAACCAAGATCAATTAATCTTAAATGTACAACATTTAGAAAAACGTTTTGGGGAAAACTTGGTCCTACGTGATATCGACTTCCAAGTACGCCCAGGACAAGTAACCTCTATTATTGGTTCATCTGGATCAGGTAAATCTACCCTACTACGTTGCTTAAACCTACTTGAAGAACCAACTGGCGGCGACATTTTATACCACGGTCAATCGATTTTAAACGGGAAGAAAATGAACATTAATAAATACCGTACCCAAGTTGGTATGGTATTCCAATCATTCAACCTATTTAAAAACTGTACAGCCCTAGAAAACTGTACAGTTGGCCAACGTAAAATCTTAGGTCGTAGTCAGGCTGAAGCAGAAGCAGTTGCCCTTAAGAACCTTGAAAAGGTCGGTATGGCACCTTACCGTGACGCCCGCCCTGAGCAACTATCTGGTGGACAACAACAGCGTGTCGCGATTGCCCGTGCCCTTTCAATGGACCCAGAAGTATTACTATTCGATGAGCCTACATCTGCCCTTGACCCAGAAATGGTTGGGGAAGTATTGGAAACAATGACCCAATTAGCAGCAGAAGGTCTAACAATGATCGTTGTAACCCACGAAATGGCCTTCGCCCGTGACGTATCAACCAATATCGTCTTCATGGACAAAGGTGTCATCGTCGAACAAGGTCCAGCCAAAGAGGTCATCGATACCCCGAAACAAGAAAGAACAAAAGCCTTCTTGACAAGATACGCAAACGAAAGATTTTAAACTGGATGGTAAAAATGTCGCTTAGACTAGCCGTACTGTAACAAATTCTTCTATATCTGAAAGATATTGAAGGATTTGGTGAAGTGTCAGCGAAGTCTGACATTTTGAACTCGACTATGTAAGGTGCGAGTCGCTCGATTTTGAATGAGGGTGCAAGGTGCTACATACTTTCAAATAGCAAAAAATCACAAAAAGCAGTTGGGAAATCCAACTGCTTTTTGTGTATTATCTTATGCTTAAATCTATTCACCGAATTCGATATCATCGCGAATATGAATTAATAAATCACGCACATTTTCATCTTTCACTTTATCTGTGTATGCTGTCAGTAGATCATAATTGACATGCGCATCTGTAATTTCACCGAATTCAGATTGAATGGCCTTGGCTTCTTCTCTGTATTGGTTTAAGTCTTTAGAGACCGTCTCGTCGAAATAAGTGGCTGCATACCGCACCTTCTTGGCGCTCTTTCTAATTTCGTGGACTGCCTCGTAGTCAGAAATATCCACTGTCTTAAAGGCGTATCGCAATTTTTTATCCTTCTTTTTCAGGCGCTTAAGCGTATACTTTTTCCAGTCTTTCTTATTTTTAAATAGGTCGAGTTCAAGGATTTCTTTCGCATCCTCAATAGCCTGCTGAATGGTGGCGCTATTGCCCTTATTAAAAGTCCGGTTCATTTCTATCCGCCGTTCTTTCACGAAGGTGTTAAATAGCTGGTAATAAGCCTCGCTAGTTTCAGGATGATTTACTGCATAATCTTCGCAATATGCATAAAGCACATCCAATTCACGAAGGGGTCCAAATACGCGTGCTGCTGCACCCAATTGCTGGTTCAACTTGTTATAATGGTCTTTGTCCATACGTTTTTTTATAAAGTTAAGTAGACCACGTAATTCTCGAATTGAAACACGCAAATCGTGGACTAGTTTATCGGAAAATGGGTTGTTCTGATAATCTAGATATAAGCGCGATATCTTATTTATCTGCTTTCTAAATACATCATGCCGTTTATTCATTCAAAACACTCCCTTCCCTAGGAATTCCTTTTCATATAATTTCATTATACAAAATAAATTATTATCCGTAAAACGAAACAGGCACTCCCCACAAAAGGAAGTGCCTGTTTTTAGATGATTTAGTCATTTGAATATTTTTCTTCAATTTTTGAGAACCATAATGAAAAGATTGTCCCTAATACAAAGGCAATCATACACCAAATCAATGTATTCATGAATGATAAACCAGAATTTGCTAAACCTTCAGCTGAGAAACCTGGAAATACTTGTGTTGGGAATAAGGCAATCGATGAACCAATTACAGTCCCTAAAATAAGGTGGTACATTTTAGAGTAGTAATGCTTGAAGGCCCATTCAGCAGCCTTCGCTAAACCAATGACACATAGTAATCCACCTAATCCTAATGGAATAATGACTGAAAAATCAAGAGCTGCAATACCAGCGGCCATTTTGTCATATAAACCAAAATAAATTAAGAAATTTGAGGGACTCATCCCTGGTATAATAACCCCTAAACCAATCAAAGCACCTGATAATACCCAGGCGATAAATGATGGTTGTACTTGTGTAATCCCTTGACCACCTAAGAACATGATCAAGAAAATGATGACTGCGGTTACTGCAAGCAAGGTTAAGTCAGATGTACTGCGCCCTTCTTTTCCAGCCGACTTAAATAGTGATGGTAAAGTCCCCACTACGAAGCCGATAAATAAGGTAATAAAAATAGCTGCGTAAAGTCCAAAAGCTTTTTCAACGAAAATTGAAAATACCAATATTCCTAATAAGAAACCAATCCCAACTGGCATAAAGTAACGGACATTTTTCCAGAAGTTTTCCGTAATATTAGCTAAAAAATTAATAATTTGATCGTACAAGCCGAAAATGACAGCTAGGACTCCACCTGAAAGACCTGGTAGAATTCCTCCTATTCCAACAGCTGCACCCTTCAGAACACGGATAAACCAATCTGCCGAAAAGACGGCATCTTTTTTATTATTCATTTATTCTCCTCTTTCAATTCCTTTTTTTACTAGACAGTTCAATAAGACGAGTCCAGTATAGTCTTATCTAATACTAATTGTATCAATCTTTGGTCTGAGAATCATCGTTTGAGGCTAAAAAAAATGAAAGTTCCAGTTGGAAATAATCAATTAATCAACACCCAACTCGCCTATAGCGCTCACCATCTGGTTCTTCCCTCGGTGTTTCGCTTGATATAAGGCTTGGTCAGCCCGCAATAAGGTACTTTTCATATCTTCATGCGGATTTCTATGGGCCACACCAATTGACACCGTAATCTTTAAAGGCTCGCCCTCTTCACTAAATAGCGGCATTTCAGCAATCCTTTCATGGATAGATTCGGCTAAATCCAGCGTTTTTTGTCCAGTACAGTCAAAGACTAAACTCACGAATTCTTCCCCACCATACCGGTAACAATCGAATAAATCGGACTTTAAATTATTTAACACGGTGCCTATTTCTTCCAGTGCCTTATCGCCCACAAGATGACCATAGGTATCATTTAACTTTTTGAAATTATCAATATCAAGAACTAATAGGGAATAGGAATCATTATTTTCTGAAATTTTCCTAAGGTCTTCTTCTAATTTTCGGGCGTTATAGAGGGCCGTTAGGCTGTCGTGCACTGAGGATTGGTATAGTTTGTCTAGATCGTTGGTGAATTGGTAGGAAACGTATATGAATAACAATGACAAAACAGCCAACAATAGGTAAGCTGAGAATATTTGGAAGGGATCTTCTAATCGAATAGAGGATAACGGCACAGTAATGACAATAGCCATAATCACTAAGAAACATAGTTGGAAGAACTCTGAATGTTTGGCTTTAATACGGTCAAAGACACCTAAACTGAGCAAAATATAGGCTAAGGCGATTAAGAGGTTTAAACTGGACAAGGTTAGGTCGCCAAAGAAAAAACGACAAATCGCAACCAAGACTATTGTCGGATGGGCAATTTCCTTATCCAAATACACCATGGTATAGGCGAATAGCGCCGGCCTGAAGTCAAAACGCACACCTTCAAAGATAAAGGATGACATCATCAAGCAAATACCCGCTGCCGTTTGTAAGCCAATAAAGAGGTTACGGTTGTTGATTGGATTTCGTCTTTTCTCAATACTATATCGCCAGCGCCAAACAAAATAAATATCCATAAAAATAATTGCCATATTTGCTAAGACATTTACAATCATGCTATCCTCCTATATTCATTAATGTGTATAATATTCCTAATTCAAAATATTACCTTAAAATTTTTATTTAGTCCTGTCTTCACACGAAAACTCATTCCACTAAATATATCACAATTGGTCGGTTGGAAAAAACTAAAATACTTTTCATGAGAGAAAACTCTTGGAAATTTATCCATTCCTTAATTATTAGACATTCATTTTTTAATTTGGCTAAACCTTACACTTAATTAAGGATAATAAGTTATATTATTGGAAATCCTGGTATGAATGTTTGAAATTATTCGTAAATAAAAAAGCCAACTAAAACAAGTCTAGTTGGCTAATACAATTATTGTTCGCATTTATATTGTGACAGACTAGCGAACACCGCCGCCGCCACCTCCACCGAAGGAACCACCACCACCACCAAAGCTGGTACCGCCCCCTCCACCAGATGATGAAGAAGCTGTTGCAGCGCTATGACCGTCTGAATAAGATCTGTTAAGCATTGAACCATAGTATGCGTAGTAGAAGAATGGTGCATCTGAGTAAGTTGAGATTTCAGCATATTCAGGATAAATCTTACGGAATTCTTCTTCCACTTCATCAGCAATACCAAAAGCACCCGCATAAATCATTAATTCATCCCATAAGGCAACTTCATTGGTTTGACGCTCATTTAGTAATGAGAAGTCTAACAGATAGTTTTTGAATTTCACGATATTATCGCGTAACTCAAAGCCTTTATCTGTATAAGCGACACCTGCCACTTCATGGGCGATATCTAAGTCGCTTTTTTCACGACGTGATTTGGCTGTTAAGCCGACAAAAGTGTAACCATTTTCTTCCAAATAATCTGATGAATAAGAATCTAAGGCTCGTTCATAGGCCTCAATTTTCTTGTAATTCTTTTCGATATATTTAGAGAAGGCTTTTTGTTCAACACGGCCGTCTTTTTGAGCAACACGTTGCATCAATTTAAACAATCGTGCTGATGGGCCGGTTGGCGCCTTGTCTGATTGAACATAGATAACAGCTTGATCTTTCGATCTTAGGATGCCATCAATTTCTTCTTCACGCACTGTGATATAACCATTTTTTACCAGGTATAATATCCCTGCCGTCATATAGTTTTGCCGCAATTCACTCTTGTTATCGATTAATTGGGATAAAATCACATAAAGTTGGAATACATCTTCAGTTGGCGCTTCACGGTAATATTCTCCTTGCGTACGTTTTTCCATAGTTTTCATGGTTGGATAATACTCTCGGTATTTCCGTTGGTTAGAAGCATATTGAGAGATCCCCCAAATACCCGCACCCAGTCCACCAATACCAGCAGCTGCTGCTAAACCAAGGATGACCTTAGTAGATGTTGAGGTTGAGGTATCGGCTTCACTTGCCCCATCCATTTCTTGAATATCTTCATAAGTGGCATCAGGATTATAGTCTTCATAGTTATACGATGACCCTTCGAATGCTTGCTCTACAAATGAATCAAAGCTTCTATCTTCAATCACGAAGTCAGTTGGATAGGTGCCATCTGGAATACGCAAAAGAATCGTTACATAGTTGTTGGAACCTAATGGCTCTGTAGATGCCGTCTGAACGACACCATCGCTTGTGATATCAATATTACCGTTGAAACCAAATCCCCAAATACGGTTATCATCATAATTCATCGTTTGTACATCTGAGGAAATTTCCACAGACACAGCTTTGGGAGATGGTGACAAGTCGGAGTTAATAAACTGCCAATAGACCATTTGATCCGTTGATGTTTGTATAACAAAATTTGAAATCTCATATGACAACTCGTATGTATGTTGGCCGTATTCAGTAATCCCCCAATTCAGTTCATTCGTGTTTTGCCCATAGGTACCTGCTTTTTGGTCAAAACTATCATCAATATCCCATGATGACTGTTCTTCCATAGGCTGTCCATCCATTGAAACTGTAAAGTTAGAGATGTCCTGAACGTCTTCAAGATTCATACCTTTATAAATCTCAGTTCCCTCATCAGTATTCATGTCCCAAGTTTCATGGATTAAGGCTGATCCATCAGATTGTAAAGTTACATCTACATCGATCGAATTAATCTCATTCGCCAATACTGATTGGGGTGCTACCCAAAATAAAACCAACGCACCAAAGGCTATGATCATCTCAATAGCTTTTTGATGTGTTTTTACCATTGTGGCATCTCCGCTTTTTCTGCTGAATTTTCGAAGTATTCTTCCGGTGTAAATCCTGTAAATCCAGCAATAACAGAATTCGGGAAAGTTTTAATTAAACGATTGTATTTAGTAACAGTGTCATTAAAGACCATACGTGACTGACGTACATTGTTTTCATAAGTATTTACAGAATTCATTGTTGATTGGTAAACGTCCGAAGCTTTTAAATTCGGATATTGTTCCACTACTACATCAATTGAACGTAATGCACGGTTGAAAGCTGCATCATCTTTTTCCACATCACTAACAGAGGAGTTACGTGATACATTCGAACGTGATTCAACGATTTTAGTTAAGGTATCGTGTTCATGTGTTTGATATTGTTTGGTTGCTGAAATCAAATTGGTTAAGGCATCCCAACGAGATTCTACTTGTGCTGCAATTTGCGCCATGGCATTTGATACCATTTCTTTGGAACGTACGAAGTTATTGTAGGCTCCAATCCCCCACACAACTAATATAACGATTATAGCAATGACAATAATCCATACCATAATATCCAACTCCTTCTCTTTTTATATTCTAATTATACTTTAAATGTCATCGTCAATAAAGCGATACCATCGGGCATTGTATAAAAAAGAGAGATAAAGTACTATATTGACATACTTACATCTCTCAAATTTCTATATATTTCTCTTATCCTTCTATTTCAAAGCTATTGGTTAAACGATCTAATCCTTCAATTTCAATCGAAATTTCATCGCCTGTTTTAAGCCAGTCTTGTTGACCTTCTGGATAACCTAATACTACCCCTGAAGGTGTACCTGTTAAGATGATATCCCCTGCCTGTAAGGTCATGTATTCAGAGATATAAGACACAATCTCAGCTACCTTGAAAATCATTTGCTTGGTACTAGCTGATTGAACTTCTGCACCATTACGGTATGTCTTAATGACTAAATTGTTGATGTCCACTTCATCTTTTGTTGTTAAATAGGGACCAACGGGTGCAGATAAATCGTTTGTTTTACCAAGTAACCATTGACCTGATTTAAACTGTAAGTCACGAACGGATACATCATTGGCTATAGAATAGCCAAATACGGCATCTAGGGCCTCGGAATGAGAAATGTTTTTAACTGTTTTGCCAATTACGACTACTAATTCCCCTTCATAATCGAATTGTTCGCCGTGTTTATTCAATGGGATGACCTGATGATGGCTGGCTAAGGCGTTATTAAATTTTGAAAATAACACGGGTTCTTCTGGATCATCAGAGATTTTTGATTCACTCACATGGTCATGATAATTTAAGCCTACACAAATTATCTTCTCAGGATTATGGATAACAGGCGCATAGACAATGGTGTCCGCATCCACAAAGTTCACTTCATGGGCGTGGTGGGTATAGTAGTCTAGAATTTGTTGAATACGGTCCTTGTAGGCCCCTTCAATAATGGCCTTCAGTTGGTTTGGGACTTGGATACCTAATGTTTCACTTGCTTCTCTGATGTCGATAATCCCTAAGTCACTCAGGATACCGACTTGAATGTCATTTGAATTTGCCGGGAAATATTGAATAAATTTCATCGTCAACCTCCTATGATTCTGCCTGTTCAGTGATTTTTACTACCCTTAAAATACCACTTTTGACTGTAAAATGTACATCATAAGCATCAAAACGCATGCCGTAAATTTTATCAGGATTATCTTGGGTTCTAGGTCTCGGGTCTTGAGCTAAAACGGCTTGCAGTTGGGTAAGTAAATATTCTGGTAACCCCGCAGTCACCGCTTCAGGCATATCGACTGTCAATGGGCGCCACGCTACTTCATCTGTAAAACCAGCCCTAGCTTCTTCATGGATGTCTGTTTTGACATAGGGTTTGATATCTAAAATAGGTGTTTTATCCATTAAATCAACACCAGATACTTCTAAAGACACTTTTCCAGCCCCATCGATATGAACTTTTTCTAATTTCACTGAAGACAGGCCGATAGGATTTGGTCGGTACGGCGACCTTGAAGCAAAGACACCTACCCGTTCATTCCCACCCAAACGAGGCGGTCTGACAGTTGCTTTGTTGGCCCGACCCTTTTGTGCTGAAAAATACCAAACTAACCACAAGTAATCAAAGGATTCAATCCCTTTAAAATATTCAATTTGATTGTAAGGTGGATAAAATTGAACCATGCCCTTTACTTGTGGCACAACCATACTTTGTCTAGGTATACCGAATTTTTCAACAAAAGCCGTTTCTATCCAACCTATAGGTGCTACTTCCATTTGCAACCTCCATGCGCTTTCTTATTTCTACTTTATTTTAATTGATTACAATACTAGATGGCACTTTCCTCAATATACTTGTGTAAGTTTCCTTCGCAAACTATACTAAGATTAAAGAGAAACATGACAAAAGGAGATTTTATGGCCAACTTAGATACGATAAAAAAACTTTATCAAGATTACCCTGAAATGCCCTATATCAATCCAGATCGTGATTTCGATACCTTTATGGATAAACTGGATGTTCAAAAAGAACATCTAGTCCCTAAACGAAATATGGAACGGACGGAAGAAGGCTTATTACCTGGTCACATTATTTTATTATGGCGTCTTGATTTGGGGACTTTTTCAACTGAATCAGCTATCCCTCGCTATTTTGAGTACATTTACGGTATTCATGCCTTAGATGCCTTGGACAATTTTATTGAAGAAGGTCTAGCTTACCAAATGTCAGCCAAGGAAACTTTGTACTTAGTGAATGCCGGGACTTTGAAAAAAATTCTTAAAAATGCTGGCTTATCGGGCTATTCTTCTATGAAGAAAGATGAATTGGTGAAATATGTGCAAGATCAAATCAGTGAAGAAGATTTAGCACCGCAAATGCCTATGATCGCTTATCAAACAACTGAACGCGGTCATGAACTGGTTGAAAAATACGATGATATTATTCAACGTCATGGACCTAAAGGTTAAACTTGTATATCAAGAGCTGTGATGATGTCACAGCTCTTTTTGCATCCTCATTGCGTTAGCCCTACTCCATTTCCAAGAGTTGTTTGAAAATTTTTTCCGAAATAATTTTAATTTTTTCGCCGCGATTAGCGTATTCTTCAGCTTTTTTAAATTTACTTGTTTTCTTCTGCTTATTTAAATCAGATTGTGAGACAATAAGGTAATCTGTCTTAAGGGTCACTGACTTACCTAAAATAGCCCCCTTATTCAAACTAGCTTGCATGGCTTCTTCACGGGACATATTATCTAAGTCCCCTGAAAAAACAATAGTCTTATTAAATAAGGGATGCATAGGATTAAAGTCACTTGTTTCTGCCTTTAAGTCCTCCACTTTAATTTGTTTTGGATAGGCACGGCGGTAGAAATCATTCTTGAAGTCTTGTTCACTTTGATAGACTTGCTTAGCTTGGTTGAAGAGTTGGTTGTACACTTCCACCGTAATATAGCAGTCTGTTAATCCCCGGTGAGCGCCCTCGTATGAAATGCCGTAGAATTGGGCCATAGTCCCCAATTTATGGTTGGGTGTTTCTGTTACTAATTTACGAGCGATGGTTAGCACGTCCAGGTAGTCGTTTCTCACGGGGAAATTATAAAGGTTTACTGCGGTATCATAAATAAAGCTCAAGTCGAAGTTGACATTGTAGCCTAAAATGATATCTTCTTGGATGAAATCTAAGAATTCGGGTATAGCCTGTTCAATTGGCGGTGCGGTCATGACCATATGATTGGATATGCCAGTTAAATTGGTGATAAATCCTGAAATTGGTCGGTTAGGTTGGACCAAGGTTGAAAAAGTCCGGTCCATCTGGTGGTCACGAATCCGAATAGCTGATAATTCTAAAATTTCGTCGTTACTTGGTTTTAAGCCGGTTGTTTCGATATCGATCATGACATAATCTTTTGGAAAACCGATGATTGACTTGCCCATATGCGGTCGTTGTTGACCAGATCTTCTATTGTAAGCCATACTGCCACTTCCTTATTTACGAGTGTTTTTACACCTTAATTGCGCATTATTCTTATACACTATATTATACGTTTTATTTTCCATTAGTTAATGATAGAAAGGATGTTTTGATGAAAATATTTATCGACGGTGATGGTAGTCCCACTAAACAAGAATCTATTCAATTAGCGAAAAAATACGATTTACCAGTCGTTTTAGTAACCTCGATTGACCATTTTTCAAAAAAGCCAGTCGCTGACCACGTGGAAACAGTCTATGTGGAAAGAGGCGCTGATTCGGCTGATTTTAAGATTCTATCCATGATTAGCGCCGGGGATATTGTGGTCACCCAAGATTACGGTCTAGCATCATTAGCCCTGGCAAAAGCGACGGTCATCCACCATTCTGGCATGGTCTATACCGTCATGAATATCGACCAATTGCTTCGCCAGCGGTACGAAAGCCAGCAGATGCGAAAGGCCAAGATGCGGACTAAGGGTCCTAAACCCTTTACGGCAAAAGACCGTCAGCATTTTATTCAAGTCCTAGACGAAATAATCCAAGACCGCCTCTAAAAAGCTATTCATACCAATCTTGTTGGAGGACTTCAATGGGATAATTGGCTTCACAAAAGTCGACAGCTTGATTGAGCATCTTTTCCGCAAAGGCATATGAATTTGACACAATACCCATGCCAAGAATAGCCTGGTTGATGACGTCTTGATCTCCTGTTTCAGCGACTGAAACACCGTATTTGGCAGATACTTTTTTCATCATACTTTGTAGAATGCGGCGTTTGTCTTTCAGCGAATCGCTAGCAAATGTAAATGTAATTTCCAATCCCAGTAAAATCATGTCAAAACCTACCCCTTTTTCCTAAATTCTCTCATACTATTTTCTAGTGTCAACTTTTTGATTTAAAAGAATTTATGCCTTATAGTGAATGTATGAATCGATTGTATAATTAAATGTTGAAAGGAAGATTCTATGAAGATTGCTTTACTAGAACCATTACGCGTACCAGAAGCCCGCATTAAAGAACTGGCCCAACCGCTGATTGACGCTGGTCATGAATTTACCTATTACCCTGACAAAACGACTCACCCAAATGAACTTTATGAACGCTCTAAGGATGCGGATATTGTGATGATTGCCAATAATCCCTACCCCGCTGAAGTGATCGATCGTTTAGAAAATACAAAATTTATCAATGTGGCTTTTACTGGTTTCGACCATGTTGATAGTAAAGCGAGTAAGGATAACGGTATCGCCATTGCCAATGCATCTGGTTATGCAACAACAGCGGTTGCTGAATTGGCTTTAGGTTTGACTTTAGACCTATTCCGCGCCATCACAAAGGGGAACGACGACATTCGTAATGCCAACTTCCAAGGTCCCTTCCAAGGGCGTGAAATCAAAGGAAAAACGGTTGGTATCGTCGGTACTGGTCATATTGGCCTTGAAACGGCCAAATTATTTAAAGCGTTCGGTGCTGATTTAATCGGATACAACCGATCTGAAAAGCAAGAAGCCAAAGACTTAGGCGTGGAATTAGTTGAACTGGATGAATTATTACAAAGGGCAGATATTGTTTCAGTTCATTTGCCTTTAAATGATGAAACAAGACACTTGTTAAATAAAGACAAATTAAGCTTGATGAAAGAATCTGCTGTGATCATTAACGTTGCCCGCGGGCCGATAATTGATGATTCAGCCTTAGCAGACTTATTGAATGAAGGCAAAATAGCCGGCGCTGGGATTGACGTCTTTGACGGTGAACCGCCATTGCCTGCTGACTACCCATTATTATCGGCTAAGAATGCTATTTTGACACCACATGTTGGTTTCTTATCTGACGAAGCCATGGAATTAAGAGCGCAAATTGCTTTTGAAAACACCAAAGCATTTATCGACGGTAAACCACAAAACATCGTTCAAGAAGCCTAGTTTCCATCAACTTAAATCAAAAAAATCCAGGTTACCCGGTTAAAGGTGCCTGGATTTTTCGTATGATCAACGTTTATTTATTAGCGTGTAGTTCTTGAACCTACATAACGTTTTTCAATATAGTTTGATAGTTTAGTTAGAATCGTAATGATGATGATGTACATCAAACCAACAATCAACCACATGCTACCTGATTGGTAAGTGCGGGCGATGATGATACGACCTGTTTGCGTCAATTCTACGATACCAATTACGGATAGGATTGACGTATCTTTTAAGGTAATAACGAACTGGTTAATGAATGACGGTACCATCACTTTTACTGCCTGTGGCAAAATGATGTGACGCATTGTTTGACCGTTTGTTAAACCTAGACTTCGGGCTGCTTCAGTTTGACCTGTGTCGATGGCTTGGATACCGCCACGAACGATTTCACCCATGTATGCTGCCGCATTTAGTGAAAGGGTTAAAATACCCGCCAAGTTACTTGAAATGGTAATGTTAAACATTTGCGGAATACCGAAGTAGATGAAGAATGACATTACAATTAGTGGTAAACCACGCATGATGTCAATATATACTGTCGCAATCCCTGATAGCACAACGTTACCACTTGTACGCATCAATCCTAAGAAAATACCTAAGATTGTCGCAATTACTAATGATACGATAGCTAAATAAACAGTTGTGCCTAAACCAGATAATAAGGCCGGGAAGTTGTTGGCTAGTTGAGTTAAGAAGCCGTTAGAAGAACTTGTTTCGCCCTCTTCAGAATCACCTAAGTATTTACCAACGATTTCGTCGTACTCGCCAGATTCTTGAATAGCTGCTAGTCCGTCATTAAACATTTGTAGTAATTCTTGGTTTTCACCAGCTAAAACAGCAAAGCCATAAGATACAGGTTCTAATTGGTCACCAATAACTTTAAGGTTTAAACCACCAGAGTTAATCGCGTAAGCCATTACTGGATAATCTTCTACCGCTGCCGCTGAGTTACCAGAAATAACATCTTGGTACATGTTAGAAGAGTCATCAAATGTCGTTACAGTAAAACCGTATTCGTCGGCCATTGATTGGGCAATTGTTGCCCCTTGTGTACCAGTTTTAACGGCAACATTTTGTCCTTCTAAGTCTTCGTATGATTCAATATCTGAATCCGCCAAAACAGCGAATGTTGTCCCTGAATCAAAATATGGTTCTGAGAAATCAAAAGTTTGTTTACGTTCTTCTGTAATTGACATACCAGCGATTACGGCATCTGCTTGTTGGGTCTCAACCGCTTGAACCGCCGCATCAAAGCCTAATGGTTTCAGCTCGTAGTTGAAACCTTGGTTAGCTGCGATAGCATCCAATAATTCAACATCGATCCCAGTGAAGTCACCATTTTCGTCTACGAATTCAAATGGTGCAAAAGTTGTATCGGTTGCAATTGTGTAAGTTTCACCTGAACCAGCTGCTGGTGTTTCTGATGAAGAAGATGTTTCTTCTTGACTAGCACCGTATTTAGCTAAAATGTCATCATATTCACCTGAAGCCTTGATGTTTTCAAGACCGGCGTTGAACATTTCAAGTAATTCAGCATTTTGGCCACGTAGTACAGCAAATCCATAAGGCGCTTCTTCAAAATTGTCACCAATGAATCGTAAGTTTAAACCACCTGATTCGATTGCGTAACCCATTACTGGATAATCTTCTACCGCTGCTGCTGAGTTACCAGAAATAACATCTTGGTACATGTTTGGCGAATCATCGAAAGTATTCACTGTAAAACCGTATTGGTCCGCTAAGTCGGCTGCGATGGTTGCCCCTTGCGTTCCTGTTTTGACAGCAACAGATTGACCTTCTAAATCTTCTAATGATTGGTATTCAGAATCTTCCAATACCGCAAAAGCAGTACCTGATTCATAATATGGTTCTGAGAAGTCAAAGGTTTGTTTACGTTCTTCAGTAATTGACATACCAGCGATTACCGCGTCTGCTTGACCTGTTTCAACAGCTTGAACCGCTGCATCGAAACCTAATGAACGTAATTCATAATCGAATCCTTGGTCTTCAGCGATTGCTGCTAAAATATCTACATCGATCCCAACAAATTCACCTGAATCATCTACGAATTCAAAAGGTGCAAAAGTTGTATCAGTTGCAATAATATAAGTTTCGCCATTACCTGTTTCAGTTGCTTCAACTTTACCAGGTGCGATTGAAAATAATAGAGTAAGTAAACTTACAATAAATACGGAAAATGATAGCTTTATATGCTTCATCACGGCTTTCCCTCACTTCTTTCTTTAAATGTTTTTAATGCTTTCACAAGATAGTTACAAGTATACCTTGAAATTATCAAAAAAGGAAAGGAAATATCACGCAAAATGTCAGATTTTCTCACACACGCAGATCAAACCTGTCTATTTACTCACACGTCTCATTTTGTTTTACCCAATCGCTTTTTTTCGCAAAATAAACATAGATGTGTAAAATAGGATTAAATCATAGAATTAAATCGAAGGATGAAAATATAAAAGAAAGTGATGTTGTATTATGGCAAAAGCTAAAAAAACCAATGTACTCCGTAAATTAGACCAACAAAAAATTCCCTATACAGAAATGACTCTTCCTGAAGATTCCACACCACATTCCAGTGAAGAAGTTGCTGAAGTACTTGGCATTAATCCAGACCAACAATTTAAAACGCTAGTCACACATGGAAAATCGAAAAAACATTATGTCTTCCTAGTCCCTGTTAACCATGAGTTAGACCTAAAATTAGCCGCCGCTGCCGTTGGCGAGAAGAATATTCATATGATTGCCCAAAAAGACCTTGAACCCTTAACTGGCTACATTCACGGTGGGTGTTCTCCGATTGGTATGAAGAAGGCCTTCCCAACCGTTATTGATGCCACCGCTCAAAATTATAAGACCATTATTTTTTCAGCCGGAAAACGCGGATTCTTAGTTGAAGCACCCGTTAATGAATTGGGAAAAGTAATTGCCCAATTAGATTTTGCCGACATTATAGCCAAAAAAAACTAGCCAAGAGAAAACTGGCTAGTTTTTCCTATGTCTATACTACTATCTTATATCCATGTAAAGTGTATTTGACGGCACAATTCGTGCACCAAACGGTACAAGCGATAGTACGGCTAGTTTAAAGTGTTGTTTGGCGAATGGGATACCGATAATGGTAATGGCTAAAATAACCCCCGTAAATAGGTGCATGGCTGCTAATTCTAGACCACCAAAGATTAACCATAGAATATTCCATAGCAAGCTACCAAAGCCACTTTCCCCACGGACAACGTCTTTACCAAATGGCATTAATGATAATTTGGCCATTTTGAAACATTGTAGGCCTACGGGAATACCAACAATCGTGAGGCACCATAGACTGCCGATAAAGAACCAAGAGATGGCAGAAATAAGCCCACCAAAAATCATCCAAATTAAATTTCCTAAACAACCCATGGGCGTTCATCCTTTCATTTTCGTTTTCAATAGTTTATGGTTATAATATAACATAGATAAGTTTACTAGCCATCCGTCTTACGATGTAATCTTTAAGTTAAAAGTAATTGTAAGCGCTATATAACCGTCTACAAAAGCTCGCTAGTAACAAATGCCAATTGGAGGATTTACATGACAGATATTAAATTAATTGCCATTGATATGGACCACACCTTGCTAAATGACAATGGACAGCTTCCTGAGAACTTTACAGACCAGGTACATGCCTTAAAAGAAAAAGGCATCCAGGTGGCCATCGCATCCGGACGACCACTTTATACTCTGGCAGATATGTTCAGTCATATTGAAGATGATTTGATTTTCGTATCTGATAATGGTGCTGCCATCACCAAACAAGGAGAACAATTATTTAATTCAATTATCCAACCAGATGACTACCGCAAATTGATGGCCTTTACCCTTGATCAAAATGAAGCAACTGGTATCCCTATCTTGTGTGCCCTAGACGCAGCCTATATTCCAAAAGCCCATGACCAGTATGATCAAGTCTACCGGACTTTCTATACCAATATTCACTATTCCGACGACTTTGCGTCAGTGGATGCTGTTGCTAACAAGTTTACAGTGTATACACCAAATAACGATGCTGTTGACCAATATGCGGACATTTACGGCCCGGCTTTAAGCAAGCAATTTTCTGCCACAACATCTGGTAAAGAGTGGATTGATATTATGAACAAAAATATCGATAAAGGCCAAGGCATGTACCAACTGAGCAACTTACTCAATATCACCACTGACCAAATGATGGCTTTTGGTGATAACTATAATGACATTGAAATGTTGGCTGCTGTGAAAATATTCATATGCCATGGAAAATGCCCATGACGATGTTAAAGCACAAGCTAATTTTATCGCCCCATCTAATAACGATCTAGGTGTATCAAAAGTCATTCAAGACTTGTTAGACGGTAACTTATGAAAATAAAATAAAAACACAGAAAGCAGTTGAACCTCACTCGGTCAGCCATTTTCTGTGTTTTTTCCTCTGTTTTGTTCTTCCTTATTCACCTGAAAACATCTACGAAATGACGTAAGGGCCTTTAAACCTCCCGAAGATTTCAGACCATTGTGTTACTTTGGTCCCTAATTTTTCATAAAAATTCAGCACTTCTTTTGAATGGGCAAAAATCAACTACGGGACAACTTGAACCATCCAACCGCTCCTTTTTGAAACTGACTGTAAAGTATCTTTAAACACTTATAGTATATAGCGGAATCCAGCCCAAGTCCCCTGATAACCATTTTACACAAGAAAAAAGAGCAATCTTCACTTAAGCTAAGACTCTCTCGATAGAAAGAACCGCAGTAAGCTGGTGATTGCCCTTTTTTAAATATTAATCAAACAAACCTAATTGTTCACAGGCTTTATAAATGCCGTCATTCCAGACCTCAGAAGTGATAATATCTGCAGTTTTCTTGACGTTATCGGTCCCATTACCCATTGCAACTGAGGTGCCAACCTTGGCCAACATTTCAAGATCGTTGTCGGCGTCACCGAAGGCATAAGTTTGTGAAATATCCATATTCAATATCTCAAGAACCCTGTCAATCCCATTAGCTTTAGACACGTCGAATGGATAGATATCCAAATGAGTCGGCCCCGTTTGAACGACTTTCAATTCAGTTAACCAGTCGCTCACAGTCCGGATATTTTCAGTGGTTACGAGCATTTGAAGGACGTGTTCAGGATATTCACTATCATCCACAATCTTAAATGGTTCACCGTAATCCCTGGCATGAAAGACATTTGGTAGTAAATGAAGTCCTTTCTTGGTGTCAAAAAAGCCTGGCACATCGCGAGAACGCATCTCGTCAATCGTACGTTCAACTAGTGCTTGGTCAATATAGTTTTGATAAACAAGGTCATTTTCGATATGAACTGCCTGACCATTTGAAGTGATAAATGAATCAATCTTCAATAAGTCACCCAAGTCCTGAGCCCGGTTCTTCCAGCGACCTGTTGCAATAATTGGTAGCACGCCATTGGCTTTTAACTTTTCAATGGCAAGGTAGGTTGACTCAGGAACCTTTTGTTCAATGGGTAAATGGTACTTGCTTGAGTCAAATAAGGTACCGTCAATATCAAAAAATGCCACTCGTTCAATCTTCATAGAAGAGCCTCCTGTAATTTTCTTACTTTCATTATAGCAGTTTACGCTTTCATTTGATCTGAGTGATTGCATTTACTAAAATATTTCTGCTTTCAATTGATCAATAATGGCTGCGAATTTCTTAGTATCCGCTATTGGCATCCGGTTGCTTTCTAATCTACCTGCTTTTAGATTGGCATGGACATGGGTAATTTCACCATAAAAATCATCGACAATATTCAAAATTTCATTGTTTGTGACCCTATCGGCTACAATTAAGTCAAATTTAGTTGGTCGGTGGAAGTCATAAAGCACAATTTCCCCTTTACTTCCTGAAATCACTGCTTTTGCGTCTGTTAATCGGTCAAAACCTGATTCTAGCACTGCTTCCTTACCGTTCACGTCAAATACCGCATTCACGTATACTTCTACTTGACTATCATGTAACTTGTAATCCAAGTTTTTCAGGACAAATTCACCTGGCAAGAAGTCTTCTAGTAAGGCAGCGTTATAGACACCCATATCTAGTAAACAGCCACCTTGATCTTTTTCAAAATGGTAAGAAGCATTGGACTCATCGAAATTTCGGCATAAAGAAGTGGTTACCGTATGGACTTCCCCAATTTCACCTTGTGCAACCAATTCTTTCACCGCTTGATAAGCAGGGGTAAAGCGACTCTTCATGGCTTCCATAAAGAAAACGGGTTTAGCATCTAAAGCTGCTTCAATTTTTGAAACTTCAGCTTGATTCATAGTCGCTGGTTTTTCACAAAGAATGGCTTTGCCTGCTTGGATGGCTTTCAAGACCCATTCCAAATGGTATTTATGCGGTAAAGCAATGTAGACCGCGTCCACTTGGTTGTCGTCCAATAATTCTTGGTAAGACCCATAAGCCTTTTCACATGGATGGTTAGCTTTGAAAGCTTCAGCCTTTTCAATCGTCCGGTTGGCAACTGCGTATAATTCACCGTCAGTTACCTCCTCTAGACTATCCGCAAAACGGTTGGCGATATTTCCTGCGCCGATAATTCCCCACTTAATCATCTAATGCTCCTCTCTGGATTCGCGTAAACTTCTTGGCAATTTGTTCGTTATTTTTCTTGTAATTGGTCATAAAAATCATGGCAAATAAAACATTAAAAATATATTCAATGGCAATTTGCGAAGAGAAAGTTCCTATTTTCAAGGAGTCTGACCGCTCCAAATCAACAGTTGTCAGCCAATGGTCAGTCATCCCCGCTAAAACTTTAGCGTCTAGGGACGAAATCAAAATAGTTGGCACACTTTCAGCTTTCAAAATCTCAATAAATTGCTGGTACTTGACTGAATCCGCCCGGTAAGAGGTAAAAATGGCACAGTCTGTCCTTGTAATATTGGACGCCACCCAAGCCTCATCCGCGTATTCTTCCGCTATCACAATGAAAATCCCTAATTTAGCCAGTTTATTCTGAAAAGATCGGGCTGAAATTTGCGTGTCACCTTTGGCAAAAATAAATATCCGCTTGGCATCTAGCATAGTTTTCACACAGGCTTCAAAAGTCTGTTCATCAAAATTGGCTTGCATAGCTTCAATCGTTTGCTTGGTCAAACTAGCCATTTTGTCGGCAATATCACTAGTCGAATCTTCCGGTACGAAGGGAAAATTGGCATCCACTGCCCCTTCTTTGAACCGGTCCTGCTGGGCATAGGCAATTAAAGCCACCCGGAAATCCCTGAAACCTTCATAACCTAGCTTTTGGGTAAATCGAACAATCGCTGAATGTGAGGTATAAGTTTTAGTCGCCAAGTCCCTTAAATTAAACTGGCTGGTCGCTAAGGGATTGCTCAAAATATAAGCCGCAATTCGCTTTTCATTGGGCGTAAATTTTTGGTCATTTTTAAGTGCTTGCACTAAATGCATTTTCTCACCTTCTCCTGAAAGGGTTTTCTACTCATAACATTGTACGCTATCTGCTTGAAAATTGGTATGGAGGATATCTTTTTGGTCAAAATGTTCAAAAACCCCCTTTCATTCGACACCTTCCTGGCAGTTACTACCAGAATAACCAAATCGCTATCATTTTCCCATCAATACAGCTATATTTAAGACAAATACATTTATGGAGGTTATGTTCATGTTAAACATTGCTTATATCGGAAACGGTAAATCCACCAACCGCTACCACCTACCCTTTTCTAGCCGCCTACCGGAAATTGTCAACATTCAAACAATTTACTCACGGTCTGGGAAAAGTGCTTGGCCAGCCCTTGAAGGCGTCAATTACACGAGTAACCTAGATGATATCTACAAGGATGAAGCCATCAACCTAGTTGTTATCACCACACCTAACCCTACCCACTATGATTTAGCCAAACAAACTCTTGAAGCCGGTAAAAATGTATTGGTTGAAAAACCATTTGCGGAAACTCGTGACCAAGCCAAAGAATTATTCGACTTAGCCAAAGAAAAAGGCCTATTCATCCAATGCTACCAAAATCGTCGCTACGATTCTGACTTCCTAACTACGCAAAAAGTCATCGAATCTGGTGTCCTTGGTGATTTGATCGATGTTGAAATTCACTACGATCGCTATAACCCTGAATTTTCAGAAAATTCAACTTATAGTTTAATCGATTCCTATACATACGGTCTAGGGTCTCATTCCCTAGACCAAGCCATTTCTTACTTCGGTATGCCTGACGATGTCCACTTCGACACCCGTCAAATTCTTGGTTCCGGCAAATTAAACGACTACTTCGATTTTGATTTAAACTACGGCAATTTAAAAGTGGCAGTAGCCGGGTCATTAATGCGGTTTGAAGCCAGACCATCTTTTGCCATTTACGGAAAAAAAGGTGTCTTCATCAAGCAAACAAAAGACCGTCAAGAAGACCACTTGAAATTAAACTACACACCTGATGAACCTGGTTTTGGACAAGACTTGCCTGAACATTACGGGACTTTAACCTACCTAGATGACAATGGCGTCTACCATAAGGAAGCGGTTGTTTCTGAAGTTGGCGATTATCGTCAAGTTTACCGCGATATTTATGAAACCATTATTAACGGCAAAGAGAAAGTCGTGAAAGATGAAGAAACATTGTTAGTGATGCAAATTATGGAAGACGGACAAGTCGATTTACATTAATTTTGACCCACTAAAGAAAGGAAATGAATATGAAATTAGGAATATTAGGTGCTGGTAAGATTGTCGTAGATTTCCTGTCAATGGTCCACGATATTCCAACTATAGAATTGGTTGCCCTTTTGTCATCTGAAAGATCTTTGGCTAAAAACCAAGCGATGGCGGACGACCACGGAATCAACCATGTTTTCACGGACCTAGACGCCCTATTAGCTAGCGATATCGATACCATCTACGTAGCCTTGCCTAACCATTTGCATTATGAATTTGCGAAAAAGGCACTCTCAGCCAATAAAAACGTAATTTGTGAGAAGCCATTCACCTTAAACTTGGCAGAACTGGAAGAACTGGAAGCCATCGCTCTGGAAAAAGATTTGGTATTAGTAGAAGCGATTACCAACCAACACTTCCAAAACTTCAAAGCATTAAAAGCAGATTTAACTAAACTAGGGACTATTAAAATCGTTGAAGCCAACTACTCACAATATTCAAGCCGGTATGATGCTTTTATGGACGGTGAGATTTTACCAGCCTTTGATCCAAAAAAAGCTGGTGGTGCCTTGATGGACATCAACATTTATAACGTCCATCTCTTAGTCGGCCTATTCGGTGCGCCGAAATCAGCCACCTATTATGCCAATGTAGATCGGGGAATCGATACATCAGGCATGTTGATCATGGATTTTGAAGATTTTAAAGCGGTCTGCATCGGGTCAAAAGATACCGACGCCCCAATTAAATCAACCATTCAAGGACGAAACGGTGCCTTAATTATCGATGGCCCAACCAATTCATTGGCTTCTTATGATTTGGCCTTGCGCGGAGGGTCTTCACAGACAACCGACAAACGAATTCACAACCACCGCATGTATGAAGAATTTGTTGAATTTGAAGACATCATCCGTACTCACGATATGGACCGGGTTAAAGCAAACTTAGCCCACTCTAAGGCGGTTATGGCAGTCATTGACCAAGCACTTGCTTCAGCAGATCTACAACTAGGATAATAACCACTAAAGTATACGACAAAAGCCTATGGCATCCACGATGGGGACCATAGGCTTTTCCTTTGTAAATTATTTTGATGCGTTTAAAGTTTCTAGTCCTAAGACCACATCATCGGTAATAATATTGGTTACTTTAGCATTAATTAGTTTTTCCATATCTTCAGATCGGTTTACTGTATAGGTGTTAATCCCGATATTGTTGGCTGCAAGATTGTCAAAATCTTCTGACTCTAAAGTCATGAAGAATGGGTGATAAAATTCATGCTCGTGACTAGTCGAATAATCACCTGGTTTCAAAATGCCACTCATCGTTAAAAGACCCGTTTTTAAGGCCGAATTTACCTTTTTGGCTTCATTCATGGTGTGGTGTTGGAAGGAAGATAAGACTACTCGATCAATTAGGTCATATTGTTGAATCAGGTCATTCACCTTTTCAACTAGACCATCATAACGGAAAATATTGGTTTTTAATTCAATATTGACCATGATGTCCAAGGGTTGGAACCACTTGAAAAATTCTTCGAGTGTTGGAATTTGAATGTCTTCATTTTCTTCAACTTGTCCTTGGAATTTGCCATAAAAATAGAAGGTTTTTAATTCCGCTAAGGTCATGTCCTTGATAAAGCCCGTGCCATTTGACGTCCGGTCAATGGTTTCATCGTGACAAATCACGACCTGTTCATCGCTCGTTAATTGAACATCAAGCTCAATACCCGTAATATTAAACTTAGCTGCTTCTTTAAAAGCTAGCATGGTATTTTCAGGGAATAACTTTGAATAGCCTCGGTGGGCAATAATGCCAGTCATAGGTTCACTCCTTATTCTTCGTGGTAACGACGGTTTAAAATTGAATTACCTGTAGTTTTATCAAATAAGTATGCTTTATTTATATCAATTTGTAGATACACATCAGCATGTGTTGGCACTCTTCTTGCTGGACTTAAGCGCGCTGTCATTTCACGTTCTGAAGAATGGAAATCAAAGTAGACGAAGGTATCTGCTCCCACTTGTTCAACATTTTTAGTTTGCACTAAAATAGTCTGGTTATCAAAACGGTCATTCTTATATTCAAAGTGCTCTGGGCGTAACCCAATTTGAATTTCTTGACCAGTTGCTTCTACTAAAATGTTATCCTGCATCTCTTGAGCTAATGGGAAGATTTCCTCGCTTGATTCAATTGCTATACCATTTTCCGTTTTCACTAAACGACCGTTTATTAAGTTCATTTGTGGACTGCCAATGAATTCCGCAACAAAACGGTTTACTGGATTATTGTATAAGTTTTCTGGTGTATCAAATTGTTCAACGCGACCAGCATTTAAGACTGCAATACGTGTCCCCATTGTCATCGCTTCGGTTTGGTCATGTGTGACATAGATGAAGGTAGTTTGTAATTGACGGTGCAATTCAACGATTTCAGAACGCATCGATACACGTAATTTCGCATCCAGGTTTGATAGTGGTTCATCTAACAAGAAGACTTTTGGATTACGTACCATCGCACGACCTAAAGCCACACGCTGACGTTGTCCACCAGATAAGGCACCTGGCTTCTTGTCTAAGTATTCAGTTAGTTGTAGTGGTCTCGATACTTCTTCAACTTTTGCATAACGTTCTTTTTTCGAAATACCTTCCATTTTCATTGCGAAGGCAATATTGTCACGAACATTCATATGTGGGTATAAGGCGTATGATTGGAAAACCATCGCGATGTCACGGTCTTTTGCAGGTACGTTGTTGACAACCTCATCACCAATACGTAATTCCCCTTCAGAAATAGTTTCTAATCCTGCGATCATACGTAGGGTAGTCGATTTGCCGCAACCAGATGGTCCTACAAATACAATAAATTCTTTATCTTCGATGTCTAAATCGATATTATGGATTGCTTTAAATTCATCTTCATAAATTTTACCGACTTTATTTAATTGAACTTTTGCCATTTTATCCTCCTATTAACCTTTCACTGCCCCTGCAGTTAAACCTTTAACCATGTTCTTAGATCCGATAACGAAGATGGCTAGACTAGGTATCATTGAAATAATAACACCCGCTACCATTAAAACTAATGATTGTGAGTCTACACTATTCAACATTGAAATCCCAATTTGAACAGTTCGCGCATTATCGTTATTCGTTACTAGTAACGGCCACATATACATGTTCCAACCTGCAAGGAATGACTGAACGGCCATTGAACCAAGCGTTGGTCTCAGTAATGGAAACATAATTTCAAATACAAATCGTAAATCTTTACACCCATCCATTTTAGCTGCTTCATAAATTTCATAAGGGAAGTTTTGTAGCGCTTGTGTACATAAAAAGATGTTAAATGCTGAAGCCATAAATGGCAGGATCAACACAATAATTGAATCATTTAAGCCCCAACCAGATACCATCAAGAATTGAGAGATAATTACCGCTTCACCTGGTACCATCATGGTAGAAAGGATTATGGCATACACTAATTTACTGCCTTTGAAATTTACAAATCTGAAAGCAAAACCGGCTAATAAGGATGTCAGAATCTGCAATAAGGTAACAGATGTTGCTACGATAATTGAGTTGACGATATAACGACCTAAAGGGGCGATATCAAAAACTTGAACGAAGTTTGTTAACGTTGGGTTTTGCGGGAATAGAATTGAATTTGGATCATATAATTCAGCTGATGGTTTCAAGGCCATTAATACGGCATAAATTAAAGGAAACATCATAAAAAGCCACATGATAACGTTAAGGACAATTACGCCTATTCGTTGAACGCTTTGCTGCATCAAATATTTTTGATCTTGTTTATTACGGTTAGTGACTGCTGTTGAAATTGCATGCGTGCTGGCCATTATTTATTACTCCTTCCTCGAATGATGAACATGATAATAGTTAAAATCATAATGATGACGAATAAAACAACTGATTCTGCTGAGGCAAATCCATACCGGTAATTCATAAAGGCATTCTTGTAAATATCGTAAACAATTACGTTCGTTGCTTCACCTGGACCTCCTTTAGTCAAGATATTGATTTGACCGAAACCTTGGAAGGCGTTAATCACATTGGTTACAATAACAAAGAAGAAAGTTGGCCCTAATGAAGGAATGGTAATATTGATAAATTTTTGAAAACCGTTGGCACCATCAATTGAGGCACTTTCATATAAAGAATCATCAATACTCGCTAATCCAGAAGAGAAATATAAAAAGTTCATCCCTGAATTTAACCAGCCAGTTAAAATCCCTACAACTACAAGAGACCATGCCGGATGAGTTAAAAGGTTCTGATTAGTGCCGATTAACTTGTTTACAATCCCTACCGTCGGGTTTAACATGACTTGGAAAATCATTGCCATACCTGCAGATGCAATAGCCATTGGCATCGCATACGAGGTAGAGAAAAATCTAATCCCAGGAAATGACCGTTGACATAGCATAGCCGCTATTAGTCCGACTGTCACACCAAAAAGTACAACAATCAAAACAAACTGGAATGATACTATCATAGAGTTCCAGAATGATTTACTGGCAAATAATTCAGCATAGTTTCTCAATCCAAGAAACTGAGACATTTGACCGAAAGAATCTGTTAGATATAGCGAACGGAAAATCGTTTGGATAAAAGGCCAAAACATAAATATTGTTAAAACTAACAAAGCTGGTAACAAGTACATATAAGGTTGGATTCGTTCACCCAAGGTCTTCTTCGCTTTAATGATTACAATTTCATCTGTACGTTCCAAAATTGTGCTCCTTTCAAAATATAAAACAGCCGGAAAAAGCTTCCGGCTGTACAAAGTCTAAATCTTATTGATTCGTCGCATTGTAGTTCTCAAGCGCTGCATTTGTTTGATCAGCCATATTTTGAACTGCCTCTTCTGCAGTGATTTCATCATTTAATAGACGCTCTAATTCTGCTTCGAAATACATACGTGCTTCTTGGTTTACACCAGATAAAGCACCTTGATCTTCAGGTGTTGCATCATGTAATTGGTCAATCGCTGTTTGGAATTGAGGGAATTCTGCTAGGTTATCTTTGAATACTTGCTCGCCGTTTGCATTCTTGTTAACTGGGAAGTAACCCGTGTCTGCATTCCATTGTGCTTGAACTTCAGGTGTTACTAGGTATTGCATGAAGTCCCAAGTAGCATCTTTCTTAGCTTCGTCTTCAGATTCGATCATCCATAGAGACGCACCACCGATTGAAACCCCACCTTCATCTTCCGCAGATAGTGCTGGGAAGTATGCCGTACCCACTTCGAAACGACCGTCAACTTCTGTTAAGATTTGGCGTAATGTTGCTGTTGAAGCTAAAGTGATTGCTGATTGACCTGAAACAAATTCAGCTTGTCCACCTGTACGTCCTACGTTAGGTGCAACACCTTCGTCCTGAGCTTTTTTCCAAGTCTCTAAGGCACGTAACATGCTACCGTTTTGGTCAAATACAACTTCTGTTGGTGTAGCTTCACGGCCGTTACCATTGTTATACATATCTTCTTCAGTTTTGTTGATGAATTGCTCGATGTACCAACCATAGATAGTTAATGACATTGGCATTTCAACGCCTGCTTCAGTTAATTGTGGTGAAATTTCAATAATTTCTTCAAATGTAGTTGGTACTTCTTCGATACCAGCTTGCTCAAATAGGTCCGCATTGTAGTACATTAACGGTGTAGATGAGTTGAATGGCATAGAGTATAAAGTATCATCTTTCGTATAGTAAGCTAATAAGTTTTCTTCTAAGTCACCTAATTCAAATCCAGATTCGTCAACGTAATCCTGAACAGGTACTGTTAAACCTGAGTCGATCATGAATGTCATCCCTTGTTCAAATACTTGAACTAAGTCGGCACCAACATCAGAACCAGAGGCAGATGAACGTAATTTTGTTAATGTTTCATCATAAGTTCCTTGATATTGCGCATTGACGAAAACTTCATCTTGCGACTCGTTATATTGGTCAACGATTTTTTGTAGTGCTTCACCAGTAGACCCACCCATACCATGCCAGAATACTAATTCAGTTTCGCCCTCTGCAGCACCAGTAGATGAGTTAGATGATTCAGAACCTGCACTAGCATTTCCACATGCAGCTAATAATGCAGCTGATAATAACCCCACACCAAAGCGCATAATATTCTTGTTAAATTTCATTATCCTTATTTCCTCCCGAAAATTGATCTCAAATTTTTAACTCCGCTATTTATCTTAAACTACCAATATTAACTTCCAATCAATTTTCAGTATTAGTTTTGAAAATAATCAGTAAAGTCTTTAATTCGAAATTTTTACACTTATTTGACTTTTTATATTTATAAAAAACGATAAAAAGCCTTTTATTATCAACTAAATAAAGGCAAATATACCGCTATACCAACTTTGATAAATATATTTTGTGTAAAGATTGTATATATATCTTTACAATTTCACGCCATAAATGGGTATTTTTAAACCGTCAAATGGCTTATTGTTTATGCTAAAGTCATTCTTATATGTTTATACTTTAATTTTTAAGCGTATTTAGATTACTATATAAGAAATTAATGATGTAGGAGGATGGTCATTTATGGCACGATTACAGCAATGCACCCTAGCCGATGTAGATGAGTTAAGAGCTGTCTCAATCGAAACTTATACGGACACTTTTGGGGAATTTAATTCGGATGAAAATATGCGGATTTACTTGGAGGATGCCTATAATCGAAGCAAATTAGTAGCAGAATTAGAAACCGCCAATAGTCAATTCTTCTTTTTGAAGGAGAATAATGAAACTATGGGTTATCTTAAATTGAATGTGGGCGAAGCACAGTCAGAATATAAGGGCGACAATCTTCTTGAAGTCGAAAGGATTTATGTGCGAACAGCTTTTCTACGCCACGGATATGGCACAAAATTAATTCAAGCTGCTGAAGAAATTGCACGTAGTCTAGGTGTGGCTGGTATTTGGTTGGGCGTATGGGAACATAATCAACGCGCACTTAATTTTTACAGCAAAATGGGCTTTCGCCATATTAGTCAACATTCCTTCTTCATGGCAGACGACGAACAAATAGACTTGATTTATTATAAAGAATTATAAGACACAAAAATCCCCAGACAGTATAGGGGACCCTAAATGTTAGTCTAAATTTTGGCTCTTCGTCAAATAGGACTGATGAGTAATATCTGCCAGGTAATCATTAGATTGCCTGGTTTTTTATATACTCTTTTCCATTATTCATTTTTATCTTTATACTATGCTTTTGGAGCAGCCCTTAGGCTGCTTGTACTACCGATATTTCATTTAGATATAGCTTGTTCGTCATTAATATTCTAGTTCTAAAATTTTGGAAGTTTCGGTATCCATAGGCTGTCCGTTTTAAGACCTTAATATTATTATTCAAAGTGATTTGGGATTTAGGCATGATATTGGACTAAAGGTTCAAATTTTAGTGAAACTTAGGCTTCAATTTTGAAACTTTGGGTATCAAAAAGGGCATAACACACTGTCATACCTTTCTTAAACTTATTAAAATGAATGTTTATAATCTTACTAATGGTCCTTATATACCTCAATTGATGATGTTAAGTTTTCTTCATAATTTTTAGACATTAAATCCAAGTACATAACATCTAAAACAAAAATCATCGCCGTATAGGTACCAATCGACTCAACATTAAAAACATGATTCTTATCATCAATCACAATATATTCATGACATATTTCTTTAAGCGTTACTGATTTGCGACCACCAATTTTTATGATGTGAATCCCATTTCTACGTTGGTTTAATCGATCTTTTTCCGAGATTTCCTTTATCAATGTCATACGCAAATCGCTATAGCCCGACAAGTCTAGTCTTTGAAATAATCGTAAAACGGTTGCCTTACTCGTATAAGAATTACTACCCAATTCAGTTGCAGTCAAATTTTGAATTTTTGTAGGATTTTTTAAAATATAATCTGCAATCTGTCGTTTGGAATTGGTAAAACCTTCTTTGCTTTCTAATCTTTCTAATAACATCATAAATTTCCTGCAAAATATGTATCACTTTTAATATTCATCTTATTAAAAAGTTTGCAATAACACTAAATTTATCATCGGCTATTAAATTTTAAAATTTTTCATATTTGAATATATTTGGCATCCTTGACCTAGGTCAAGGTAGAAACGCTTACTAGAATCTATACTAAAGTTATCAAACGAAAAGGAGTGTTCAATATGTCTGATTATCAAAAAATTTACGAAACAGAAGCTACAAATACAGGTGGTCGTGATGGTTTTAGCTATTTAGAAGATGGCTCTTATGAAGTAAAAATTACTACCCCTAAAGAAATGGGGGGTTCTGGAGCTGGCCAAAACCCTGAGCAATTGTTTGCTTTAGGTTATAGCGCTTGTTTTCACGGTGCTTTAGAAATTGTTAAAGGTCAACACAAAGTGCGTGAAGATTCACAAGTTACAAATATTGTGCGCCTATACAAGAAACCTGATGCTGTAGACTTCCAATTAGCTGTAGAAATTACTGTTGCTATTCGTGACCTTGACACTTTAGAAGTTCAAAAATTAGCGGACGAAGCACACAAGGTTTGCCCTTACTCTAAAGCAGTTAGCGATTCAATTGAAGTAACTGTTCGCGCAGTAAATTACGACGCTAGCAAAGAAAAATAAGCTTAAATTGCACACAACTCTCAATAAACGTTCACTAGCAATTCAAAACTAGTGGACGTTTTACTGTGCTATAATATATTAAGAAAGGATCGGTGGATATGAAAAAGACAATTGATTTTACAAAATATCATCATTGTGTCAGTACAATGCCCTTATTTCAAGGATTAATCGTTGAAGATATCCAATCAATCCAAAACTACATTACTGAAAAAAATGTTTCGGCAGGAAAATTAGTTTACGCTGCAGGCGAAAAGTTGCAATCACTCTACCTAATACAAGAAGGCCAGTTAAAAGTTTATCGCCTAGCTGCATCAGGAAAGGAACAATTGATTCGCATACTACAACAAGGTGATTTTGTAGGGGAAATGTCATTATTTGAGGAACGTCATTATGACTATTATATTGAAGCAACTCAGCCTAGCAAGCTATGTGCCATTAAAAAAGACGATTTTGAACAAGTTTTATTAGCCCATCCACAAATAGCTATCGAACTTTTAGGTGAAATGGCCCGCCGTCTTGATGATGCCGAACAGCAAACGACTGGCATAACTACAAGCTCGACGAAAGCGCGATTGATTCAATACTTATTGCATATGAGTGAAAAACAAGATTCTTTAAAAGTAAAATTAGCAACAACCAAGAAAGCTACGGCTTCGTATCTTGGAATGTCACCAGAAACTTTTAGTCGTTGCTTATCTAAATTAACTAAGGACCAACTTATTTCGCAACCACGTCCAAATATTATTGAAATACTAGATAAAAATGCGCTAGAATTCGCATTACTTGATGAAAGCATCGAAGCAAATGAATAATATTTTATTATAAAGTAACAGATTAATTGCTGTTACTTTTTTTGTCGCTCTAATAAGCTAATCCATAGAAACTACCAGCTAAAATATTTGTTTAACTACTTGTGAATATGCTCTTACCCTACTGTTTATAAAACTTTAATCTCCTATGTCGAATGACGCAAAAATATGTCCTAAATCTATTGACTTTTAAAAAAAGTTCATAATTTGATAACCTTGAAAAGTTTTTAAGCTTAAATTGTCAAATTAAGTGCAACACAGTTTTATAAAAGATTTCATAAGGTGTTTTCCAATTCAAACATTTTTTGGGACGTGTATTTAATTTCGTTGCCCAACCTTGTATCTCTTCATCAGTTGCATCTGTCAAATCAACACCTTTCGGTGAGTACTCTCTAAGGAGTCCATTTGTATTCTCATTAGATCCTCTTTGCCAAGGGGCATGAGGATCTGGAAAATAAATTTGCGTATTATTTAATTCCTCAGTCAATCGGGCGTGTTGACTGAATTCTTTACCACGGTCAGGTGTAATGGTTTTACAAAAATCAGAATCAATACCTTGTAGTAATTTAATCATTTGGTCAACTACCGGCTTAGAAGCTTTCTTCTCAGATTTACCGATTAGTAATAACCTAGATTTTCTATCAACTAGCGTTACTAAGCACGCTTTACCAGTTTGACCTGCAACTGTATCTGCTTCCCAATGACCAATCTCAGTTCGTTCATTAGCGCTATCAGGTCGTTCATGAATCGTATTGGAGATAGGGATCTTTCCTCTTCTCTCTACGTGATTTTTAGAATGGCGTGTTTTACCTCTGTGTCTTAATTTACGGATAGCGCCTCGATTACCGGTTGATAAACCAGGCTCATCGAAGTCGCCACGATAAATTGCACGATAGATAGTATTATAACTGATTTTATTTTTGGCATTTTCAAGGTTCAAACGACCAGAAATTTGTTCTGGAGACCATTGTTCGTTGAGAAATAGTCGTTTGACCAACTGGAAAATAGAGTCTTTATCTAGCGTGCGATGTCTGCCACATAGTTGTTTTCTACGTTTATACTCTCCATGAGCAGTTGACGGTGAATAACTGCCATCCTTGTTTGAATTACGATGTAATTCTCTTGAGATAGTCGATTTAGAACGGTCCAGGGTCTCGGATATATGCCCGATAGTTTCGCCTTGTTCATACATTAGGAATATTGTTTCTCGCTCATTCATGGTAAGATGTGTGTATGGATTCATAGTTTTCTCCTTCTAATAGTTGGTTGGTACATCTATTTTATAGGAAAACTATGGATCTTTTTTTATTTTATTATTGTTGTTGCACTTAAATTGTAAATTCGTCAGATATTAAAATTTTGAATATTAATTGATAGGCCCTATATGTATTTCCAACTAAAGCCCAAATTAGTAGTGTTGTAATGAAACCGTTGAAGTTAAATTCAATAGCCGATACTCAACCAATGAAATATGCAACTGTCACGAATGACCAATATAGAAACTTCTTACTGTCGTGATTCATCTTTCTCATCCTCTCTTAATTCATTTATCTCTACTCCTAATGCATCTGCTAGTCTAAATGATGCTTGCAGCCCTAAGTTCTTTCTTTCACCACTTGCCACCCTATATAATTGCGAGTGATTAATTTTACTTTCTTGAGATATTTGATGTATGGTTCGGTCTGTATTATTAATATAATCAATTAAACATTCTTGTATCCTACTCATTACTACCTCCATATAGTTGTAGATAACTTATCCACAACTATATGTTGTGTTATTTGTCATATGATGTTATAATCTTTATGACAATTAATTACTTAGAAAATGGTGATCCAACTCCCCGTGCTGGGGGACCATATATAGATTTTTGATGTCAAAATAAAAATGAAAGTGAGGTGAATAAATATGCCATACTACTTATGTAATAAAGATGTTGATAATAAAGGAAGACATGAAGTTCATACTAGAGATTGCTCTTTTAAACCTTCTGTTTCTAATTCAGTTGATTTTGGTTACTTTTCAAATTGCCAAGAAGCAATTAAGGCTATGAAGAGTGCGAACCCAAATCATGAATTTGATGGTTGTTATTATTGTTCTAATGCATGCCATAAAGGTTAATGATCACGCAAAACTTGTCTTCGATACATCTCATCTTGAAATCGTATGATTTCTTGCAACTTATCAACTTGGTCAAAGCTAGAATGTCCATTCACCAATTTAGAATGAAATTTTAGTAGATCTAACTTGATACTATGTTTTTTACCTTTCACTCGCCCTACTACCAATCATGTGGTAAATAGTGCGAGTGTTTTTATTTTCTTTTTCATACTAAATCCTCTCTTCTAAATACTTCTTATTTACTTTTCCACGTATTGTGATTTTGCCTTTTGCTGCTAATTCATCATTCAGTGATTTGATAATCTTATAAGCATGTGCTTGACTACATTCAAATATTTTCATGATGTCTTTGACGTTGTAGAATTCAGGCATTTCCATTTGTATCACCTTCTTCCAGAATATCTTCTATTGAAACTCCCAGATATTGAGCGACCCTGTATAACGTTATCGAATAAGGAGTCACCTTGTTCCACTTGGAAATTTGTCCATTTGATAATTCAAGGTCTTTTTCAATTCGATAAACGCTAACACCTTTCTCTTCAGCTATTTCTTTAATAGTGTCGTATAAATCCACTTTCTCACCATCTTCTCACGGAATAAAATATATAAATATTGACATATAACAGAATATATTCTATTATATAAGTGTGATAAATAACCCCACCGAATTCGCACAGGAATCCGGAGGAGTAACGACTTAACCGCTCTACCAAAGCGAATTTAGCCGTCTGTATTTGTGTACTTCTCAGGTACAAATACATATTATCACAGAATATATTCTATTGAAATAATAATATCAGAATAAATTCGGAGGGTAATATGAGAATTTATGATAAAGTCAAAGACCTTGCTAAAGCAAGAAATATTTCTATTGCAGAATTAGAAAGGCGTTTAGAATTATCGAATGGATCTATTTCTAAGTGGAATACATATATGCCAAACACTGAACCACTTCTAAAAGTGGCAAATTTTTTTGGTGTTTCTACTGATGAATTATTAGATAATGTCGATACCTCTAAAGAGAAATCACAAGGTTTACTAGCAGCACACATTGCTGATGATGTTACGCCTGAGGAAATGGAGGAGATACTAGACTATATTAATTACATTAAATCGAAAAGGTAGGGGATTATACTGAATGAGTTAGAAAAATTATGTCAAAGTATGACAATTTTGAATATATTTTTAAAGATGATATGCCCCTAAAGTTATTTGGTTATATTGATAATGAAACAATTTATATAAATAATAAAATTTCTTATGAAGATAAATTAGCGACTTTAATGGAAGAAATTGGACATTATCATATGACGGTTGGGGATATTGTAGACTACTCAGATATGAAAGAGAAATACAAAGCAAGATTATGGAGTTATGAGCAATTAATATCTGTTGATAAATTAAAGAAATATCGACATTCTTTTGATCCTGTTCATGATTATGAAATAGCTGAAGATTTCGGATTACCAGTTAACATAGTTGTTGACGCGATTAGAATGTACGTTGTGAAGGATAAGATTTAGGGAGGATAAATAGAAATGTCGAGAAAAACATATGAACCAAAAACAGAAAACTTTAATGCTAGATCGAACTCAATTGTGGATTTGGCTGACTTAGATTTACAGGAACGTGATTATGTAGAACGTAAAGTGTCAAATGATGCTAAGAAACCACTTGTAGCCTGGTTATTATGGTTCTTTTTAGCTAGTTTTGGAGGTCATAGATTTTACTTTGGAAAAATTGGTTCAGGGTTTGGGATGATTGCTGTGACGCTGTTTCTATCTAGTTGGATGTTTGGAATTCCAACAATTATTTGGTTCATATATGATGCATTCCAAATTAATAAATGGCTAGAACAAAGTAGAGAGAATGTTCGTGAAGATGCAGTCAGAACAGTGTTGTTGATGAGAAAATAAAAACAAAAAAAAGCCCTACCAGTCGGTTAGATTGGTAGGACGTTTATTGGTTAAATATATTATATCATATAGGAGGAGTTTTGATTATGAAGAAATTGGTTTTAGTTGGTTTATCTGTGTTTGCGTTAGCTGCTTGTGGGGCTAATGAATCTGAAAGTGCTGAAGAATCATCTACTTCAACTAGCCAAGAGGTAAGTGTTTCTGAAGAAAGCAGTACTGAAAGTGTAGCACCTGAAGAAACGACTTCTTCAGAATGGACGTTTGATGGCACTGTTGCAGAAATTGAGGATGTAAAAGTAGAAATCACTGATTATCATGTTATTCCTATTGGAGAACCAGGTAATGAATATGGTGAGTCACCAGTAATTGCTTTTTGGTACGATGCAACTAATAAGTCTGGAGATGATATCAATGCAATGTCAGCATGGATGGCTATTTTTACGGCAGTTCAAGACAATGACCCAAATGTTATAAATGAATTGGAAGTTGCTTCTTTACCTGATGAACAATACTTAGATAGTCAGATGGAAACAATTAAAGAAGGTGGAACAGTTTCTAACGCTTGGGGATATTACTTAACTGATGAAACTACACCAGTAACCCTAATTGCCACTCAAGGCATTATGGGCGAAGAAATTGGCCAACACAATTTTGAAATAGCGGAATAGCATATAGCAAAAAGACATCAGCCTATTCTTGGTCAGAGTAGGTGATCTCAAAGTTGTAAATTTAATATAGCGTAATTGGGAGGAATCAAATGAAAGACTATATTTATTTAGATACTGAGTTACTTAATTCAAACTTAGCTCAAGCATATGAAGGACTACCCATAAAATCATCTAATGAAGAACAACTTTCTAATAACAATTCTACTACATCTAATCATGATGTACATGGAGATGTAAGCGTAATGCCGGCCGGGGTAGGAACTTCATTTGGAGGAAAGATTAGTAATAGCGAATCTGAAGGTTTAACCGAGAGTCAAAAAGACGTATTAGAAAGTGCGTTTCATGATTATGCGGTCGACTTATTAATCGAAAAATTTAGTTCCAATGATGATTTAGTATCAAATAAATCCGAGTTGAAAGTTGGAGATATGTTTCAATTATCTGGAAATTTTAAAATAATTGATTTCGAATATCTTGCACAGGTTTCAGATATAACTGAAATTGAAGGCATTATTAACCCTGAACAAACAGAGTTTTATCAAATACAAGCTCAAATTAATTTGCTGTACAAGCAAAAAGGCAAAAATAATATTACACGTATTAAACAGTTAGAAAAACAAAGAGATGGTCTACTTGAAAAATTTTCTGAAAGTACTACCCCTTTTAAAATCATCAATGACTTAAGTGAATTCTCAAAAAAATTGTATCCTGAAACTATAATATTTAAAATGGACAACTTAATTATCTTACTTGATAAAAAATACTTAAGAAATAATGTTAGTCAAATTAATGCACTATCCTTTTCTAATAGAAAGGCAGTCATTTTAGGATTAACTATCTCAAAAGTAGACTCTGTATGGAGCCAAGATAAAAAAATAGAAGATATTCAACCAAATAACATTGGTTCAATTCCTTCTATAATTTCTGATATTATTCTATCGTCATTTGATTTAATTAGTGTTAATGACTACTACGTTAAGCCTATTGCTGTTTACTTCGAATAATTGATAATTTTTTATCATTATTTTCTCGCATTCTCTCGAGACGAATCTTTTTGTTATCCATCTCTATAGTATTTTTTTCTTTGAATAATTTATGTTCCTTACTTTTGTGAATATAGTCTTTGCGCATCTGCTTATAAATACTTTTTCCGGATAACATAAGATTCACCTCTTTCAATTGAATTATAGCATAAAAATAAAAAACACCCCACTCTCCTATCTTGGCGGACAGAGAGTGAGGTTACTGAAGTTTTAACAAAATGCACTAAGTGTATGCTTTTTGTGTACCTGCATTTTACCACAGACAGGAGGAAAATTGTATGCCAGCTTATAAAGATAAGAACACTGGAAAATGGTATTTCAGTATCAGATACCAAGATGATTTCGGTGCAAATAAGCGTAAAGTCAGACGTGGATTCAAAACCAAGAAACTAGCCCTTGAAGCTGAACGAGAATTTATGAATAAAGAAACTGGTGAAATTGACATGACGTTCAATTCACTAACAGAAATTTATCTTGACGATATGTCTCATAGACTAAGAGAATCTACAATGGACAACAAACGGAGTATCATTAATAGTAAGATAACACCCCTTATAGGTGACACAAAACTTTCAAAAATAAATGAACGAACAATTCGCAAATGGCAAAATCAAATTTTAAGTTTGAAAGATGATAATGGTAAGCTATTTTCCCAAACTTACATTAAAACGATTAATAATCAAATGTCCGCAATTCTGAATTATGCAGTCAAATACTACGGCTTGGAATCAAACCCCATCCATACGATTGGATCAATAGGTAAGAAACACGCGGATGAAAAGAATTATTGGTCATTAGAACAGTTTAACAAAGCAATGGCATATTATGATTTTAGAGATTCTCAAACGACTTATAGTTTTCCCACCTTACAATATAGATTTGCTTTCCACTTATTATTTTTCACAGGTATAAGAGTTGGTGAGTTACTAGCCTTATCTGCTAACGATTTTGATTATACAAATAAGATATTAACGATTAACAAATCTTATCAGCGGTTACGTGGGAAAGACGTAATCAACCGACCTAAAACAGACACATCAATCAGAGATATAACTATTCCGCAATTTATATTAGATATGCTTGATACCTACTTAGAAACCTTATATGATTATCAACCTGACGATAGAATTTTTCCAAACGTGAGAAAAGATACTCTAGCTAAGCAGCTTCAAATGATTTCTAAACACACAGACTTGCCAAGAATACAAGTCCATGATTTAAGACATAGCCACGCTAGTTTACTAATTAAACAAGGCATTAACTTTAAGGTCATTCAGCAACGCTTAGGTCATAAAGATATTCAAACTACTTTAAACACATACTCACACCTTTGGAGCTCTGCTCACCAAGAAGTAGCCGAATTACTAAATGGTATCAATATGGTATCAGAGTAAAAAATAAGACCCTACAAACACTGTTAAACCAATGCTAGTAAGGTCTTTTATTTTTATTCCCACTCGATTGTTGCAGGTGGCTTGCTCGTAATGTCTAAGACTACGCGGTTGATGTGTGCACATTCGTTTACGATACGTTTAGAAATGGTGTCTAATACGTCGTAAGGGATGCGTGCCCATTCAGATGTCATACCGTCGATTGAGGTTACGGCACGTATACCAATTGTGTATTCGTAAGTACGCTCGTCACCCATTACCCCTACTGATTTGAAACCAGGTAGGACTGTAAAGTATTGCCAGATGTCGCCTTCTAGACCTTGTTTTCTAATTTCATCACGTAAGATGAAGTCAGATTCACGAACGACTTCTAGTTTTTCAGGTGTTACTTCACCGATAATACGGATAGCTAAACCTGGCCCTGGGAACGGTTGGCGCCAAACGATTTTATCTGGCATACCTAGTTCTGTCCCTACTGCACGTACTTCATCTTTAAATAAGGTATTTAAAGGTTCGATCAATGAGAAAGTCATGTCTTCTGGTAAGCCACCAACGTTATGGTGAGACTTGATGGTTTGCGCTGTATCTGTACCTGACTCAATAACGTCTGTGTATAAAGTACCTTGCGCTAAATAATCAACGTCTTTAATTTTTTGCGCTTCGTCATCAAATACGTAAACAAATTCGTTACCGATAATTTTACGTTTACGTTCTGGGTCAGATACGCCTGCTAATTTGCTTAGGAAGCGGTCTTCAGCATCTACTTTGATGATGTTTAAACCAAATTTACCACCTAGTGTTTCCATTACTTCTTCCGCTTCGTTTTTACGTAATAAACCGTGGTCTACGAAGATACAAGTTAATTGGTCACCAATGGCTTTTTGTAATAATACACCAACAACAGATGAGTCTACCCCGCCAGAAAGGCCAAGTAATACTTTACCTTCGCCAACTAATTCACGAATTTCTTGGATTTTAATGTCGATGAATTTTTCCATCGTCCATGATCCTTCTGCACCACAGATGTCGAAGACGAAGTTGCGTAACATGTCGTTACCGTGAACTGATGCGCGTACTTCTGGGTGGAATTGGAAACCGTAAAATTGTTTTTCTGTGTTTTCAAAGGCTGCTACTGGACTGTGTTCACCGCGGGCAGTGACTTCAAATCCTGCTGGAATTTCTTCGATACGGTCAGAATGGCTCATTAAAACCAATTCTTCTGCCTCTAATCCTTTAAAAATGGCTGAATCTGTCTTGTCAATGAATAATGGTTGTTGACCATATTCACGTTTATCAGATCGAGCGACTACCCCACCATTTTTAAATGTCATTAATTGCATACCATAGCAAATCCCTAAAACTGGGATACCTAAATCAAATACGGCTTCATCGATTGAAAAAGCACCGTCTGCATACACTGACATTGGACCACCAGATAGGATGATTCCTTTAACATTACCTTTCGCCATGATTTCGTCAGCTGTTAGTTTATGTGATAATAGTTCTGAATAAACGCCTAACTCACGAATACGACGGGTAATCAATTGGTTATATTGACTACCGTAATCAAGTACAATGATTTTTTCAATATCTTGCATTGATTGTTGGACACTCATGTTTTCACTTCCTTTTTCGAATTTCATCTTTATTCTAGCATTTAATATTTGTGATTACTAGGAATTTATCAATGATAATGAAATATTGTTCGGAATCTACCCGGACAATTTTTAATAATTTGCTAAATTTATATTTAATTCGTTTTCAAAGGTGTTGGCCTCTGTAAATATTGTATATAATAGAACAGAATAGGAGTGAAAGTATGAAAAAAGCGACTGGTAAAGCCAACGGGAAAATCATTGTTATAGGTGAACATGCCGTGGTTCATGGGTATCCATCTGTAGCCCTACCCTTCCATGCGGTAGAAATGACAGTGACCATTGAACAGATCCAAACCAATGCTTATTTGGTGAGTGACCTATATGAAGGACCACTCCACCAAGCACCATCTGATTTACAGAACTTGCTAGCTGTTTATGACCAATTGCGGGCGGATTTAATGACCCAAAACCAGCGTCACTGGCTGATCAATATCCACTCATCTATACCTGCTGAGCGTGGTATGGGTTCTTCAGCAGCTATGGCAACAGCTTTGGTCCGCGCTTTCTACAATTACTATGACCTCCCCCTTACAGAAGACCAACTATTAAAATACGTAGACTTATCTGAAAAAATTAGTCACGGCAATCCGTCTGGTTTGGATGCACGCGTAGCTGGTCTTGGTGTCCCTTTGATTTATCAAAAAAATCAACCAATGACGATTGTTCATTTTGAAACCCCTTATTGGTTGGTTGTTGCAGATACTGGTATTCATGGTAACACTAAAAATGCGGTATCAGATGTGGCAGCTGGTTTGAATTCAGCTTTTATTACCCGCCGACAAGCTGTTGAACATAACTTGCGTCAGCTTGGTGAAGCTGCTACGCGCTTCATTGATTTAGTTGAATTAGATTCTGCCAAAATGGCCAATGACCAGTGGTTTACGGCTATTTGTCGCACATTTAAGGAAGCCCACAAGCATTTGCGGGCTTTACAGGTATCCAGCCCCGAACTTGAGGCCGGCGTGACTTTTGCGGAAGCGAATGGGGCCGGCGCAGCCAAGCTAACTGGTGGTGGCCGTGGCGGTTGCTATTTCGCCTTGTGTGACAGCAAGGACAAGGCTGCCCTTTTGGCTAAAGCTTTAAAAACAGAAAATATGGCGGTAGCGAGCTGGGTGGTGCCTTTTAAATCATCACCTTTAGATGATAATGTCGGCGAATAGTGGGCGTAATCTGTAGAAATCGGTTATAATAGGGAAAGAAAATTTTTTGAGGGAGAATCGAGATGTCAGTTTTTCAAGGCGCTTACCGGGCGCACACCAATATTGCATTAATTAAATATTGGGGTAAGGCGAATAAGGACCTGTTTATCCCCACTACATCTAGTTTGTCGCTCACTTTAGACGCTTTGTATACAGACACGCGCGTGACGTTTTCAAATGAATTGGATGCGGATATTTTTTATTTAAATAATCAATTGCGAAATGAGGCAGAGACTGCGAAAATTAGCAAGTTTTTAGATATGTTTAGACAAGAAGCTGGCGTAGACTTGCGGGCTAAAGTAGAAAGTGTCAATCATGTGCCTACTGCGGCAGGCTTGGCTTCTTCTTCATCGGCATTTTCGGCCTTAGCGGCGGCTACTAGACAGGCTTTGAATTTAGAAGATCAAATTTCTGACCAGGCCCTATCAACATTTGCACGACAGGGCTCTGGATCAGCAACCCGGTCCATTTTCGGTGGCTTTGTTGAATGGCAAAAAGGGACGACCAATGAAAACTCTATGGCAGTTGAAATTGACGACGCCAGTTGGGATGTTGGCATGGTCATTATGGCCATTAATACCGCTGAGAAACGGGTTTCTTCTCGTGAAGGGATGGCCCATACCATGCAGACGTCCCCTTTCTACCCTGAATGGGTCCGTCAAAACATGATCGATTTAGAACGGATTAAAGCGGCCATTGCCAAGCAAGATTTTCAATTGATGGGTGAAATCGCTGAAGCCAACGCCATGCGGATGCATGCAACAACTATGGCTTCTGATCCGTCATTCACCTATTTCGAACCTGATACCATTAAAGCCATTCAAGCAGTCCAAGATTTACGCGCGACTGGTGTGTTGGCTTACTATACAATTGACGCTGGACCGAACGTGAAAGTTTTATGTAAAGCGAGCCAGATGGACGAGGTGGAAGCCTTTTTTGCAGAACGGTTTAAAGATATGAACTTTATCCAAACAACTGCTGGACCTGGGATTAAACCCTTAGATAGATGGGAGTATGACGATGGCGCAATCTTATAATGATAGCACGATAATCCATACGAATAACGATACAGACGCCATCAAGGTGGCCGTACCGGGGAAATTATTCCTTGCGGGCGAATATGCAGTGGTGAGTTCTGGCCAAGCTGCCTTATTAACGACTGTTGACGCCTTCTTACACCTCACTTTAGAGGTAAATTCTGGGCAAAATGGCTACTTAATCACCAACCAGGCTGACCATCCAATTGCTTGGACCTACGACGTCAATGGACAAGTCGTTTCTAACGACCCAGAAGCTGGAGAATTCCCACTAATTTGGCAAGCCTTGCAAACTGTGACGGCATATGCGGAAGCAACCGGCATGAAATCGGCAGCGACACCAGATTACTTTGATTTGAAAATTCAGTCTGACTTGGACGCGGCTGACGGGACTAAATATGGTTTAGGATCATCTGGTGCCATCTCAGTGGCTGTCGTTTCAGCCTTATTGAAATTCTACAAATTAGACCAGGATATTACGGAATCGCAGTGGGTCTACCGGGTCTTTAAACTGGTCGCAATTACCCAAGCGCAATTGGGTATGGTAGGATCACTTGGAGATGTCGCAGCCAGCACCCAAACTGGTGTCATCTACTACCAAAACTTTGACCGGGAATGGTTTGACCAACAAGCCAAGTCAACTGGACAAGAAATCCATGCTTTAATCGAAGAATTTTGGCCCGAGTTGATGATTGAACAATTGCCCGTTGACCCAGACTGGACTTTATCCCTAGTTTGGTCTAAAGAAAAAGCATCGACTGAAGACTTATTAAAAATGGTAGCCCACCATATTTCTGAACGAGAACTAGAAGAAGTCATGACCAGTTTTAAACAATTGGCCAAACGGCAAGTTTTAATGGCTAAGGCAGCCATCCAAATGAATGAATGGTCTTTATTCAAATCAGCGATTAAAGATAATTTCGACAATATTTTAACCTATACCCAAACATTGAATAAGCCTTATTTGACCAAGTCCTTTAAGAAAGCATTGAAGTTAGTCACATCAGAAAAAACCGTCGCCAAAATTTCTGGGGCGGGAGCTGGAGACTGCGCCTACGCAATTTCTAGTCAAGCTGATGAGGCCAGAGCCATCCAAGGCTTATGGCGAGAAAACGACCTAGTCGTTCTTCCCTTCGCTTTCTGGCAAAGAAATGAACAGGAGAGATAGTATGAACCGTAAAGATGCCCACGTGCACAATGCTGAAATGCAATACCAAACAGCGCCAACCGATTTTGAATCTGTCCGCTTTGTCCACCCATCCCTGTCCCACCAAGAATTCAATAATATCGACTTGTCGACCACTTTGTTTAAGCAACAGTTTGACCGTCCTTTCTATATTAATGCTATGACTGGTGGGTCTGAATGGACCAAAAAAATTAATGGTATGTTCGCTGAAGTGGCTCGTGAATGTCATTTACCAATGGCTTCAGGATCCGTTTCTGCAGCCTTAAAAGACCCTTCTGTAGCAGATTCTTTTACCATTATTCGTGATGTAAATCCCAATGGTTTCTTGATGGCCAATGTCGGCGCTGATAAGACCTTAGAGGATGCCAAAAGAGCAGTCGATTTATTAGACGCTGATGCCTTACAAATTCACTTGAATACGGCTCAAGAAATTGTCATGCCTGAAGGCGACCGTGATTTCAGAAAACTAGAAGATAATATCGTCGCTATCGTTGAAAAATTAGACCGTCCTGTCATGGTCAAGGAAGTTGGCTTTGGTATGTCATACCAAACCATGCACCACCTACAAAGTCTAGGCGTCAATACCATCGATGTCTCAGGTACTGGTGGAACGAATTTCGCTAAAATCGAAAACGCCCGCCGTGAACACCAAGAGTTCGCCTACATGGCTGACTGGGGTCAATCAACCGTTATTTCATTATTAGAGGCACAACCTTTGATGAGCCAGACGGCCATCGTTGCTTCTGGTGGGATTAAAGACCCCATGCAAATGATGAAGGCCCTTGCCCTAGGCGCATCTGCCGTTGGTATGTCAGGTCAATTCCTGCATTCGGTCCTTGGTGAAGGCGTAGACGCTACGATTGAAATGGTTAAGTCTTACGACGAACAATTGCGCTTGTTGATGATGGTATTGGACTGCCAAAACCTGAACGAACTGCGTGACACAGACTTAATGATTACCGGCAAACCTGCCGAATGGTCAAGACTCCGCCGAATCAATATCGAATACTTCGCCTCAAGAAGCCAGAATTAAGATAAGGATGTGAAAAATGTCGTTTAGACTCGTAACAGTGGAAGAAATAAATGTAGTGATGGTACATCACGCAACTTATTTCTGAAGTGGCACGAGTCTGACATTTTGAGCTCGACTACAAGGTGCGAGAGCCCCTTTATAAAAATGCGATACAAATATCACTTCAATTTAAATAATCACCAAAAAGTGCCCAATCAACAGGAGGAGGCACTTTTTTTGCATGCACCTTTTTATTAGGCTGCCCATATTTATATCAGCCGAGCCGAAACAAAAGGGCTACTTTCACCCCCTACAATTTTAGACAAAGGATTGTTGGATTTAGCCAAATGACGAGAGTAAAAAAGACCATGGCCCTCGAGTCACGGTCTGAGGCTAGCTTGGAATCGCTATACCCTTTTTCAAAAAATTATAAGAAGATGTATAAAATGGCGATAGTGCCGACGCCGGCGATGATGGTTTTGATGATGTCTTTAAACCGGTAGGCGACGAACAAGGACACGAGTGCTGGTATCAGTTTGATGTTCTCCAGTGGGTTGAGGTTGAAGTGGCTTTCCCAGAAAAATATGTCGGTGAAAATCATTGCGGTAAAAATGATAACGGGTAGGTAAGCCATTGTTTTGTATACCATTGGAGAAATTTTGCTGTTACGCATAACGAGTGCTGGTACGACGCGCATGGCGGTGCACAGTAAGCCGAGTGTTACTACGAATAATGTCATGATACCCCTCCTATGTTACACGGTTATTTTCTTGACGTTTTAAGAAATAGAATACGACCGATAAGGCGATGGCTGTGGCCATAATAATCACATAAGATGATTGGAAAATAGTCATCAAGATGACGGCAATCACACCGGTGAATAGCATGGTGTTGAGCATCATGCGGTTATTTAGGTTCGGGACAAGAATGCCGATAAACATAGCAACCATGACAAAGTTTGAAATGACATCAGGAATTTGAATGAAGAAACCAAACAAGGCACCTGAAGCGGTAAATAGGATCCAGGAAGTCCATGTTGCAGTGGCGACGAATAAGGCATCGTTAATGGCCCATGGTTTCTGTGGATTGTTATCCTGCAGTTTTAATATATTGATGGCGTAAGATTCGTCTGCTGTCATGTAGCCTAACCAAGCGACCTTAAAATTGGGCGCTTGGTTTAAGTATGGGCCAAAAGACACACTATACAAGGCTTGGCGGGAACTTAATAATAGTACTGAGATAAATACTTCCATTACACCAGCATTTTGTGCAATCAGGGCTGCTGCCACAAATTGCGAGGAGCCCCCAAACACTAGACTGGACATCAGCACAACCTGCCACCAGGTTAAGCCGGCATCAGCGAGTAGTAACCCACAAGCTAAACCAACTGGTAGATACGCCACGATAATAGGGATTGATAGCTTGATTCGTTCGGACTTAGCGTCCACTGTTTCTTCCATTAAACACCCTCCCTTATGTTTGATTAAAGTCACACCTAACTAACGGTTAACTTCTCTATGATAATCCATAAATTTTTTGATGAAATTGTAAGGATCGATTAAACCGATTTGACGGGCAAAGATATATAAATTTGATTCCCGTAAGAAGGCTCTCTGGATTAAACGGTAATCCGTGGCGATTCGAATAGGTTGGGTATCCGCGATTAATTCGCCCTCGGATAACACCCAAGCATGACGAGTAAATTCTAATACTAGGTCCGTGTTATGGGTGTTGATGATAATCGCAATTTCTTGTTCTTGGTTAATTTGATATAGGTACTGCATGAATTCATTATAATGATGGTAGTCTTGGCCTTCAGAAGGCTCGTCAATAATTAATAGTGATGGCTTGTTGATTAAGGCAGACGACAACATAATTCGTTTTTGTTGGCCAAAGGATAACTGGCCAATTCGTAGTTCAGCAGCATAAATCAAACCCGTTCGTTTTAAGGAATCTCGAATGACTTCTTCTGCTTCTTCCGCGGAGTAATTACAATTAGCGGCAATCCCATTCAGATAGTCTTTCACAGTGAAATCCAGGATGGATTGATCGATATTTTGTTGGATATAGACTGTTTCCTGCTTCATTTGACATAGGTTATCGTCAGTGACTTCTTCACCTAACCAAGTCATCGTGCCCGAATCCGGGCGGATGTTTCCGTCCATCATTTGACCCAGCGTGGACTTACCCGACCCATTTTTCCCGACAATGGCAATCATGTCACCCTTGAAAACTTGAGTGGAAATATTGCGCAAGGTGGGCCGGTCCCGCCATGGATAAGTGTAGGATACATTATCAAGGGTCAGAATGGATTCATCACTACGTTTTTGGACGAAATTTGGTACGGTCATCAGCCAGGATTCAATGGTTCGTTTTAGGTCTGGACCATGTATATAATTGACATTTGATATGTTACGGACCTTTTCTAAAGGATAGCCGGTATAGCGAATCGCCGATACATAGGATGGCTCGCCAATACCTAAACTGTTCAGAATATTCCGTTTTAATAATTTCTCTGAATCCCCATCAAAAATAACCCGACCTTCGGAAAGAACAATGACGCGGTCAACTGGACGGTATAAAACTTCTTCAATCCGGTAATCAACCATGACAATCGTCGCGTCAGTATTATGGTGAATATCATCTACTAAATCGATGAAAATTTGCCCAGCGCGGGGTGCTAAGTTCGCTAAAGGCTCATCAAAAATAAAGACGGATTGCTCATAGTTGACGTTATTGACAAAATTTTGAATGTCTCTTTGTCCTTCTGAAAGACGCTCTATACTTGTATCTGCTTCGGTTGGGTGTTCAAGGATACGGTGCTTTAATTCTTCCGAAAAATTAGGGATATAATCACTTGACCGCTTGCGCTTGCCGTTTTCTTCTAGGGTTTCCTCCAAGTGATGGTCGACCGCATCAGCCATAGCTGTTGCGTCCATAGTTTCCATTTCTAGGTCGAAATTGATAATCTCTCCTTCAATAGTCCCTTGAAATTCGTCGGTCGCTAATTTTCCACGTAGGGCGCGTACTAGGGTGGATTTACCTGAGGCATTAGCCCCGATGATCAACACTTTTTCACCGCGATAGAATGTTAGATTGATATTTTTCAATGCCCGTCTACCTGCACCCTCGTAGGTAAACGACATATTTTTAAATTGTATCCAAGGATTGGACATAAATCCATGCCCCTTTCAATAATATTTACGTGCGAATGGTTATATGAATCCTATCAAATAGCTGGCGAATCCCTAATTGCCGAAAGCAGCATCCACTGTATCGTATTTAGACCGTTTACCTAAAATACGCACTTCTGGTTCTAGGGCTACCTTATTCAGGTCCCAAATCACTTCTTGAATATGGTGGATCATGTTAATATAGTCAGTTGCCGTAGCACCACCCACGTTGATGATGAAACCAGCATGTTTTTTCGAAATTTGTGCACCACCAATAGTGTAGCCTTGTAATCCAGCTTCCTGGATCAGTTTCCCTGTAAAATGGCCTTCTGGTCGCTTGAAAACAGATCCGCATGATGGATACTCTAACGGTTGCTTGGATTCACGAAGGTAAGTCAGCTCATCCATTTTAGCTAAAATGGATTTTAGGTCGCCCTTCTTCAATTTAAAACGGGCTTCAACCACAATGTCACCTGTTTCTTGTAGGTCAGAATGTCGGTAAGAGAGATTTAGATCTTCGTTCTTCAAAGTGTACATACGTCCAGCTTTTGTGACCACGTCCACTTCAACTAGGACTTCAGAAATTTCGCCGCCATATGCACCTGCGTTCATATACACAGCGCCACCAGTGGATCCTGGGATACCACAAGCGAATTCAAAACCAGTCAAGCCTTCAGCACCTGCCGAACGACTCACATCGATGATTTTAGAGCCAGCGCCAGCTTTAATGTGCGTACCGTCAATTTGGATATGATCCATTTCAGTCAGCATCAAGACAACTCCTGACACACCTTCATCTGAAATGATTACGTTTGACGAATTACCAAGAACTAAAATTGGTTCGTGGGCTTTATTGGCAAAACGAACAAGTGCTTGGATTTCTTCTGGGGTCTCTGGGAAAATTAAAACATCCGCTGGTCCACCCGTTTTTGTATAGGTATAGTTATTTAATGGTTCGTTGAATTTTATCGTTGATTGGGGAAATGCTTTACGCAAATCGTTTAAAAACATGGTAAATTACCCTTCCTGGTAATATATTTAGCAATAATAAAAAAACAGCAAAAATTGCTGATAAACTGCTAGTTAAATCTAATTCATAATAACATATTTTAACGCATTTTTACATTAGGTTAAAGGGTTTGTGTGGCAGATTCGTTAACATTCTCTTAAAAACGTGTTATAGTATTATTTTAATTAGTGACAAATTGTCCCAACCTTTAATACGAAAGGACCTCTCTATGAATAAAATCAGACAAAATGCCTTAATGATGCTCGCTTTAACCTTTATCTACGCAGGTTTGCAGATTGCCCGTCCTGCAGCGGACTTAGCTTGGTCAAACATCTCACTATCAATCATTATTCCAATTATTGCCATGGTTTTCGCCTTTAATGAAAAAGACAATAAATGGCGTTGGTCCCTTGTAACAATTGAAGTCATGCTATTAATTGTAATGATCGCTATGGCCATTCTAAAGTAGTATATGAATTTTAAAAGGTCGAGACTGAAATGGTCTCGACCTTTTTGCTATGCGATATACTTATGCTTGGTCTTGGTTTTCGACTGCTAAGCCCATCATGACTAAATCATGGAAGGCATTATCATGATAAATCCCTTTAGGGGTTACACCAATTTCTTCAAAACCAAATTTTTCATACAAGCCAATGGCCCGCATATTATCTTTAGATACTTCTAAACGTAAGTAACGTAAGATATCATTTTCTGTTGCCCAGTCAATCATATCTTCCATCATGACACGGGATAAACCCAGTCCCCAGAATCGACGTAGGATGGAAATGCCTAGTTCACCCATATGTGCCACTTTAGCATGTTGTTCTGCCCCAATGCTTGCAACACCAATAATATCATCCCCTAATCGTGCAATTAATACACGATTATTCAACACTTCTTGTAAAGATTTCAAATAACGGGTTTCTTGTTCTTGGTTAATCCCTAAGCCTTCTTCACCGAATGAAAGGAAGTCAGTTTCGCTACCCACTTCCTTGTAGAAGTCTAATAAGGCTTTTGCATCTTTAGGCATAGCATCTGCTAGCGTAATTTCTAATTGTTCTTTTTTCATATTGTCTCAATCCTTCTATGTGACTACTCGTAAAATTGGCTGTTAGCTTAAGCGAGGTCAGCCACTACCCCATCATACAATGCTTGTCCACGCGGGCCTTCATAGGTTAAGGTTACCTCACGACTGGTTTCAGAACTTGCAGTTAAGGTTATCCAAAGATAATCTTTAGGTAAATCTTCAGCTACAAATTGAGGCCATTCGATAATGGTCACCCCATCGCCGTTAAGATAATCTTCTAAACCGACACTATCTGAGCCTGTTTCTTCTAATCGATACGCATCCATGTGGTATAAAGGGATGTCGTTGTCTTCATATTCGCGAATAATCGTGTAAGTCGGGCTTTTAATGGCTTGATCAATACCTAAAGCCTTGGCAAAGTATTTGGTGAAAGTGGTTTTGCCCGCTCCTAAATTGCCTTCCAAGCAAATAATGTCCCCTGCTTCCACTTGGTTGGCTAATTTTTGGGCAAAAACATCTGTATCAGCCTCACTCGCCCATTCAATTGTATAAGTCATATGACACCTTCTCTCCCTTATAATATCTCCACTTACTTTACTAAAAAATCAAAAAGACTACAAGATTCAAGCATTCTTTCTTCATTTTTCAAAGCTGTTTCGATGTTAATCTCCCTTTCCCATTGAATAAATTTGAGACATGTTTTTGACTGAAACCCATCCTTTTGGCAAATGCTCCTTGAGACATATCCATGTTAACCATTAATACCTTACGCCTTTCTACTGGAGGTGTCACTTTGCACCATATTTTTCCGATATCAACCTAAATGGCTGTATAATATCCTTGTTGTATTGGTCTTTTCTATTCCCTTTTAATAGATGAAAGTGCCCAAACTATTTTTGATTTCTTTGACACTACCAACCGTTTTTAATTCTCTGATTCTACGCATCAGTACCATAACAAACTCATCACCTTGGACGCAGGTTGCCTTCGCATGATTCGTGCAAACCTGTTCGATCAATGGGTTTTTGTATCTTAAATCCAGAATATTACCCCATGCCTATGTTATCTTACCCCCATTATAAAATAAAGCCTCCTAGAGATTGGAATATTTTAACCTATTAGGTAAAAAATATTTTCCTCTTCCCATACAAAAAGAGAAACAGCAAAAAAAGCCATTCCTCTTTCAATATTGCTTTATTTATTGGTTCTTTTACAAATAGTGTTGGTAAATAATTTCAAAGCACACGAATACGTTTTTTAGTTTTTAATAATAATTAAGAAATCAATAAAGTTAAAGCCATGCACGCTGTGATGTGTTTGGCTTTTTACTTGCCTTTAGGCAAGGGAAGTGACCAATGAGATAACATTTCTAACAAATGGTGTTTTATCCTTCAGTGTACGTTCCTTAAAAGCCGTGGCACCAATGAGAGCCAAGGTCTCTCTACTTTGAAATCGAGCCTTAGTCTCGATTTCATGCTTGTTCACGGCTAAGGACGTATACTTTCAGTCCTCTTTATTCTCTTTATTCAAAAATATACCACTATCCCTGGGTTAACTTGCTATCCCCTCAAATGTATATGGTTTAGGATTGGATGGTTTGTAATTTAATTTGAATTGGACTAAAATTCTTGCACGTAAATGATGGAAGTTCGAATATCCAAAACCTGTTCGTTTAATTAATTTAATTTTATTGTTAATACCTTCGGTAGGACCATTTGATACAGTATATTTTAAGGCGTTGTGTATATAAGGCAAGAATTTGACTAATGTTTTGATGGTTCTTCTCGTACGACTTGGCAAAGTGTGGTTCTTAGTCCCATGTAAGATTTCATTAAAAATATTGATATCATGAGTTGAAATGGCATATTTTAATTCATTCATCAGGGTATAAGTAACTAAAAGTTCGTGTGAGATACTCAAAAGATAATCAACAATACGTTGTTCTGATATTGCTTCACCAAATTGACGAACATAATGTGTATCCGTGAAATTTAAATCTTCAGCATTCTTTAACAACAATTTCCATTGTTTTTTGAGTTTTTTGTAGTCCGATGGACGGCTTGTTTTGATAGCATTCATCACTTTAATACGAATAGAATTGATTGTTTCATTCAACAGCTTTACTATATGGAATCGATCAATGACAATCTTCGCATTAGGGAAACATGTGCGAATGACCTCTAGATAAGGTGTATATAAATCAATCGAAACTGTCTTCACGCTGTTTCGGGCAGTCCAGGTAAAAGAAGAAAAGTAATCGATGAGCGACGCTTGTTTTCTATCAACGACAATATCAATTAGCCTTCTATTATGCGTGTCCACAAGGACAGCACTCATTGCATTGGCTACACGATTAGTCGATTTAAACTCATCTACACCGAGGTGATTCGGGAGATAATTTCCCTTAGGTGATAGTCCCATACTTGCTTTCATTAAAGTTCTGGCCACTGTTGGAGAAGAGACATGATAACGTTTAGCGATTAACCGCATAGATTGCGTTTCAATCAATTCGGAGCTAATTTGACTTTTAATGGTTTTAGAAATACAGCAAAATTTTTCAACTAATGGTGTTTCAGCGATAAAAGTTTGTGCACAGTGTTTACAATAAAAGCGTTGCTTCTGTAATTTAAGTAAAACAGGATTAGTAGCTGTGTTCGGTAATCTAATGATAGCTGGTTTAAAGCCATGTTTGATGATATCTTGATTACCAGTATTCTTTACACCACAGTGCATACAAGCCTTAGGCTTGTACGTAAGAACCCCATGTAAAACGAAATGATTTATTTCATGATACTTTTCAAGTGGCAACAGATGCATAGATTTTGGTATTGTAATATCGATATTATTGTCGAAAATACCGCAGAGTTGTTTTATAATAGATGTATGGGACATGATCTTTCCTTCTTTCTGTATTCGTCGTAGTTTACATGCATTAAGGATATCATGTCCTTTTTGCGTACACAAAAATAGTGTCAATGAGATTCAACATGAAATCTCACCAACACTATTTATTATAGAACCTATTTATTCGCTCTAATCATCTAAGATGGCTTGGTTAGCTGTGATGATAGCTAACTTGTAAACATCTTCTTCTACACAACCACGTGAAAGGTCTGAAATAGGTTTCGCCATACCTTGTAAGATTGGGCCGATTGCTTCAAAGTTACCCAAACGTTGTGCAATCTTGTAGCCAATGTTACCTGATTGGATTTCTGGGAATACAAATACTGTTGCTTGACCAGCAACGTTTGAATCTGGTGCTTTTTGTTTTGCTACTGCTTCTACAAAAGCCGCATCAAATTGTAATTCACCGTCAATTTCAAATTGTGGTGCTTTTTCTTTCGCAAGACGTGTTGCTTCAGCAACTTTCTCTTGCTCTGGGGATTTTGCTGACCCTTTAGTTGAGAAGCTTAATAAAGCAACTTTTGGATCAATGTCAAACATCGCAGCTGTTTTAGCAGATTCAACGGCAATTTCAGCTAAACCTTCTGCATCCGGGTTAATGTTGATTGCACAGTCAGAGAATAAGTATTTCTCTTGATCTCGGCCACGCAACATGATGAAGGCACCTGATGTAGATTTAACGCCTGGTTTTGTTTTAATAATTTGTAAGGCTGGACGAACTGTGTCACCTGTTGAATGACGGGCACCTGATACTAAGGCATCACATAGACCGTGGTATACCAACATCGTACCGAAGTAGTTTTTATCGCGTAAAATTTTACGTGCTTGTTCTTCAGTAGCTTTACCTTTACGGCGTTCAACAAAAGCTTCAACCATTTCGTCGAATGCATCGTAGTTGTTTGGATCAATAACTTCAATTTTATTGATATCAAAGCCACGATCATGCGCGATTGCTTTTAATTCTTCTGGGTTACCTAATAAAACCGGTTCAAGAATCCCTTCAGCTTTCAAACGCACAACAGCTCCTAGAATACGCTCATCATACCCTTCTGGGAAAACGACACGCACATTTTTATCTTGGATCTTGGCCTTTAAGCTATCAAACATATCCATTTTTAACATTCCTCCTCAGAAATTTAAAACGCTTACTATCCTTATTTTACACAATTCCGAAACATTTGTCATAACAAATACTGCAAAGATGTGCCGACATTACATAGCAGACGCTCAATCAATTATTCGCCCAATTTTGAACGCAAATATGCTGTTTTTAATACAAAATCGTTTTCGTTATTTGGTCAGCAAAGTCTGCGTATTTTTGATACATCAAAAATTTTTCTTTGTATTTGTCAGCCATTTGTCCATCTGGCGTTTTAGTTGTAAATGACAAGTCTTGCCATAAGTTAGGCCCTTCTACAAGCACACCGGCCCCAATCAAGCTTGCATCGTCATTTGAAACATATTGCAAGGTTATCCCCATAATATTTGCGATCCATTGCCCTATTTTAGGGTCCTTAAATATTTTTCCGTTTACCTGAATCATTTTTTGTTCTAAATCAACGGTCTTAAAGACCATATCCACCACTTGGCGAATTTCAAAAAAGACCCCTTCAAAGACAGCTTTAGCCATATCCAACTGGCTCGTGTGCCCTTGAATCCCTTTAAATTCAGCTTGTAAGTAGGCATTCCAATACGGCGCTCTTTCTCCGTTTAAGAATGGCAAGAAATAAGGGCCGCTAGCTGAAAAATCATGTACCAAAAGCGTGGCTAACATATCTGAAAAAGATTCCCCTCTAGCCCTAAAGCCAAATTGTTGATGACACCAGTCTAATGCGTTGCCGGCGTTATTAACTGGCCCACCGACGATATAATGGGGTTGGTCGTCCGCGATATAGGTGAAAATCCGGCCACTTTCATGCAAGGACAATTGGTCAGTTAAGGTCCGGACAGCTGCTGAGGTCCCAAAAGATAAAACGAATGGGCTAAGTTCATGGTCCCCTTGAATGGCGTAGGCTAAATTAGATAGGTTGGCCAAGGCGCCGTCAGTTGATCCTGATAGTATGTGGAAGTTATCAGCTAACCCTAAGGCCTTGATAAAGTTAGTTTTTACAGGCAATTCTTTGGTTGAATCGACTAATTTCGGCAATTGGTTTTCAGTCAGGCCGACCACCTTTAGTAAGTCTTTTGACCAAGTATTTTGGGCTAAATTCATCAGCCCCATAGCAGATGCCGTTGCCCTATCAATCACAAATTCTCCCGTTAACTGACGGATAATATAGGCCTTGATGTCCATAAATACGACTGTTTCATCTGTAAATAATGCCGGACGGTCCTGGTTTAGATAAGCTAATTTCACAAACGGGTTCATGGCATGGATTGGCGTCCCTGATTCAGCGAAAAAGGCGGCCGCTAGACCTGATGCTTGCATTTCCTGCGCCACATGCTTGGCCCGCAAATCTGCCCAAGTCATGGTGTTTTGCATAATGTCACCTGCTTCATTCATTGCAAGCAAAGCATGCATTTGGCTTGAAAATATTAAAGTGTTGACCCAGGGGTACTTGGCTTGCATTGCTTTAAGTAAATCCACGAATTGTTGGAAAACGACTAGCGGATCGCTTTCATGCTTGCCCTCGCTATCTCGTTGAATGTAATTGCGGGCTTCCATAGTATCCAATACCCGGTATGGGGTTTCCATCAAGGCAAATTTTAAGTTGGTGGTGCCAAGGTCGGCGACGAAATATTGAAAGTATTGCATGATAATTCCTACTTTCTAAATGCATTTATTTTCTTCTGGAAAAAGCTTGATTATCGAAAGCGATTTTTCAAAAGGCATACGATACCTCTATTTAACCACAAAAACGCAATGAAGCCACGATTAAAGTTAACCGGACGTCATTGCGCTTGTGCTAGTTTATTCAAGTGTTCTCAGCTAAATACTAACGGATTTCAGCTGATAATTCGTTTGTTAACGCTTCAGTGATACGAGCAACATCATTCGTTACTTCTTCATCTGTTAAAGTGGCTTGTGGGTTCAAGTATTTCAAGCTGTAAGCAAGTGATTTCTTACCATCTTCAATATTTTCACCTTGATAAACATCAAAGATTTCGATATCGACTAAGATGCCACCTTTAGAAGCTTTTTGAATAGTTTTCACAACATCCGCATTCGATACTTGGTCAGACACAAGGAAAGCGATATCCCGGTCAGAACCAGGGAATTTAGGGATTGTTGATTGTTTCACATCTACTTTTGGTAAGGCGTAAATTTCATCTAATGAAATTTCAAATACCAAGGTATCTTTCAAGTCATGTTTGTCAGCAACACTTGGGTGTAATTGCCCAATGTAACCTAATTCAACACGTTCGTCAGATTGACCAACTGCATAAATTTTGGCGGTACGGCCTGGATGCATATCTGCCAATTCAGACGTTGCTTCAAATGTTACGGCCACATCAAGGTTGAATGAATCTAAAATGCTTTCAACTACACCCTTCATGTCGTAGAAATCAACAGCTTTCGCTTGGTGACTCCAAGTTTTCGCTTGTGCGTTACCTGTCCAAACAGCAGCTAAATGTGTTTCATCAACGGGTAGGTCAGCGTCGGCCCATTTGAAGACACGGCCTGATTCAAAAATAGCGACATCAGAAGTTTTACGGGCTACATTGTATTGAACAATTTCAAGTAAGGCACTTAAAAGATTTGTCCGCATGAAACGACGGTCATCTGACATTGGGAAGTCAAGCGCAACTGGTTTCGCGTTCGCCATTTCCAATACCGTTTGATTGTCCCCAATTAATGAGTAAGCAATCACTTGGTTAAACCCTTCAGCCAACATTTGATTATTGGTACGACGTTTGAAAGCTTGCCAGTCAGTAAGTCCCATATTTTGTGCGTTAACAGCCGGTAAGCGAGAAGGAATTTTATCATAACCATAAATTCGTGCAATTTCTTCAACTAAGTCAGCTTGAATGCTAATATCCCAGCGACGAGATGGTACAGAAACAGTGAATTCGTCGCCGTTACCCGCTACTTCAAATTGTAATTGCTTGAAGATTTGTTGGATGTCTTCATAAGATAAGTCCATCCCCAAACGTTTGTTAACGTAAGCTAGGCTAGTGGTGACTTGAACTGGGGTTAAGTCGATGGCAGATACACGTTCAGAGCCTTCTACCACTTCACCCTTGGCTAAGTCAGCAATCATTTCAGCTGCAAATGCACCTGATTCAGCAACTGTTGCCTTGTTAATACCACGTTCATTACGCATAGATGATTCAGAATGCAAGCCATTACGACGAGCCGTCTTACGAATATGGATTGGTTCAAAGTTGGCTGCTTCAATCAATACATTTGTTGTATTTTCATCGATTTCAGTATCTAACCCACCCATGACACCAGCTAATGCAATTGGTTTTTCACCATCAGTAATGACGATATCTGAATCTAGTAAGGGACGGTCCACTTCATCAAGCGTGACGATCCGTTCGCCCTCTTTAGCTAGACGCGTTTCGATTACCTTATGGTCTAATTTATCATAGTCAAAGGCATGTAATGGTTGGCCATTTGCTAGTAAAACGTAGTTAGTGATATCTACTACGTTATTAATTGGACGGATGCCAGCAGCCATTAATCGTAATTGTAGCCATAATGGTGAAGGTTCAACAGTGACATTTCTCACCAAGAAAGCATTGTACTCAGGCACTAATTCAGTGTCTGCAACTTTCAAGTCAATCGCACCTGCTAAATCTTTACCCTCATATTTGGTGATATCTGTGTAGTCAAAGTTTGGTTGACGGTTGTAAACAGCCGCTAATTCCCAAGCTACACCACGCATAGAGAAGGCATCTGCACGGTTTGGTGTAATATCTAATTCAATGATTGGGTCATCTAATTTTAGGTATTCTACAATATCCATACCAGCTGGTGCTTCTTCAGGTAAGACCATAATGCCGTCAGCGTATTCTTTAGGAACGACACTGTTTGAGAAACCAATTTCTTCAAGTGAACAAATCATCCCTTGAGAAACTACACCACGCATTTTACCTTTTTTAATTTTCACATTACCCGCAATACGAGAGTTTGGTAAGGCAACGATCACCTTTTGACCTGCAGCCACATTTGGCGCACCGCAGACAATTTGGAAAGGCTCATCTTCGCCCACTTCAACAGTCGTAATCGACAGGTGGTCAGAATCTGGATGTGGTTCGCAAGTTAATACGTGGCCCACAACAATTTTCTTCAAGCCAGTACCTAAGGCATTCACGCCGTCAACCTCAATACCAGTACGTGACATACGTTCCCCAATATCTTGCGGATTCAAGTCAGCAAGATCGATAAATTCATTTAACCAATTATATGATACTTTCATTTATTGCTACCCCTCTTCCGTAAATTGTTTTAAGAATCGTAAATCATTTTGGTAAAAATGACGAATATCATCAATACCATATTTCAACATAGCCACACGGTCAGGTCCTAAACCAAAGGCAAAACCAGTGTATTCAGTAGAATCAATACCAGCCATCTCAAGTACTGAAGGATGCACCATACCACCACCTAGGATTTCAATCCAACCAGATTGTTTACAGATGTTACAGCCAGCGCCACCACATTTGAAACAAGTAACATCAATTTCAACAGATGGCTCAGTGAATGGGAAATAAGACGGACGTAAACGCACTTCAGTTTCTTCCCCAAACATATGACGGGCAAACAATTCTAAAGTCCCTTTTAAGTCAGCAAGTGACACATTACGGTCAACAACCAAACCTTCAATTTGATGGAATTGGTGTGAATGCGTCGCGTCATCATCATCACGGCGGTATACTTTACCAGGTGAGATCATTTTTAATGGGCCCGCCTCAAAGTCGTGGGCGTCCATCGCACGTGCTTGTACTGGTGACGTATGGGTACGTAATAAGACCTCGTCGTTTATGTAGAAAGTATCTTGCATGTCACGCGCTGGGTGGTCTTTCGGTAAGTTCATGCGTTCAAAGTTATAGAAATCAGATTCAATTTCAGGCCCTTCAACCACTTCGTAACCCATGGAAATAAACAAGTCTTCAATTTCTTCCATGACTTGTGTCAGAACGTGCTTAGTTCCTGTTGTTGGTTTTTCACCAGGTAAAGTAACGTCAATTGCTTCCGCTTGTAATTGGGCTTCTAAAGCTGCTGCAGAAAGTAAGGTTTCTTTTTCGCTTAACTTGCCCTCAGCTTTTGCTTTCAATTCATTGGCGTAAGCACCAACTTTTGGACGCTCTTCTGCTGATAAATCACGCATACCGCGTAGGGCTTCCGTAATAGGACCCTTTTTCCCTAAATATTTCACACGAACAGCTTTAATATCAGCTAGTGATTGTGCTGTATCAATTTCTTCCATGATTTGGTTTTCAATGGCTTTTAAATCATCGATAATTTGCATTTTTCCATCTCCTGACTTTTATCCTTTTATGAGTGTTCCTAAAAATGAGTAACTAGACCAACAAAAAAAGGTCTTTCATCCCCCTAAAAAAAGGGACGAAAGACCGTGGTACCACCCTGATTCCGGTATAGTTAGTCCATACCAGCACTCATTGATCGTTTTAACGGGTCGACCGGACCTGCTTTCAAATAGCACAGCTATTCTCCCGCAAGCCTACTCAAGAAGTGAAAATATTTTAACTATGTAGGTAAGATTCCCAGCGCCACTTACTCTCTAGACTACATATTGTTAAAAATTGTCTTCTGTTAATGTAATTTCTCTTTATATTTTAGCGTTTTCGGCCGTTTTGTCAACCTTATTCGGCTAGCTCAACCCATTCATCTGCCCAACGATGTAAATTGTTGAAGATTTTTTGTAAGTCTTGGCCTTTTTCTGTCAATGTATAAACCGTGACGATATGACCATTCGTTTCTGACTCTTCTTTCTGCACAATACCTTCTTCAGTTAATTCCCGTAATCTTTCAATTAATACACGGTCGGAGATACCGTTAATTGAGTCACGTAATTGACCGAATCTTAGTGGTGTTGCCAGTAATACTTCAATAATTAAGCTGTTCCATTTTTTACCAATCACTTTGCAAGCATGTTCCATCTTACTACACATTACCGGTAAGTCTGCTTGTTTAATGGTAATTTCCATCTTGATCAATCTCCTCTTGCGTTTCTACTAATTCTTCCTTTTCTTCTAATGAGACATCTTTACTACTTGTGGCAGCAAGCGCTGGAATAACCAATTTACCGACGAAGTTCCTAAAAGATTTCATCATTTGTCTCTGTGATAAGTTGGCTAAACTCGGTTTTACAAAGTCTTCAGTTGCAATATATTTATCCACGAAAGTGATCACATAGGACTCTTTGTAGCGAGGAAAATGTGGGGTTGCGAGCCACATGTGTTTTAAAATGATATCTTCTTCAACAGATGATAAATCCGTCACTACCCGAGCATTCATTAAGGCAATTTTAGGATGGTTCCTAAGATGAGACCCTTTAGAAAAAGTGACTTCCCCTGGTCTATAATAAAATAAATCATGTAGTAAACCGGCACGTGCACAAGCCTTGTAATTCCAACCTAGCGCCTTAGCCACTTTATAGGCCATATAAGATACTAGATAAGAATGGGTCAAGCGATTGCCGTGGACATGTTGCTTAAAATAAGCCAAGTCCGTAACGAAGGGATGATCCTTAATATCCGCTATGATTTGCATATACTCTTGATCGTCTTCCCAAAAATAATGTGCTTGCGCTGTCACGTTCATCACCCTTTTCCAACAAAATTCACTACTTTCAATTGATTTCTACATGCTAACTTAATGCATTGCAAGGCTTGCGGCAAATACAATCATGTCTTGCCATTGAGAAGAAAATGATTTAGTCTTGGATGGGAAATTGATACATGACTATCGCCCCAGCAACTGCAACATTCAAAGATTCAGCTGAACCAGACATGGGGATATATAAAGCCGCATCTGCTAATTGACTAGTTGTTTGACTTACACCGTTACCTTCATTTCCCATAACCAAGGCCCATTTCCCTTTCGATTTTAAATCAAAGGCGTTACTTGCTTTCGCTTGGTTGTTTAGTTCTGTTGTTGTAATAAAATAGCCAGCCTCTTGTAATTGTGGAATGACTTCTACCAAGTCAACCTCATAAGTATTCACTGCAAAATGACTACCTTGCATAGATCTAAGTACCTTATCATTATATAAGTCAACCGTACCCAATCCTAATAAGACATCACGGTAACCAAAGGCGTCCGCTGTTCGGATTAAGGTGCCTAAGTTTCCAGGATCTTGCACTTGATCTAAAATCAGTAAGCCTTTTGTCAATTGGTCAATATCCAAAGACTTAGCTTGCGGTATGTTGGCTACTGCGAAGATATCTTGGTGGTGATCTGTTTGGCTTAGTGCCTTGGCCACTTCAGGTGTTACCTGTGTCAGCGGCAAATCAGCTTTTAAAGCTTGTATTTGCATCACATTTTGATGGCTACTTTCAGGCACATAGTAAATCATTTGAATCTCTGCATCCGCCTTGACGGCCATCTCTACAAGATGTGGCCCTTCCAGCAAATACTGGCCTGCTTTTTTGCGGCCTTTACGGGTAAAAAGTTTCTTTAATTCTTTAATCTGTTGATTTTGAACAGATGAAATTAAGCGTTCTACCATAGGTTTATGCGTTTTCTGGCTTAATCAATTCGTAAATGGCTTCAGCGTAAATAGCTGCTGATTTCATTAAGTCACGAACCGCAAAGAATTCATTGGCTTGGTGCATAGTGTCTACTGAATCTGGGAATAATGCACCAAAGGCTACACCACGTTTGAGTAAACGGCCATAGGTTCCCCCACCGATTGAACGTTCTTGCCCTTTTTCGCCTGTTTGATTTTCATAAACAGCTAGTAAAGTTTGCACCAAAGGATCATCTGCTGGTACGTAATGCGGTACTTTATTGGTTTTCGTACCATCTACAAAGCTGTAGTGGTAAGTTTCTCCGTGGGCCGCAAATGTTGCATCAATTTCACTGTATTCTTTACCACGTGGTACACGAATATTTAAGACAGTGTATAATTTGCCGTCTTCTTCGCCAACCAAACCTGGGTTTACAGTCACTTTACCCATAATTTCATCTTCATGGGCAATACCTAATTTTTCACCATTAAAGTCTAAATGTAATAGGTCACCTAAGAATTTCAATAGGTCATCTTGGGCTAAATCATCGTCTAATTGTAATAATAATTTAGATAAATATGTTGCCGCATTATATCCAACACTTGGATTCATTGCGTGAACGCCTTTACCTTCAACAGTAATTGCCGTTGCATCAGCGTCTGGACTTACAATGATTGTGATTTCTGGATTAGCTGCTTGGAAATCGGCAACGATTTGGTTGACATCAGAGGTCAATCCAGTCACAACTGCATGTGCTTCACCCGGTACCATATTTTCACGAAGACCACTTTCAAATGAAAGTAATTTTTCAGAACGACGGTCGAATATTAGCTTAGCTGAGTACATCCCTTTTTCCCCATTAATAATTGGGAAGTCCGCGTCTGGAGAGAAACCAAAATCTGGTTCTTCTTCTACTTCGAAGTAACGGGTTACACCTTGCCATTCACTTTCTTCGTCAGTACCAACGATGAAACGAACACGTTTCTCAACTGGTAATCCTAATTCTTTGATGACTTTCAAACCGTAGTAGGCAGCCATTAAAGGACCTTTATCGTCTGAAGCACCACGGGCATAGATGCGGTCGTTGATAATTTCGGGTTTGAATGGATCAGTATCCCATTTATCGTCTACTGGAACAACGTCTACGTGGGCTAAAACACCAAGCGTTTCATCGCCTGTACCGAATTCAGCATGACCTGCAAGGTTATCGACGTTTTTAGTTGTGAAGCCATCGCGTTCAGCAATCTTCAAGAAAGTTTCTAATGCCTCTTTAGGGCCAGGTCCAACAGGTGCCTCTGCACTTGCTTTACTGTCGTCACGCACACTGTTTACGCTTAATAATGTAAATAAGTCATTGATTAAGTCATCTTTACGATTGTTGATTTCTTCTTGCCAATTAATTGTCATTTAGAATCCTCCTAGAATTTTATACATATCTATATTTTAGCACAGATTTGACGATAACTCACATAATACAACTAACAAATTGTAAGGGTGCGAGCTTTGGCGCTCAGGCAGGTAACACTGGAAGGAATATGCCGTAGCAAGTTTACTTGCTGCAAATATTCCTGAAGTGGAGACCGGACTGCCAAAGCGAACCCAACTAAAAAGGGTGTGAGCGTCGACGCCGAGAAAGGAACCGTTGGAAGATGAAAGCAGTAGATGATACAGTCAGCTACAACTTCATCTGAAACGCAGTTGTTTCTGGAGACTCGAACCCGACTAAAAAGGGTGCGCGCTAGATTGCTCAGCTCAACAACACTGGAAGAATAGTGTCGTATCACACAAAGTGTGATGCAAACTATTTTGAAGTGGACTTGAGCTGATCTAGTGAACCCGACGATAGTACAAAGTTAAAAAGGTATTGAGTTTATAGACTGCTTGTAGTTAGCCTTCTGCTAAAAAATAATTCGGCAAGTTTCGATAGTTAAGTGTAGGCACTTTTTGAAGTCAGATATATGCAGACAAGAACTCACCCCCATCAAAAAAGCTAGGTGCATGACCTAGCTTCTTGAGTGATTATTCTGTGATGTTTAATGCTTTACCTTCGAAGATGGCGTCGTAGAGATCTTGATAGTCTACTTGAACGAATTCACCTTCTGTTAGGGCATCCGGTAGTATCAATTGCCCAATGCGTTGTCTATGTAATTGCACGACTTCACAATCAACTGCATGGAACATGCGCTTAACTTGGTGGTACTTACCTTCTGCAATGACCACACGGGCTAAGGATTGGCCAGCTTCTTCGTCTACTTGGTCGATGAAGAGTTGTGCTGGCTTTGTTTTTTCACCTTGGCCAATGTCCAAGCCTTTTTCAAATTGGTCAATATGCTTGTCTGATAATAACCCATCAACAAGCACAGCGTATTCCTTTTCCACGTGTTTCTTAGGGGCCATTAAGGCATGGTTGAACTGGCCATCGTTAGTGATCAGTAGCAGACCTGTTGTGTCTTTGTCTAGGCGTCCAACTGGAAATGGTTGGTAGGTTAAGATCAGGTCTTCTGGTAACAGGTCAATCACAGTCTCCCACCGGTTGTCTTCGGTTGCAGATATCACGCCGTCTGGCTTGTGCATCATGATATAAACATAAGGTTCATAGACGAGTTCTTGACCATCCACTTCCACCTTGTCCTCTGTTACATTGACTGGTTGATTGGGCTTCTTGGCTACAGAACCATTGACATAAATAGCGGATTTTTTGATTAAGGTCTTCACATCACTCCGGCTATAAGGAGTCATGCTAGAGACAAATTTATCTAAACGTTGGGTGTTCTTCCCTGCCTTTTTATTTGTCATAGCGGCCCATTCCTAATTTCGCACGAAGCATTTTGGCCTTATCGCCAAGTAGTGTATCTAATAGTTTAAAGCGTAAACCACCAATGACATAAACCGCTACCCCAACACCAGCTACAATCACGATTTGGACCACTTGGTGCACAAGTGATATTTCAGGTGATAAGATAGTGCGTCGTAAGAATTGGTTGACTAACCAAGTGGCAATACCCATAGCACCTGATAACAAAGCAATGCCCTTGATTTGGCCTAGAACTTCAACTACTGATAAGTTGATACGGACTTTTAGGCGCCACAAGTAGAATACAGCAATTCCGATAAAGGCTGTTCCTGTAGCTAATAAGGCACCTGAAGTGCTAAACATCGCTAGGAAAGGTGCTTGTAGGACCAATTTAAGTGTTACCCCAAGTAACATACCCATAATAGCGTCTTTAAAGAAGGACATGGCTTGCAGCATGGCAACCAATACTGAAAAAAGCCCCATAGTCACAGCTACTGCTGCTGATAATTGTAATAGTGAGGTACCTAGTGGATCGTGGGTAAAGATGATCGCGTACAAGGGCTCAGCTAAAACCGCCATCCCGATTGCAGATGGGAACATGACTAGGGAGAATAATTTCAAGTTGTGGCCGATTAACCCTTTTGTTTCTGGAAAATCTTGTGTGGTATGTCGGTCAATACGTTTTGGCTGTGCTTTGTTTTCCAGCTTGGCCTCGATACCCCTTTTCTCTTCTGAATAGGTAGCTGAAATAACAGCGATGGATGTCGAACCGATGGCAACCGCTAGGGAAACGATGATGGTCACGAGTTTATTGGCGTTGGCACCGAAAATGGCGTATTCATTGATTAATTGATCATGTGAAAGATGAGAAACCCTTTCCATTATCGGCATATAGGTGTTGGTATCGACTAAACGGGATAGTTCGATTGCTGAACCGGAAACGATGAATGGAATAGCAATCATCACGATTTCGAGTAATAGATTTTTGGAAGAGACGTAGGTTTCTTCCTTAACCGCGTACAATTCTTCTTCCTTATTGTAACCTTTGCGGTAGCGCATAAAGAAGAATACCAATGTGGCTAAGGCTGCTAGTGCCCCAACGAAGGCCGCAAATGTTGAGTGAGTTACAGCTTTGACCATTTCACCGTTATTGATCACACGGATGATGTAAACCGCCCCTAACATGTATAGGACACGTAAGATTTGTTCAGTAATTTGTGAAATCGCGGATGGCTTCATATCTTGGTGCCCTTGGAAGTAACCACGGATAACTGAAATTGTTGGTAGAACAACTAAAGCTGGCACCAAGGACCGAATAACTAATACTACTGAATCGAAATCACGGGCTGGTGTTGATTGGGCCAAAATGGGTGCGAATGTCCAAAGTAGGACACCACCTACTAAACCAGTAACTGTCATCAAGGCTAGACCCGCCTTGAACAAGCGGTTGGCTGTTTTATAGTAGCCTCGTGCATTATAATAAGCCATTTGTTTAGCGATTGAATCTGGTACCCCGGCGATTGTAATAGACAAGAAAATCGCGTAGTAACTATACCCAATATTGAACAAGGAATTGGCTTCATTGGCGATGTGCGGTTCACCCATCCATTTGTACCAAGGCATGATGTAAAGGACCCCTAAGATCCGTGACACCATTGAGGCAATGGTCATCCAAGATGCCCCAGCATTCATTTTTTCTTGTGCGCTGGCACTTGGTTTTCTAGGTGGCAGATCAAGTGGATCCACTTCTTCAGGTTGAATCACTTCTTCCACTTCATCAGTCCGATTTAAATTCGGATCGTCTATACCCATATTTATTTAGCTCCTTATACAATAAATTTGATTTATTTCAATTTTTTATATTTATTTATCTTTGAAAAATACTTAGCTTTCATTTTATATAATACCTACCGTCATTTCAATCATCATCAGATTAAAAAGACCTTAAATTTTAAAAGAAAGGCTGTAAAATTTGGCCTTTTGGCAACTATATAGTAGGCCTATTATATCAGAAAATCTGAAGTTGAATTCACCAACTCGCCAACAATAGTGGCATGCGATATTACTAACAACTAACAGCTTCGACTACCTTCAATTTAAAAGGTAATGATAAGTAAAACTTTAGTCGCAACAAATTAAACTTTCCAAATAAAAACTGACAGTTATGTCGTCTACACAACTGCCAGTTTATGATTTGTCTGAATGTTATTGTTGGTTAGCTTTTAATTTTGATACGAAGTTAGATAAGTCGCCTAAGAATAGTTCAAATTGTAAACCATTCATCATAACATCTGGATCATCTAATGATTTTTCGATAATTTTTGGAATGTAGTCCACAGCTAATTGGCTAGCCACTTTAACAGAAGCACCATTTGCTAATGCACCAACAAAGATTGAACCGAAGATATCACCAGTACCGTGGAATTTACCACCGATAAATGGTCCAGTTGCTAAACCTTTTTCACCAGTCTCTACGTCCAAGTAGTAAGCACCAGTTTGACTTTCACCGTCATATCCTGCACCAGTTAATACAACTGAAGCATTGGTTTGTTTACGAACTAATGTTAAGAATTCGTCAATTTTTTCTTGTGGCCAGATACCTTCAGTGTAGTCCACACCATACAAGAAGCTCGCTTCTGTTTGGTTAGGCATAATCACATCTGCCATCGCACATAAATTCAACATTTCTTTAGCATATTCTTCGTCAAAACCGTAGTAGAAGCTACCATTGTCAGCCATAACAGGATCAAGATAGAATTTTGCATCATCTTTTAATAATTTTGGCAATTCTTTCTCTAAAAACTTGATTTGGCGAACGCTACCTAAGTAACCTACATATGCTGCATCAAATTTTAAGTCAAATGAGTGCCAATGATCCACGATTTTTTCCATTTCATCAGTTAAATCTAGAAATGTGAATCCTTCAAATCCAGGCCCCGTATGTGTTGACAACAAGGCTGTTGGTAAAATAGTTCCTTGCAGGTGCATACTTGATAGAATAGGTAATGCCACTGTTGTAGAACATTTACCGAAACTAGAAGCATCGTGAATAATTAAAATATTTTTCATGTAAAATTCATCTCCCATTAATTAAAACTAACCATATTATACACAAGACAGCTATGATGTCTACTAATTTGCCACAATATTAACTAGTTTGTTTGGTACTACGATTTCTTTGCGAATTGTTTTACCAGCAATTGCTTCTTGCACTTTCTCGTTTGCATGGGCAATTTCTAACAATGCTTCTTTGGCACTATCATTAGGCACTTGTAATTTCGCTTTGATTTTACCATTCACTTGAACAACAATTTCGATTTCATCGTCAACGATCATCGCTGGATCAAATGTTGGCCAGTCTACGTATGAAATACCAGGTTCGTTTCCAACAATTACCCACATTTCTTCTGCTAAATGCGGCGCGATTGGAGCAATCAATTGAATAAAGCCTTTCACGTATTCATAGTATAGGCTTTCAGCCTTATTGGCTTCATTTACAAATACCATCATTTGAGAAATGGCTGTATTAAAGTGTAGGTTGTCAAAGTCTTCCGTAACTTTTTGAACAGTTTGGTGGTAAACTTTGTCTAATTCACCAGTGTTCATTGTCGTAATACGGTCACGCATTTTGCCATTTTCATCAACTAGTAAACGCCATACACGTTCTAGGAAACGACGAGAACCTTCAAGGCCATTCTCAGACCAAGCGATTGACGCATCTAGAGGACCCATGAACATTTCGTATAGACGTAAGGTATCTGCCCCGTATTGGTTGACTACATCGTCAGGATTTACAACGTTCCCTTTAGATTTAGACATTTTCTCATTACCTTCACCAAGAATCATCCCTTGGTTATAAAGTTTTTGGAATGGTTCTTCATTTGGTACTACACCTAAATCATACAAGAACATATTCCAAAAACGTGCATATAGTAAATGCAATACCGCATGCTCAGCCCCACCTATATACAAGTCCACATTGTACCAGTAGTCTAAAGCTTCTTTGGGAGCAAATTCATTTGAATTTTTAGGGTCGATATAACGTAGGAAGTACCATGATGAGCCTGCCCATTGTGGCATTGTGTTTGTTTCACGGCGGCCTTTCATACCTGTTTCAGGATCAGTGACATATAACCAATCTTCAATATTGGCTAATGGAGATTCACCTGTACCAGATGGTTTAATGTTGTCAGTTTTTGGTAAACGAACTGGTAGCTCATCTTCTGGAACTGCAGTTGTTGTGCCATCTTCCCAATGGATAATTGGAATTGGTTCACCCCAGTAACGTTGACGAGAGAAGACCCAGTCACGTAAACGGTATGTTGTTTGACGTTCACCGCGACCTGAAGCTGTTAACATTTCAATCGCTTTTTCAGTAGCTTCTGCAGTTTCTAAACCGTTTAATTCACCTGAATTAATGTGAGGACCGTCTCCAGTATATGCTTCAACAGCAACATCGCCACCTTCAATTACCGGTCGAATGGGTAGGTTGAATTGTTTAGCAAATTCGTAGTCACGGCTATCATGGGCAGGAACCGCCATAACAGCACCCGTACCATATGAAGCTAAAACATAGTCTGCAACCCAGATTTCAAATGGTTCACCAGTTAATGGGTGGATACCGTAAGCACCGGTGAATACCCCAGTTTTTTCTTTGGCTAAATCTGTACGGTCTAAGTCAGATTTCATTGAAGCTGCAAGTAAATAAGCTTCCACTTCTTCACGTTGCGCTTCTGTCACGATTTGACGCACCAAGTCATGTTCAGGCGCTAAAACAGCGAAAGTTAAGCCGTAAATTGTGTCTGGACGCGTCGTAAAGGCATCAAAAGTTAAGTCATGATCTTTAATATCGAAAGTTAATTGCGCACCTTCTGATTTACCAATCCAGTGACGTTGCATTTCAACAACTGAATTTGGCCAGTCAACATTTTCCAAACCTTCTAATAAACGGTCAGCGTAAGCAGTAATCCGTAATACCCATTGTTTCATTGGTTTACGAACCACTGGGTAGCCACCACGTTCAGACTTACCGTCGATAACTTCTTCATTGGCTAATACTGTACCTAAAGCTTCACACCAGTTAACCAAAATTTCGTCTTCATAGGCTAAACCTTTTTCATATAATTTAGTGAAAATCCATTGTGTCCATTTATAGAATTTCGGATCGGTTGTATTGATTTCACGGTCCCAATCATAAGAAAATCCTAGTGATTTGATTTGACGTTTGAATGTGGCAATATTTTTCGCAGTGAAATCAACCGGGTCATTCCCTGTATCTAAGGCGTATTGCTCAGCAGGCAAACCAAAAGCATCCCATCCCATTGGGTGTAAGACGTTATACCCTTGTGCACGTTTGTAACGCGACATGATATCTGTTGCTGTATACCCTTCTGGATGTCCTACATGTAGTCCAGCCCCTGATGGGTAAGGGAACATGTCTAGTGCGTAATATTTAGGTTTTGAATAATCCTCTAAAGTTTTAAACTCTTTATTCTCGTCCCAATATTTTTGCCATTTCTTCTCAATTACTTTATGATTAAAAGCCATTGTTTTCTGTCTCTCCTTTAATTGTGAAAATAAAAAAGCCCTACATACGTCAAAAAAACGTATATAGGACGAAATAATTTCGTGGTACCACCTATGTTTTGTACTCTTCATACCGATAACGTTGGCGCGACGTGGTAACGGATGCTTCTCATCGTCACCAACTTATAATCCAGCCTAATTCACAAGTGGTTCAAATATACTTCCACCAACCGTATACTCGCTTCATTGAACACAACTTGTTACTACCTCTGAAAAAGTTCAAATATTGCCTTTATTCTAGCACTTTCACCCAGTAAAAGCAAACCGGTTCAATCCAGATTTTCCAGTCTTATTTGGCTTTTCTAGCAGCTAACTGACCTTTAATAGTATCAAAGACTACTTGCACTGGCATTTCTTTATGGGCAAATAGTTGGTAGTTTAATTTAGCTTGGTAAACTAACATATCTAAACCACCAATGACCACACAATTTCTTGCTTTTGCTTGTTGCATAAACCGGGTTTCCATAGGGTCGTAAATCACATCCATGACCACGGTCCCCTCTTGTAACCAGTTTTCATCCGCCAAAATGGATTGGCCCCGGCTTGCTGCCATCCCAAGGCTCGTTGATTGAATCACGATTTCAGCCTGCTTGACTGCTTGACCAACATGATCTTGGTTTGAAAGGTCAATCATTTTTAAATCAATTTGTGGGTAGTCTGCTCTTAAAGCATCGCACACCTTAATCAGCAAGTCTTTTTCTTGGATATTGCGTGCCACCACAGAAATATCTCTGATGCCTTCAATCACGGCCTGGGCAATAATGATTCTAGACGTTGCGCCAGATCCGTAAACGACTAACCGCTTACCAACGAGGTCAACACCTCTATTTTTCACGGCAAGCCATAAGCCGGCACCATCCGTATTGTAGCCTACCCATTGCCCCTTGTCGTCTCGGGTAATCATGTTGACAGCGTTGACATACTGACTAGCAACATCTAAGCGGTCAACCGTCTGCATGGCCTTGAATTTCCCTGGCATGGTAATGTTAATCCCTTGAACGTCTAGGGCTTTCAAATGCTCGATTCGTTCAATTGTGTCATCTTCGCCCGTTTCAAAAGCGATGTAAACCATATTCAGGTCTTGAGCTTTGAAAGATGTATTGTAAATGATGGGTGAAAGCGAGTGGCTCAAGGGTTGCCCAATCACCGCTGCAAACTTCGTTGACCCGTTAATATCTGTAATTGAATCCACGCATTAAGCCTCCGCTTCTACGATTGTGATAGGTAATTGATCGTTATTTAGATCAGTGAAAATGGACGCTAACCAGCCGGCATATTGGTCAAACGTAATGGTTTTGAGTTCACATTTACCGAATGATTCTGGGAATATTTCTGTAATTTCCCCACCTCGACGTTTCTTGTCGTTGGTCATAGCACCAAGAATATCCTCAAAAGTATACTCTTTTGCCACATGCACTTGGTCTAATAGATGGTACTGGTTGAGTAATTTGTTAAAACGGTCAGCCAAACTTAATGCTGTCAGCCCTTCTTTTTCGGCCATTAACTGGGTCAAGATCATCCCCGTTGCAACGCCTCGACCGTGGGAAACTTTGTAATGCGATACTTGCTCAATCGCATGGCCAATGGTATGGCCAAAGTTCAATAATTGACGCAAGCCTAAATCTAGTTCGTCTTCTAACACAACGCTTCGTTTAATCTCAACACAACGTTTAACAACAGCTGCCAAGTCTTCGCTCAAGGCATTTAAAGGTTGGTCGCGGGTCATTAAGTTGTTCAGTAAATCACTGTCTAAAATCATGCCGTATTTAATTAATTCGGCACACCCATCTTCGAAAATACTTTGCGATAAAGTATGGAAGGTAGTTAAGTCACAAAGGACGCGTGCAGGCTGATAAAAGGCGCCAACTAGGTTTTTACCCTGGGGTAAGTCGATGGCCGTTTTGCCGCCTACTGAAGAATCAATAGCTGAAAGTAAGGTCGTCGGAATTTGAATGTAAGGAATGCCACGCAAGTAAGTCGCTGCTGTAAATCCAACTAAGTCACCAATTACCCCACCTCCCAAGGCAATCAGGATGTCTGAACGTGAATAATTCAAAGTGGCCAACTCTTCCTGCAAGCGGATGTAGTTTGCAGATGATTTCTGGGCTTCTCCGGCCGGTAAGGTACTGATGTTAACATCAGTCGTAATTGGGCTAATCGCCTCTTGTAAGGTCCCTAGGTAGCCATATGAAGCGACGTTCTCGTCAGTCACGATCATCACCTTACGTTGCTGAACTAAATCTTCCAGATGGTGTCCGGCATTTTTAATCAAATCGTTGTCAATGATCACATCGTAGGGTTTGGCAACTGCTACATTTACATTTTCCAATTTCATTCCTCAATTCTTTAAAATACGTTTGTCGTTAAGTGGTTTAACCGGTATTTGTAGATTAATTTAAATCCGCTAAGAATGCGTGTAATGCTTGCACTTTCTCAGTTAACGCCTTGTACTCATCTAAGTATAACGATTGTCGGCCGTCTGACCAAGCCTCATCTGGATTTTGATGAATTTCAATGATCAAGCCGTCAGCACCAGCAGCAACCGCAGCCATAGCCATTGATTCAACCCACTCTCGTTTCCCTACAGCATGGCTCGGGTCAACCACGATTGGTAAGTGCGTTTTTGATCGTAAAACAGGAATCGCTGATAAATCTAAAGTGTTTCGCGTACTTGTTTCGTAGGTACGAATACCTCGTTCACATAAAATTACATTAGGATTACCGTGGGCTAAAATGTATTCAGCCGCCATTAATAAATCTTCGATTGAAGCTGCCATTCCGCGTTTTAACAAGACTGGTTTTGTCGTTTGACCAATTGCTTTTAATAAGTCGAAGTTCTGCATGTTTCGAGCACCCACTTGGTACATATCGATCCCATCGAATAAATGCACTTGATCAACAGCCATCACCTCTGTCACCACTGGTAAGTCGTATTTCTTACCAACAGCCTCTAACATGTCTAAACCTTCTTGCCCTAAACCTTGGAATGAGTATGGAGAAGTACGTGGTTTGAACGCCCCACCGCGTAACATATTGGCACCTGAATCTTTTACCGCTGCAGCTACTTCGTCTAATTTATCTAAACCTTCGATTGAACAAGGACCTCCGATCATGGCAAAATGACCATCACCAATTTGGATATTGCCTACCTGTACAACAGACGGCGCCGACTTGTATGATAGGCTCGCTCGTTTGTATGGTTCTTTAATATTGGCTAAAATCGTTTCTTCGGTTTCTGCAGTCATTACTTGTGTATTCATTTTATTTTCTCCTTTTTTAAAACGCAGTATCAATAGTCATTTTCCAAGGTTGGAATTTAAGCAAGAAAAAAGCCCTTTACAACAAAACCACCCTGAGTGATTTTTGTTGTAAAGGACTTTCTTGTATAACTAGCACCTATGCTAGTTGCTTAAGAACTAAAGCCATATCCTTTTTTAAGTACAACAAAATCACCTTTACCAAAACCGTAAAAGTAAAAGTAAAAGTTGAAAAAGTTATAGAATGTTGTACTTAGTAATGATTTCATGGCTGTAGTCCTCCTCTCGCTATTTAATAATGCAACTTTAGCAGTCTTTTTTTACCTTGTCAACAGATTTCTAATTTGATTCTAATTTTATCCAAAAAAACACCCCAGCTTGTAGAGGGGGAGCTAAACAAGCTGAGGTGTCATAATTTGATCAAATTAGTTAAGTTTTAAGACTTGGCCAATGTACAAGTTGTAGTTTGATAAGCCGTTCAATGTCATTAACTCATCTAAGCTTAACCCGTTGTTTTTAGCAATACGGTATAAAGTTTCACCAGATTTAACTGTATGTGTCTTCGCACTTGAAGTAGCTGAAGAAGATGTAGCTGAGGTAGATGAACTTGTGCTGGCTTGACTAGATGAACTTGTTGACGCATTAGAAGAAGCTTGGCTAGATCCACCAGTTGTAAATACTTTACCTGGATGAATTAAGTCAGATCCACCATTTAAGGCCCGGGCTTCCGCTAATGAAATACCTAAGGCACGTGCAACAGTGTAAATACCGTCACCAGATTTAACAGTGTATGAGTTGCCTGAAGCTGATGCTGAAGCTGATGCTACGCTTGTAGATGTACTTGCAGATGATTGACTAGCTGAAGCACTTGAAGTTGATGAAGCTGAACTAGAAGACGCTTGACTAGATGAAGCTTGACTAGATGAACCTGCAGTAAATACTTGGCCTGGGTGAATTAAGTCAGAACCACCATTTAAGGCACGAGTCTCTGATACTGAAATACCTAAGGCACGTGCAACAGTGTATAAACCATCACCAGATTTAACTGTGTATGAGTTGCCTGATGCTGATGCTGAAGATGATGCTACGCTTGTAGATGTACTTGCAGATGATTGACTAGCTGAAGCACTTGAAGTTGATGAAGCTGAACTAGAAGACGCTTGACTAGATGAAGCTTGACTAGATGAACCTGCAGTAAATACTTTACCTGGATGAATTAAGTCAGATCCACCGTTTAAGGCACGGGCTTCCGCTAATGAAATACCTAAGGCACGTGCAACAGTGTATAAACCATCGCCAGATTTAACTGTGTATGATTGACCTGATGTAGATGCTACGCTTGTAGATGTACTTGCAGATGATTGACTAGCTGAAGCACTTGAAGTTGATGAAGCTGAACTAGAAGACGCTTGACTAGATGAAGCTTGACTAGATGAACCTGCAGTAAATACTTTACCTGGATGAATTAAGTCAGAACCGCCGTTTAAGGCACGTGCTTCTGATACTGAAATACCTAAGGCTTTCGCAACACTGTATAAACCATCACCAGATTTAACTGTGTATGATTTACCTGATGTAGATGCTGAAGATGAACCAGCATTTGCACTTGCGCTTGATGTAGAAGACGAGCTTGATGTAGAAGTCGTCGACTGACCTGCTTTAAACACTTGGCCTGGGTGAATTAAGTCAGAACCGCCGTTTAATGAACGTGCTTCTGATACTGAAATACCTAAGGCTTTCGCAACACTGTATAAACCATCGCCAGATTTAACTGTGTATGATTTACCTGATGTAGATGCTGAAGATGAAGATGAATTAGTGTTAGTAGCTGTTTCTGTGCTTGATGAGCTAGACGATGAAGATGCGCTAGATGAAGCTACAGATAATACTTGGCCTGGGTGAATCAAGTTAGAAGTTAAGCCATTTTGCGCCTTAACCTCTGCAACAGTTACACCTAAAGCACGTGCTACAGTGTATAAACCGTCACCAGCTTTAACAGTATAAGATTTTCCACCATTTGTAGATGATGTTGTCCCTTGTGCAGATAAGTTTGTAGTTGCACCTGAAACTGATGCAGATGTACCTGAAGTTGAACCAGCAGGTGTATCGTATTGTGTTAAACCATGTGTCGTAATCAAGTTGTTTAATTTACCACCATAGCGGGTATCAGTTGCGTAAGTACCAGTTAAGGCAGCAGTCGCATCTTTGTATGAGCTTGTATTTGATTTCCAAGTACCAGAATAGAATTCAGAATCCCAAGTTACACCGTTAACCATTTTATTCGCGTAGTCAGTTAACGACTCTTTATAAGATGGGTAAGCACGGAATGAATCTCTGATTTGGTAGTAGTTACCAGAACCATCATCTTCTAGTGTGTAGAAAGTTACACCCTTACCGTTGTATGTCCCTTTAATCCCAAACAAGTTGTAATATGGTGCTGCTGATAGACCTGATGCCCCCCAATTAGACTCTAAAATCGCTTGAGCAATCATCACTGATGCGTATAAGTCGTTATCATTTGCTAGCTTATAGGCATCTGGAATGATGCTATCTAAGAAAGCATTATTGGTTGATGCAAAAGTAACTGTCGTCCCTTCGCTCGCTTTTACTGTTGGCATATCGATATTTGCACTCAAACTTGATACAGCAAAAGCAGACCCTAAAACGATGGCCCCTAATGTTGCTGATTTTTTGGAAATTGACGCAATTGATTTGCGCGACCCTGCTTTATTTTCCTCAATAACCAATTATACTCCCCCTTGTAATTTTTCAATTGTCAAAAAACCAAAACTTTCACAACCTAAATTCTATCGAAAATAATTTTATTAAGAAAGACTTAATTTGTGTTGATGTTATTATTTAATATTTGTAATATTAGTGTAATATTGTTTACTGAAAACCCCACGGTAGATTAAGCTATTAATTATAGAAAGAAGGTATGAAATGTTTCAAAATATTGTTACCGTGACACATCAAATTATGAAGGAAAAAGTTCACAAAGGCGACCATGTGTTAGATGCGACGGTAGGTAAAGGGAACGATACCCTGCTACTTTCACAACTAGTTGGTCAAGAAGGTATCGTCTACGGCTTAGACATACAAGCACAGGCGATTGCATTCGCTGAAAAACGCCTTTCTGAAGAGGCAAAATTTAAAAATACAAAATTATTTGTAAAAAACCATAGCGAATTAGACCAAGTCATTCCAACCGATGAAAAATTACAATCAGCCATCTTCAACCTTGGTTATTTGCCTAGCGGTGATAAGGAGATCATTACCCAATCAGATACCACTGTTAAAGCCATCCAAACCGTCCTTGAACGTTTGGATAAGATGGGTTTGTTACTGATTGCTTCATATGTTGGTCATCCGGGTGGTATGGAAGAATTCGAAGCGGTTCAATCTTATCTCGAAAAATGCGACCAAAAAAGTTATAATGTAGCTATGTTCAATTTTTTGAACCAAAAAAACCTACCTCCACGATTATTTATCGTTGAAAGGAGACAATAAATGGCAGCAATCAAATCCATGGCCGGTAGTAAAAACCGCCAAATTATTGTCCCAGCAATTTTCCATGTCCTACTCGTATGTCTCATGGCAGTCCCTGCCTTCATGTCATTACAAGCAGTCAACACGATTAACTGGACAAATTTTCTACTATTAATATTCTGGCAATTTTTACTTACACAGGTCTACTTATTATTTTCTAAGCAAAAAGAACTCACACTCATTAAGAACATGATCGTCTTAGGTGTGGTCGAAGTTGCCCTATTCGCTATGTTAATTTTTAGTCCCGTAACTATTTTGGCAAAAGGATTACTCTTCCTACAATGGTTACTGATTCATTTAGTGATTGGCACGCATAACCTACTGCCAGTATTGCCCCCATTATTCATCGCAATGGAAATGGTTATCATGCAAAACATTGTAGAAATGGCTAACGCGCAAGTTTTATTAACCGGTTTAGGCCTTATCAAATTCCTATTCTACCTTGCAGTATTCTCCTGGTTGTCTAGCTTATTCATGGATTACCGTTCTGAAGGCGTAGAAATCGCTGGTAAAAAATCAAATTCAGCAAGAATGATGAAATTACTGGCAAGCTTTGCAGTCACCGTCTTAATCATCGCTATCGCTGCAAGCTTCATTATTCCGGATTCATTGAATGGTCAAACAATCGCTTTAATCATCATTTCATTAGTGATGATGATTTACAGTTTATTCCTTAAAAAGAAAGCATAGTAATTGAAAAAAGCCCGCTTTGAATGGTTGTAAGCACCATAGCAAAGCGGGCTTTTGTGATATTGTTAGCGTGTTTGGTAATGAATGCTAGCTTTTTGATGCTTCTAGGCCATCAAAGATTTCGACTACTTCTATATATAGAAAATCTATATCGAAAAAAAGACTAGCTAAACAGATGTTTAACTATATAGTGGACCCAAAAAGTTAGACTAAATTTTATGAGAGTTGACCGATTGGTCAGCTCTTTTTAATACATGCAATTTGGCTTAATTCCTGTTGTCGACAATACTTCTCATAAATTTCAATCTGTCAAGAGTAGTAGCGGAGCGACTCTTGATAGATTGAAACTTTATGTGAAACTATGAAAAGACAATGGAATTAGTATATTGGCTGCGATACTGGACGGGGCTTAGCCATCCTAGTTTCTCTTTAATTCGTTCTTTATTATAATAGTTAATATAGTTGGTAATTGATTCAGCCAATTCTTCAAAACTATGATAAGTTTGACCATAATACATTTCTTGTTTGAGTATACTAAAGAAATTTTCCATTGGTGAATTGTCATAACAATTCCCTTTTCTAGACATACTTTGGAAGATATCATTATCTTTTAAAGTTTTTGAATACCGTTTCATTTGATAAGCCCAGCCTTGGTCTGAATGAAAAGTTCTTCTGAATATGCAATCATTTGTACGTTCTATAGCTACCTTCAAAGCTTCCATCATACTTTCACCGTTAGGCCGTTTTGTTATTTGAAAACTGATGATTTCGCTATTGAATAAATCCATATAAGGATCTAAATAAAGTCTGCCTGTCTGAGTATTGCCTAACTGGTCCGTATAATAGTATTTGAATTCAGTTGTATCAGTCGTAATTTTTTGATGTGGAACTGATGTGTTAAAACGTCGTTTTAAACGATTTGATGCTACTTTCCCTACAGTTCCCTTATAAGACTTATACTTTCTGCTTTTGTGTGAGAAGGCAGTTACAAGAATGCCTAATTCACGCATTAAGCGTAATACTTTCTTCCGATTTATATGATAACCTAATTTTTTTAACTCGGGAGTCAGTCTTTTATACCCATAATCCTTATTTTTCTCTCTTAGTTCTAGTAAAGCATCTTTGTAAACTTTATCCTTGTCTGGTCGTTTAGATTGCTTCCTAATATAGTGATAAGTTGCCTTTGGAAAGCCAGTTACTCTCAAAATATCAACTAATTTGAATTTATTAATAGTATGGAGATTGTAGATTGCTTGAGCTATTTGTTTCTTTGTTGCTGTTTCTCTGCTTCCTGCAATCTCCCTAATTCCTTTAAAAATTCATTCTCGATTCTCAAATCACGATTTTCATTTTCAAGTTGTCTCAGACGCTCAACGTCTACATCTTCTCTAGTTATATTCTTTGGATCCTGAAATACTTTCTTATCAGCTTTCTTCCGTTTACCCATTTTCGGTGGCCTACCTCTCTGTTCTGATAAGCCATCGACACCTTTCTTGAGGATAGTAGTGCGCCAATTACAAATTAGACTAGGGTTATTCATCCCTAATGAATTGGCTACTTCTCGATAACTCATCTCTGTTGTTTCATATAATTTTACAGCACTAAGCTTAAAATCAACAGAGTAATGAGTTTGATTCTTACTACGTTTCAGTCCTTCGATTCCAAATTGTTGATAGCTATTAACCCATCTTCTTACAATAGAATCTTGTATATTATATTTCTTTGCTACCGCTAGGTAGCCACCATAGTTCCCCAGATAATGTTTTACAATTTCCAATTTAAATTCTAGTGAATATTTTGCCATAAAAATAAACCCCCAAAAGTTAGATTTTTGGTCTAACTTTTGGGGGCCTCTACACTAGTCTGGTGGGCTGTTGCCCTAATTGTTAAAATTTAAATTAGATTTACGCTTTAACAACGTTAGCTGCTTGTGGTCCACGGTTTCCGTCTTCGATTTCTTTCAGGATAATGTTATAACCAAACATCAAAGTGCATAGAAATGGGTATTTAATAGTAAAGAAATTTCACTAAGCATAGCTACGAGTAGAAAAGATTTAGTAAATTTGCTCCCTTTCTGCTCTATGTTATGCTCCCTAATCAAAATGCTCCAGCACATCGCTAGCTAAATGTTTACCAGGGCTTTGATAGATATGTAAAGTGTTTTCTTCTATATAGAGTATAAAATTATTATCATTGGTAAACAACACATAAACATCAACTGGCAAATCACCATCATACCTATAACGAATATAGTCAAAATTCTGGCTATATCCTTTTTTATTTAAAGTCGCCCCTTGAGAAAACCATGTAATTCATTACATGGATGAATCAAGTTCTAGGGCGACCGTCATTGTATTCCGTTAATTGATTTTCTATATACTTTTTGACCGTTTCTTTAGACATACTGCCTACTGTTGCCATGAAATAACTAGGTGTCCATAAATGGCCACCCCATAACATTGCTTTTGTTTCTGGATATGCTTTGAACCATAGACGTGCAGATTTCCCTTTAAGTGTTTTGACGATACTACTTGCGGCATGTTTAGGGTTGAACGAAATCAACATATGGATATGGTCAGGCATTACTTGGAGAGATTGGATGACAATATCGTGTTCATCACAAATATGCGTCAATATATCTTGCATGGCGTTTTGTTTTTCAATGGTTGTAAATATTTCTTTACGATACTTTGTTACCCAAACCAAATGGAAATTAAAATCATAGACATTTGTCCTTGTTTTCACTATCATATGTAAACACCTATTTAACTACATTATAGCAATTGTTATCGCTATAAACAAGTGTCATACGTATGGTATAATATATCTATAAATGCAAGGGGGGTGAAAACATGTATCAAGGAATTGAGTGTAAAATCTATCCTAACGAAAAACAGCGTCAGTTAATTCATATGACCTTTGGTCATACCCGATTCATCTGGAACGAAATGTTGGCCATGTTGAATGCGCGGTACGAAAACAATCCTGACCTTCAAATGCTATCTTATAATGCGTTATCCTCTCTTATTCCACAAATGAAGAAGGAATATCCCTGGTTGCGTGAAGTTGATAGCGTAGCTGTTCAATGTAGTGTTAAACGCTTATCCGAAACTTTTGTTCGTTTTTTTAAAGGTTATTCAAGATATCCAAAATTCAAATCAAAGAAGAACACCAGACAGTCGTATTTAAGTACCATACGTGGCAACAACATTCGTTTTAATGATAATCAGCGGTATATCAAATTACCTAAATTAGGTTGGATAAAATGTAAGTCAAGTGTGCTTCATATTGAGAATGAACGCATAAAATCTGTCACCGTAAAATATACACCTAGTGGCGACTACTATATCTCCATTTTGGTCACAAGCGATAATCAAGCAATGCCCAAAACAGGAAATGTAGTCGGTGTCGATTTAGGTGTAAGTGATTTAGCTATTACGTCTGATGGTCAAAAATATCAAAGTCAGCGACTACATTTGTCTTGTAAGAAGCAATTACATTATTGGGAAAAGCGAATGGCCCGTAGACGTTTACAAGCCAAAAAGAACGGTGTAGCTTTAGTGGATGCGAAAAACTACCAGCAAGCCAAACGCCAAGTGGCCCGTATTCATCAACGTATCAAAAATATCCGCAAGGATTACATTCATAAAATCACAACCGATATGGTTAAAAGTTATGACGTTATCGTTCTAGAGGATTTAAAGACGACTAATATGATGAAAAATCATCAATTAGCCCGTTCAATCGCTGGCCAATCCTGGCGGATGTTTAGAACAATCCTAGAGGCAAAGTGCGGAATGTACGATAAGACATTTGTAGCTATTAATCCGTACAAGACATCCCAGAAATGTTCTAATTGCGGGTATGATAGCGGTAAAAAAGCGTTAAATATACGTCATTGGACTTGTATGAAGTGTAATCTGCATCACGATAGAGATATCAACGCAGCTAAAAATATATTAAATATTGGCCTGGAACAGGCCTTAGTTAAATAGCTTAGACCGCTGTTTTGCTTTGAAATAAGTGGAACAAGTCATGAGTGTTCCTAGAAACACGCAATTTTAATGGCGTTGTAGTTCATTTACAAAATTAGGAATACTAAAATTGATATCTACCACTGACTTAGATATTAATTTCATATTATCACCGAATATATTATAACAGGAAACGCAAAAAAAGCCCCTACCTCCGAATAGGAAGTAAGGGCTTTACTGTGCTAAGTTGGGAGCAAAGCACCTATATAATATAACTTATTTTAAAGATTTTTTCTTATTTTTATTTCTATTCTCTAGGGTATTCTTGCAAATTCCTCTTTTTCTGGATTTGATAAATCTTATGAATATTGATGATTAACGTCTTTATGACGGCATATACCGGTATACAGATTAGCATGCCCAAGATGCCTGCAATACTTCCAGCTCCAATCAATAGTAAAATAATGGTCAGAGGATGGATATTCATGGACTTACCAAATAATAGTGGCTTGATCAAATTACCGTCCAACTGTTGGATAACTAAGATCGATAGCCCCATGTACAATGCTTGTAATGGTGAAATAAAAAGTCCTACTATCACCGCCGGCACTGCACCGATAAATGGTCCAACATACGGAATAATATTCGCAACCCCACAAAAAATAGCCAACAGTAGTCCATAGGGTTGTTTAAAGATCATCATCGCTAGAAAACTTAAAATTCCAACAATAAATGCATCTAAAACCGTACTGCTGATGTAAGCAGACAACGTCTCGTTTAATTCACGTACCGTTTGCCGTAGCTCTTTACGGATCGTTAACGGGAAGAATTTTGAAACAGCATCTAAAAAACTGTGTCCATCTTTAAACATGAAAACCAAAATAAATGGCACTGTGAACAACAGCACAAGAAAATTCATTGCAAATCCCACGATTAGTGACAACCCAGTGGTTGCATTGATGACTCCAACTCTGATTAAATTATTAATCGATAGGTTTGCTGAGTTCAACTGTTCAACTAAATTCAGGTTTTTAAACTCTTCCTTATTTGAAAGTTCATTTAACCAACGACCTGTTTCCTCAGCATAGATTGGTAAATTTTGTGTTAGCTCAGTGGTTTGTTCAACCATTTCAGGAACTACATTCAGCAATATTAGAGCACCAGCAAAGACCACCACAATAAATGATAGGAGAAATCCAATCACCCTTGGCACCCCACCTCTTTCCTCTAAAAAAACAACGATTGGATCAAACATATAATACAAAAAACCTGCAACTATCAATGGCAGAAGTATTGCCGAAGCCATCCCAATCAGCGGTTTGAAAATGTTGGCCATTTGTAAAATAAAATAAATGCCAATAATCGTTAAGACTATTTCCACTGTCCAAAAAAATAACTTGGACTGCTTGAATCGCGTAAACATAAGCGCCTCCTCTAAATTTTTTTATATAATCTGATCTTATATTACCATTAATCCACACAGAGCGAGCGATATTTGCAGAAAAAGATGTAGCAGACAATTAAGTCCACTACCTCTACTAATTTAAAACTATTTAACTGTCGCACCAGTTCCTATATAATTTGCTCCCTTTATGCTCCCTAGCGCTCCCTTTTTGGCATCGAATTTTAGACCTTAAATTGTCAAATTAAGTGCAACACAGTTTTATAAAAGATTTCATAAGGTGTTTTCCAATTCAAACATTTTTTGGGACGTGTATTTAATTTCGTTGCCCAACCTTGTATCTCTTCATCAGTTGCATCTGTCAAATCAACACCTTTCGGTGAGTACTCTCTAAGGAGTCCATTTGTATTCTCATTAGATCCTCTTTGCCAAGGGGCATGAGGATCTGGAAAATAAATTTGCGTATTATTTAATTCCTCAGTCAATCGGGCGTGTTGACTGAATTCTTTACCACGGTCAGGTGTAATGGTTTTACAAAAATCAGAATCAATACCTTGTAGTAATTTAATCATTTGGTCAACTACCGGCTTAGAAGCTTTCTTCTCAGATTTACCGATTAGTAATAACCTAGATTTTCTATCAACTAGCGTTACTAAGCACGCTTTACCAGTTTGACCTGCAACTGTATCTGCTTCCCAATGACCAATCTCAGTTCGTTCATTAGCGCTATCAGGTCGTTCATGAATCGTATTGGAGATAGGGATCTTTCCTCTTCTCTCTACGTGATTTTTAGAATGGCGTGTTTTACCTCTGTGTCTTAATTTACGGATAGCGCCTCGATTACCGGTTGATAAACCAGGCTCATCGAAGTCGCCACGATAAATTGCACGATAGATAGTATTATAACTGATTTTATTTTTGGCATTTTCAAGGTTCAAACGACCAGAAATTTGTTCTGGAGACCATTGTTCGTTGAGAAATAGTCGTTTGACCAACTGGAAAATAGAGTCTTTATCTAGCGTGCGATGTCTGCCACATAGTTGTTTTCTACGTTTATACTCTCCATGAGCAGTTGACGGTGAATAACTGCCATCCTTGTTTGAATTACGATGTAATTCTCTTGAGATAGTCGATTTAGAACGGTCTAGGGTCTCGGATATATGCCCGATAGTTTCGCCTTGTTCATACATTAGGAATATTGTTTCTCGCTCGTTCATGGTAAGATGTGTGTATGGATTCATAGCTTTCTCCTTCTAATAGTTGGTTAGTACATCTATTTTATAGGAAAACTATGGATCTTTTTTTATTTTATTATTGTTGTTGCACTTAAATTGTAAATTCGTCACACAAAAAAAAAGACGAGGTCTATAAACCCCGTCATATCAATCTTATTTGATTATGCTTTAACAACGTTAGCTGCTTGTGGTCCACGGTTTCCATCTTCGATTTCGAAAGAAACTTCTTGACCTTCTTCTAAAGATTTGAACCCGTCACCTTGAATAGCTGTGAAGTGAACGAATACGTCGTCAGCGCCGCTGCGTTCGATAAATCCAAAACCTTTTTCTGCGTTAAACCATTTAACTTTACCTTGTTCCATAATAATAGAATCCTCCTCGTGCTCATGCACATATTTCTTTAGTAATTCTTGCACGGCTCGAGTAAAACTTTTAAGTGCCTAGCACTTTTAAAAATGTATAACTTTTTACCTATCCAAAAATTCTTACTTTAGTATAACATGGATCAATACATTTAGCAATGATAAATTATAAGTAAATTTATTTTTATCATTCAAAAATACCATATTCCTGTAAACTTAAGAAAGCATCGCCACCTACAATGATGTGATCCAGTATTTCTATGCCAATCAAATCCCCCACTTCAGCCAACCGTCTAGTAAAGTTGATATCCGCCTGAGAAGGCGACGGATTACCGGACGGATGGTTATGGGCGACAATAATTCGCGCAGCAGACGCCCGAACCCCTTCTTTAAAGATTTCCCTTGGATGTGCAACTGAAGCATTTAAACTTCCAACGAATATGGTCTTCTCTTTAACGATTTGATTTTTTGTATTTAGATATAAGGCCATCACATTTTCCTGCTGTAGGTCTTTCAACTTCTCAATACAATAATTCCCCGCATCTTTCGTCGACATGATCACGCCCAATTTTTCCTGGTTAGATTGGTATAAGCGCCGACCAAACTCAATAGCAGCCTGTATTTCAACCGCCTTAGCTGGTCCAACACCTGGCAATTGGATCAAATCATGGTAAGAAGCCGTACGTAAATCATACCTCGTTCCGAAATGCTGGATAATTTTCATAGCCAATTGAATAGCGTTCAAGCTCCGGTTCCCCGTCCGTAATACAATAGCCAATAACTCATACATAGTCAACGATTCCGCCCCGTGGGTCATCAACCGTTCCCTTGGCCTAATCTCCTCTGGTAGCTCATGTATCGTTGTCTTTAATAACACGTGGTTTTCAGTCATTCCTTCACACCCCTCTACCATATTTATACGTGGTAAAAGTGCTAACTTGACCAATCTAATTATAAATAGAAATCAAGTTTCGCTTTATTTTTTTGGCAAAAAGAAAAACGTGCAACTTTCGCTACACGCTCTCTCATAAATCCACTTATATTTTTAGCTGATGCCACAGAAAACCCTAGAACAAACCAGTGATTTCGCCATCTTTTTTAATATCCATATCCAAGGCTGCTGGATGTTTTGGCAAGCCAGGCATCGTTAACACATCACCCGTCAAGGCCACAATAAAGCCAGCCCCAATTTTGGGCACCAATTCACGTACGGTCACATCAAAGTCTTCTGGTCGACCCAAAGATTTTGGATCATCAGATAGTGAATATTGGGTTTTCGCCATACAGATTGGTAAATTACCCCAGCCATTTTTCTCGAAACGACGCATTTGATTCTGAGCTTTCTTAGAAAAGACAACATCACGTCCGCCATATACCTTTTGTACAATAGCACGGGCTTTCTCTTCTAAATTTGTTTCTTCATAAGCATAAGTCGCTTTAAATTCCTGGTCATTACCTTCAATTGCAGTAACGACAGCGTCCGCCAAGTCCAAACCACCCTGGCCACCATCAGCCCATACAGATGATTTCACACACACCACCCCAAGCTCAGCACATTTGTCTAAGACAACCTGTTCTTCCGCTTCGGTATCCGTCACGAATTCATTCACACAAACAACCACTGGCACTTGGAAATTTTGCATGGTTTCAATATGTTTTTGCAGATTGGCAAAACCAGCCGTCACCGCTTCAACATTTTCGCCTTCATTCAAGTCTTTCACTAAAACACCACCGTGCATTTTCAATGAACGAATAGTCGCTACAATAACGACTGCATCCGGCGCTTTTCCAAGGACGGGCACTTTAATGTCCATGAATTTCTCGGCCCCTAAATCAGCCCCGAATCCTGCTTCAGTCACCACATAATCCGCTAGTTTCAAGGCTGCATGTGTCGCCACAACTGAGTTACAACCATGGGCGATATTGGCAAATGGCCCACCATGCACAAATGCTGGCGTATGCTCTAAAGTCTGCACTAAATTCGGCGCAATAGCATCCTTCATGACCAAGGTTAAAGCACCTTCAGCCCCCAAATCAGCTACAGTAATTGGTTGACGGTCGCGGTTTTCCCCAATGACAATCCGGGCAAACCGCGCACGCATGTCTTCTAGGTCTGTCGCTAAACACAAAATCGCCATAATTTCTGACGCCACCGTAATGTCAAATCCATCTTGACGCGGGAAGCCGTTCCCAATGCCACCTAAGGCTACTGTAACCTCGCGTAAAGCACGGTCATTCAAGTCAACCGCCCGCTTCCAAGTCACCCGGCGGACGTCGATAGCCAATTCATTCCCTTGGTGGATGTGGTTGTCGATTAAAGCAGATAAGGTATTATTGGCTGTTGTAATGGCATGCATGTCGCCTGTGAAATGCAGGTTAATATCTTCCATCGGTTGGATTTGCGCGTAACCACCACCGGCAGCACCACCCTTAACCCCCATAGTTGGCCCTAACGAAGGCTCACGTAAGGCGATCATGGTTGACTTGCCGCGCTGACTCAAAGCATCCCCTAAACCGACTGTAGTTGTCGATTTCCCTTCACCTGCAGGGGTCGGGTTTATAGCTGTCACCAAAATCAACTTGCCGTTTTCATTCGATTCAATTTTTTCCAAGGTTTTTGCAGGTACCTTGGCCTTATATTTTCCATATAAATCGATATCGTCCACATTAAAACCAATTTTTTCAGCAATTTCACTTATCGGTGCCAACGCATTTTGTTGGGCAATTTGAATATCTGTTAACATGACAAAACCTCTTTCTATGACATCATTTTCTCATTATATTCTAGCATACTTGACTGCAAATCTAATATTTTCTTAAAAAGGACACTTCTTGTCTTGGCTGGCCAAACCGCCATAAATCAGGGGGCCAGCAAGTTGACGTCTACTCCTTTTTGCCCAAAAGCACTTTCGCACTAAAAAAAGACTGGCACACGAGAGTACCAATCAAATTTATTTAATCTAAAAATGGTAAGGCGTCACCAAGACGGCCAACGACTGCTAAAACGCGGTCGTAGGTTTCATCATCCGGCGCTACCAAATCAGGAACCATGATCACGTCTAAACCTGCTTGATAAGCGGCATTCACGCCATGAATAGAGTCCTCTAATACGATTGTTTTTTCTTTGTCTAAGTTGAAATCAGCCACAACTTTTAGATAAATTTCTGGGTCGGGCTTAGCGTTTTCTACTTGGTCACCACCAAGCACACCTTTGAAGTATTTCCGGATGCCTGTTGCCTCTAGTAAATACTCTACTGTTTCAATATTTGTTGATGACGCGACATAGCAATCAACATTTTTAGCTGCTAACGTATCCAACACTTTGATCAAGTCGTCTTTTAAATCAGGCGCTTTATCTTTGATGATTTCAAGGTATCGTTTATCTTCGCGGGCCAATAAAGCTTCTGCCGCTTCTCTGTCACCAATGGCTTCCTCGTACATTTGAAGGGTTTCCTTCTCGCCAACCCCAACATATTTTAGGTAGTCATCCATGGTGAATTCAATGCCTAACGATGCGAATCCTTCTTGGTTTACTTGGGCGTAGACCTTCTCAGTGTCTAGCATTAACCCGTCCATATCAAAAATTACTGATGTTTTCATAGATATCCTCACTTTGTAGTTTTTCTCGCACTTCAGAGATAAAGTAGAAAGAGCCACAGAACACTACTACGGCATCTACATTTGCTGGTGCGGATTGCTTATAATCATCATACCAATTATTCACAAATTTCGCATCTGTCGTGGCTAAATAATCGTTTTCTTTTCTTGCTTCTTCATAATCAAAAGTGGTGACATATAATTCAATGTCTGAATGTGCTTGGATATAGTCCAGTGAGTCGTTAATTTCCTTACGGTCTAAACTTGAAAAATACATGATTATTTTTTTATCTGCAAAAGTTGCTTTTAATACTTCTAGCAACCCCTTAATGGCTGAAATATTGTGGGCGCCATCAATATAGGTGGTTGGCTGGTTAGCGATTAATTCCATCCGACCTGGTAAAGCCGTCGCTTGAATAGCTGCAATGGCTGTTTGTTGGTTGAAATACAAGCCGTTTTCCTTTGTAAAAGCGGCAAAAGCCCCGTAAGCTGTCCGCGCATTCCATACTTGGTAAAAACCAAGTTGTGGAATGTCCATTTGCGGTTGCAATTTATAAGAAATCAATTGACCTTCCTCTTGAGTCACTTTGTCTTGGATAATAGCCAAGTATTCTGGGGCAATTTCCCCAACAATCATGGTATCCCCTTGGCGCATAATGCCGGCTTTTTGCTTGGTAATGGCGAATTCATCTTTACCCAAATCGGGAATATGGTCTTTACCAATAGAAGTGATGACCCGGACGGCATGCGGGAAAATATTGGTGTAGTCTTTTTTGCCACCAATCCCTACTTCAACGATCAGGATGTCGACGTCCACCTGGCCCGCATATATAAAGAAAGCTAAAGTGAGGACTTCGAAATAGGACATAGCTTCGATGTTTAGAGCTTCGATATGGTGACGGACTTCGTTCATCAGGTGAATAAATGCTTGGTCGTCGATATTCTCTTTATTGTGGCGAATACGTTCGGTTAAGGACGTCAAATGTGGTGACGTGAATAGGAGGGTCGAGTAACCGTGAGCTGTCGCCATTTGCTCGATATAACGACAGGTTGACCCCTTGCCGTTGGTACCAGTCACGTGGATTGCGGGTGTTTTTAACTCTGGGTGGTCGTAGCGGTCAAGCACGCTTGCCATCCGCGAAAAATCTTTTGGCGTCGACTTGGTGTACATTGCCATCCATTGTTCGATTTGCGCCATATTGTGCATTAAAATAGCCAATTTCATGCCCCCATTTTTTTAATTATCATCTTACCAGACATCATTCTAGCACGGAAATTCCTTTAAAAGTATTTTATTTGTGTAAATCACTGGGTATATTTTTCTGTATGGCCTAGATTAAATCGAAAAAAGAAGCCGACTATTTAGCTTAAGTCGGCTTCTTAAATGGTTATTTGGTTCTATAATAAATAGTGTTGGTGAGAATTCATATTGAATCTCATTGACACTATTTTTGTGTACGCAAAAAGGACATGATATCCTTAATGCGTGTAAACCACTACGAATACAGAAAGAAGGAAAAATCATGTCCCATACATCTATTATAAAACAACTTTGCGGTATTTACGACAATAATATTGATATTACAATACCAAAATCTATGCATCTGTTGCCACTTGAAAAGTATCATGAAATAAATCATTTCGTTTTACATGGGGTTCTTACGTACAAGCCTAAGGCTTGTATGCACTGTGGTGTAAAGAATACTGGTAATCGAGATATCATCAAACATGGCTTTAAACTAGCTATCATTCGATTACCGAACACAGCTACTAATCCTGTTTTACTTAAATTACAGAAGCAACGCTTTTATTGTAAACATTGTGCACAAACTTTTATCGCTGAAACACCATTAGTTGAAAAATTTTGCTGTATTTCTAAAACCATTAAAAGTCAAATTAGCTCCGAATTGGTTGAAACGCAATCTATGCGGTTAATCGCTAAACGTTATCATGTCTCTTCTCCAACAGTGGCCAGAACTTTAATGAAAGCAAGTATGGGACTATCACCTAAGGGAAATTATCTCCCGAATCACCTCGGTGTAGATGAGTTTAAATCGACTAATCGTGTAGCCAATGCGATGAGTGCTGTCCTTGTGGACACGCATAATAGAAGGCTAATTGATATTGTCGTTGATAGAAAACAAGCGTCGCTCATCGATTACTTTTCTTCTTTTACCTGGACTGCTCGAAGCAGCGTGAAGACAGTTTCGATTGATTTATATACACCTTATCTAGAGGTCATCCGCACATGTTTCCCTAATGCGAAGATTGTCATTGATCGATTCCATATAGTAAAGCTGTTGAATGAAACAATCAATTCTATTCGTATTAAAGTGATGAATGCTATCAAAACAAGCCGTCCATCGGACTACAATAAACTCAAAAAACAATGGAAATTGTTGTTAAAGAACGCTGAAGATTTAAATTTCACGGATACACATTATGTTCGTCAATTTGGTGAAGCGATATCAGAACAACGTATTGTTGATTATCTTTTGAGTATCTCACACGAACTTTTAGTTACTTATACCCTGATGAATGAACTAAAATATGCCATTTCAACTCATGATATCAATATTTTCAATGAAATCCTACGTGGGACTAAGAACCAAACTTTGCCAAGTCGTACGAGAAGAACTATCAGAACATTAGCCAAATTCTTGCCTTATATACATAACGCTTTAAAATATACTGTATCAAATGGTCCTACCGAAGGTATTAATAATAAAATTAAATTAATTAAACGAACAGGTTTTGGATATTCGAACTTCCATCATTTACGTGCAAGAATTTTAGTCCAATTCAAATTAAATTACAAACCATCCAATCCTAAACCTTATACATTTGATGGGATGGCAAGCTAACCCAGGGATAGTGGTATATTTTTGAATAAAGAGGACTGAAAGTGTACGTCCTTAGCCGTGAACAAGCATGAAATCGAGACTAAGGCTCGATTTCAAAGCAGAGAGACCTTGGCTCTCGCTGGTGCCACGGCTTTTAAGGAACGTACACTGAAGGACAAAACACCATTTGTTAGAAATGTTATCCCATTGGTCACTTCCCTTGCCTAAAGGCAAGAAAAAAGCCAAACACATCACAGCGTGCATGGCATTTAACTTTATTGATTTCTTAATTATTATTAAAAACTAAAAAACGTATTCGTGTGCTTTAAAATTATTTACCAACACTATTTGTAAAAGAACCGGTTATTTTGGGTCAAATTAACCTTGTAATTCAGCGATTCTTTCTTTAGTAGAAGCTAATTTCTCTTGGTAATCTTTACCTTTTTGACGTTCTTCTTCAACGACAGCTTCAGGAGCATTGGCCACAAAGCGTTCGTTAGACAATTTCTTCTCAACCCGGTCTACTTCAGATTGCCATTTGGTTAATTCTTTCTCCAGGCGAGCTATTTCTTCTTCGATGTTAATGAAACCAGCTAATGGTAAGTAAATGTCTCCACCGTCAAAGAATAAGGTTACGGCTTGATCTGGTGCTACAGCACTTGTATCAATCGTAAAGCTTTCTGGGTTGGTAAAGCGGTTAATGAAGGCAATATTGTCTTCAAGGGCTTGACCAATTTCAGCGTTCCGTGGTTTCACAATGATTTCAATTGGTTTAGATAAGGCCACGTTTTGTTTGTTACGGGCGTTACGGATTGCTTTAACCAATGAAATAACGTAGTTCATATCAGAAGCAGCTTTTGGATTAGATAAGTTTTCATCTACTGTTGGGTACGCAGCTGTAACGATTGAGGCCTCTTTGTGTGGAATATGCGCCCAGATTTCTTCTGTTACAAACGGCATGATTGGGTGCATTAAACGTAGAATGTTGTTTAATGTGTAAGCCAATACTGAACGAGTTGTTGCTTTCGCTGCTTCGTCCTCACCTTGTAGGGTTTCTTTGGCCATTTCAATATACCAGTTACAAAATTCATCCCAGATGAAGTGGTACAATGAACGACCTGCTTCACCAAACTCAAACTTATCAAAGTTTGCGGTAACTGATGCAATGGTTTCATTTAGACGTGTTAAAATCCATTGGTCCTTGATTTCATTCACGTTTGATAAATCAATTTCATCATACGTTAAGTCATCAAGGTTCATAATGGCATAACGAGAAGCATTCCAAATCTTGTTGATGAAGTTCCAAGCTGCCTCAAGTTTTTCTTCGTTATACCGAATATCTTGACCAGGTGTTGAACCAGTTGCTAGGAACCAACGTAAAGCGTCTGCACCATACTCGTTAACAACATCCATTGGGTCAACCCCGTTACCTAGAGATTTAGACATCTTACGCCCTTGGCTATCACGGATTAAACCGTGGATTAACACATTTTTGAATGGACGACGACCAGTGAATTCCAACCCTTGGAAAATCATACGCGCAACCCAGAAGAAGATGATGTCATACCCAGTGACCAATGTTGATGTTGGGTAGTAACGTTTAAAGTCTTCTGCATCTGTATCTGGCCACCCCATAGTTGAAAACGGCCATAAGGCAGATGAGAACCACGTATCTAATACGTCTGGATCTTGTTCCCAGTTTTCACTGTCAGCAGGTGCTTCCATACCGACATACATTTCACCAGTTTCTTTGTGGTACCAAGCTGGAATTTGGTGGCCCCACCATAATTGACGTGAGATAACCCAGTCGTGGGCATTTTCCATCCAAGTCTTAAAGGTATTTTCAAAACGAGGAGGGTAGAAATCAACACGGTCTTCAGTGTCTTGGTTTTCTAATGAATTATCCGCTAATGGACGCATTTTAACAAACCACTGTGTTGAAAGACGTGGTTCAACAACGACACCTGTACGCTCAGAGTGACCCACTGAGTGGACCATTTCTTCTGTGCGGATTAAGAAACCTTGTTCGTCTAAGGCAGCAACAACTGCTTTACGGGCTTCTTCACGAGTCATGCCAGCAAATTCACCAGCATTTTCGTTCATTGTTGCATCAGCGTTCATCACGTTGATCCGTGGTAAATCATGACGGTTCCCTACTGCAAAGTCGTTAGGGTCATGGGCAGGAGTAATTTTTACAATACCAGTCCCAAATTCACGTTCTACGTAATCGTCCGCAACGATTGGAATTTCACGGCCAACAAGCGGTAAAGTAATGGTTTTACCAACTAAGTGGGTGTAACGGTCGTCATCCGGGTGAACTGCAACCGCTGTATCCCCTAACAGGGTTTCTGGACGTGTTGTAGCGATTTCTAACGAACCTGATCCATCTGTTAATGGGTATGAAATGTGGTAGAATGCACCGTTATCATCAGAGTAAATCACTTCCATATCAGATAAGGCAGTTTGTGCTTTTGGATCCCAGTTGATAATATATTCACCGCGGTATATTAAGTCTTTATTGTATAAATCAACGAAGACTTTACGCACAGCTTCGCTTAAACCGTCATCTAAGGTAAAACGTTCACGAGAATAATCAACAGAAATACCCATTTTACCCCATTGTTGACGGATAGTTTCAGCATATTCTTCTTTCCAATCCCACACTTGGTCAATGAATTTTTCGCGGCCAAGGTCATAACGAGAAATACCTTCTTCGGCTAATTTTGCTTCAACCTTAGCTTGCGTCGCAATACCCGCGTGGTCCATACCTGGTAACCATAAAGTATCGTATCCTTGCATCCGTTTTTGACGGATAGACATATCTTGTAAAGTCACATCCCAAGCATGACCTAAATGCAATTTACCTGTTACATTGGGAGGTGGAATAACAATTGAATATGGTTCAGCAGTTTTATCTTCATTAGGGGCGAATACACCAGATGCTACCCATTTATCATAGCGACCTTCTTCAACCGCATTCGGTTGGTATTTAGTAGACATATTAGTCTCTTTCATGAAAGCTTCCCTCTTTCTTTGTTTCATATTTTTGGCAAAATAAAAGCCCTATACTATAACAATCTATGGTTAGACAATTATAGTATAGGGCGCAAATTTCATTGCTCGGTACCACCTACATTTTCACTTCATTGTAAGGACATGATAACGGTATGTACCGAAGTAAAGTGACACTTTGCCTACTGCGCAACCATTATTGACTGTCTTACCTGTTCACACCAACCACAAGCTCGCTTAAAGACAAACACAATAAACCTCACAGCAATTACTTAAATTATTTGCATAGCCAATAATAGCATGGAAAGAACCAGAAAGCAAGAAAAGGGTGCGAGGGGCGACGCTAGTCTCTGGTCTCTTCATTGGTCTAATCAACATCATATCACCCTTCTAACCTAATCTAGCGTGCGCATTTTAAAGATAAACAACATTCAGAAAAAGCCAGGAGCGCTAACTCCTGACTTTTCCAAAATTATTAATCTTGACGTTTTGTTTTGCCTTCCCACTCACTCAGGCCGCCCTTTAAGATATAGATTTTATCGTAACCAGCGTCTTTTAATTTTTTCGCTGCACGGCCAGTTAAACTGTGCACATCAGCGTATAAATAAATTGGACGTGATTTACTGAAGCCCGGCACACCTTGTTGTAAAGTAGAATATGGTACATTACGGGCACCAAAAATATGGGCAGAGTTGAATTCATTTGCTTCTCGGATATCAATAATTTGTGCTGATTGCATGGTTTGTTGGAAATCTTCTTGAGAAATCATGGTTGCGTTGTTACGACGCAATAGGTAGCTGTATAACCAGAAGCCTCCCCAAACCAATAATACGACAATTAAAATAAGCCAAGAGATAGTAACAAAGTTGATCATAAGTGTTGTTTTTCCCTTCTAACGACAAAGTCTAAATATTTTTCATAACTAGTGACGCAGCACCATACACACCTGCATCATTCCCCAAAGTAGCTAGACGAATACTTGTGGTCTGTCCAACACCAGGATATACCGAATTGTGGAAATAGTCTGTTACTTTATCTAGTAAGTATTGACCAGCATTGGCAACCCCACCACCAATTAAAATATATTCTGGATTAGTTACGGCAGCCACTTGCCCTAATGCACGTCCTAAATGTCCCATCGTTTCATCAACAACAGCTTCTGCAAAACGGTCACCCGCTTCGGCCGCTCTAAAGATATCTTCAGACGTTACAGGGTCTCCGTTAAAAATACGACCTTGAATGGTAGAACCCGTATCATCCATAGTATACGCTAATTCACCAGCAGTCCATACGATACCTGACGCAGAGGCCACAGTTTCTAAACAGCCATGTTGACCACAAGTACATTTACGGCCACCATCCTTAGAGAACATATGCCCAATTTCACCAGCAGCACCTTGTCCAACGACCAATTGGTCATTGACAATAACACCACCACCAACACCAGTACCTAAAGTCACCAAGACAACATTATCCGCGTGGTCACCGGCACCCTTCCATTGCTCACCTAAAGCCGCAACATTAGCGTCGTTTTCGATTAAAATTGGCCAATCTGCATTGAAGTGGCTACGAATCAGATCTGCAACGGGCTGTTCTTCAACCCAAGCTAAGTTATATGCACCAGCAACCGTACCTTTTTCCCGATTCACAAAGCCTGGAGACCCCATACCAATGCCTAGAATATCTTCGTTAGTCCAATTATTTTCTAGCATTTTTTCTTGAACAGCTAGAATTAAATCTGGAATAATGTGTTGGCCGTCTTCTTTAGTATCTGTAGGCACTGACCATTTATCAATAATTTCGCCTTCAATTGAAACAACTGCTAATTTTATTGATGTACCACCAAGGTCGATACCGAATATTTTCTTAGTCATTATCATAACTCCCTCTTATCTATTCATTACATAACTCTATTTTATCAGACTTTAACAAAAAAATTTAGGTTTTTAAGCAAAAAAATGATACCGGTTGCATAATATTTATATTTCCCCAACAATAATTTGGTCCACTGGAATATCAAAATCATCAATTTCAAAGGTCACTTTATCAGAGACCATGCCTGGAAGAGCTAAGGCAATCTTGTTTCCTGGGTAATCCGCTAGGAAAATATCGTAAAAACCACCACCATGGCCTACACGGTAACCATCTGGTCTAAAAAACAAACCTGGTACAAGCACCAAGTCAATGGCCTCTTTATCGATAAAATCAGCGTCTGCTGTTGGTTCGTAAATACCGAATTTCGTCTTCTCCAAGGCATCCATCCCTTGATACTTAGCAAATGCCATTTGACGATTGGGATAGGTTTTAGGCACATATATCTTTTTGCCAATGGTTAAGGCGTAATCAATAATGGGTTTCGTATCAATTTCGCCTGGATGGGCAATGGTTGTGGTAATGGTATCGGCTTGAATAAAGGCTTCATTGGTAAATAATTGGGCATAAATATCTGCTTGCAAAGCAATTCGATCACCCTCTGGTAAAGCCTCCCAATATTTAAGAGTCCGGTTGCGAATGTCCTTCTTGTCTAAAATTGTTTTCGTCTCTTCTATCAAATAAATGCTCCTAACCACCTATTAAAGTATTGAAAATGCCGTGGTTGATCAAAATAAATCCAGCAATCACTACAAAGGTAGCAGCTGAACCAATACGTTGCGTCAACCGTTGATCTGGCCCTTCCCCGCGAATTAGCGCCATGGTCACTAAGAAACCACCTACTAATCCGCCCACATGGCCCCAAATATCAATCCCTGAACCCATCATACCAAAGACCAAGTTAATCCCCACAAGGGTTAAATATTGCGAACCAATGCTTTGGATATGGCGATTTCTCGGGAAGAGATTTTTAAGCGCTAGGAAAACAGCAAACAAACCAAACAAGGCAGTCGATGCCCCAGCTGAGATATTTTCAGAAAATTGGTAAGAGAACAAGTTCCCCATCAAGCCAGAAGCCAGGTAAATCACCAAATAGCGCCAGTGGCCTGCAATATTTTCAACCATACTACCTAAATAATACAGGGTAATAGAATTAATCAATAAATGAACAATGCCAATATGCAAGAACATGGGGGTAATTAATCGCCAATACTCTCCTGCAGCAATTAAAGGATTAAATTTAGCCCCAAATAATAATAAGGTGGCAGAACTTTCGGAACTGCCCATAAATTCCATCATAATAAATAAAATAATTTGAATACCTAGCAAGGTATACGTCACAAAAGGTTTTCTCGTAAACATGCTTAGCTCCTTTTTAATAGTGAATGTACTTTCACATATTATACCCTAGTTTTCAGGATAATCACAAAATGGCAGCTGCCTACAAGAAAACTTTAGAATTCTTCCACAAGACACCACAAACAAAGGCAAAAAAAGACCCACACCAGCGCAAACGCCAATGCAGGTCTCCCAATAGTAAATACGTATTTATGATTTGTGTGTTACCGAGTCAGTTATCTAATTTGCATTAGATTATTTTACCTCTTTGAAGACACAAACTTTACGTAATTTTGGACTATATTTTTTTAATTCTAAACGGTCTGGATTGTTACGACGGTTTTTCTCTGTTAAGTAAACACGTTCGCCTTTTAATTCAGTGTTTTCTAAAATAATGTTCACACGCATGTGATACCCCTCCAATACAATAAAATTATTAACTGATATACAGTAACCATACTCGATTATTGTACCATAATCTTAACCTATATGCCAAATATTTTTTAGTCTTGTGAAAAAAATTGGTCATACACTTAAAATGATTAGCATGGGGCTGTAATTTGAGTGTCACAGCGCCACGCACAATTATTGTGCTTCTTCTAATGCTTCCGCCTCTTCTGCTGATGCTTCCGCGTTTTCTGCCAACTGGTCAGCTACTTTATTTTGATATTCTTCAATATCATAGTATAAACCTAAGACATTTGGTGCAGCAGCTTGGGCAGATACAGACACATCAGGTGTTGTTCCTGGGATAACGATAGAAACCGCAATTTCAGGATCATCATACGGTGCCCATCCGGCCCAAGTTGAATTTTCAAGCGTATCAGATACTGTCGCAGTACCTGATTTACCCGCTACTTCAATTGGGAAATTAGCAAAAATAGCGTTCCCCAAACCAGTTGAAGTATGGATAACAGACCAGATACCCTCTTGCACTTCCGCAAGCATTTCATCTGTAATCGACAATTCATTCAATACAGTTGGTTGATATTCGTAAACCGTTGCTCCATCGCCAGCAGTCTCCTCGTCTTCGGTAGGTGCCAAAATCTTATCTAGCACATGTAAAGCATAGCGGGTACCACCATTCGCAATGGTTGAGATATATTGGTTTAATTGAATTGGTGAGTAGGTATCAAACTGACCAAAAGACAAGTCAAGTGCGTTACCTGGGTCACCAGTATCGGCTCCGATTAGACCAGTTGATTCATTTTCCAAGTCAATACCAGTCGATACACCTAAACCAAATTCTGCATAGTAGTCACGTAAGGTATCATACACGGCATCTGTATCCAGTTCTGACAAGTCCATGTATGGTTCGTAGTAGTTTACACCACCCATTGCCATGGCCAATTTAATCATGTAGACGTTGGAAGATTGAGCTGAGGCTTGTTTATCCGTTAAGATTCTTGGCGTTGAATCGTTATCAGATGTCAACCACCAAGAAGCTTTAACTGGCGTACCGGAGAAGTATAGGGGTTCATCGGTGATTTCATTGTCTGAACCAACTTCAAGCAAGCCTTCTCCGTAACCAGCGGCAATCGTTGCAGGTTTTACAACAGACCCGGATACAAAGACGCTATTAATCGTACCTAAGGCATCATCAACAATTTCACCATCTGAATTTTTCTTCTTACCAACTAAGGCGTAAATAGCCCCCGTATCAGGATCAGACGCTACAATATAGATAGAATTGTTGTCTTCAGTTGTCGCATCTTCTAAATACTGAGTTGCATAAGCTTCTAATTCCGCTTGGTATTCAGAATCAATGGTCAACTGAACCGTATTCCCCATTTCTCCAGCATAAGTCTGTTCAGAGTTGATAATTTCTCCGTCTTGACTCACTTCTGTTTCATAGGTCGTTTTTGAACCACGTAAATCCGCTTCATACTGTTCTTCAATATAAGACACCCCTACCCGATCATTTAGGGCATAACCCTTAGCCAGGTAGAAATCTCGTTGGTCGCTTGGAATCCCTTCTTCTGTAGAAGATACACTCCCAAGCAATGAACGTAGTAATGAATCTTGCGGGTAAGTCCGTTTCCAATCGGTTGTCACATTGACACCTGGTAACTCAGCTGAACGCTCTGCCACAACGGCCATTTCTTCAGTAGTTACCCCATCATTTTTAATCATGACAGTTGAGAGTGACGAGGCGGCATTCATTTTGGCAAAAATAACTGCTGCTTCCTTATCTTGGTCACTTAGACCATTCAAGTCGTCGTCAGTCACTTTACTCACTTGGATGGCGTAAATTTCATCATCCGCTGCAGCGGCCTCATCGTCCGTTAACCGGTCATTGATGACATCTGTATTGGCTGCTACAAAATAATCCTGCAGGTCACGATCGGATACATCCTCGAAATCTATAGCTATATATTTAGCTAGATTCTGCGCTGTTCGGGCCATATCCTCACCAGAAGTGTCCTGGCCACGTGTATAAGAAATTGCTGGTAAAGCCTCATTAGACACCATCAATTCGCCTTCAGAATCAACAATCAACCCACGAGGGACCGATTCCTCAACAATAGTTGTTTCTGTCGCATTCACCAGATCAGAGAACATATCCCCTTGAACGAGTTGCAAATAAGATAAACGCAAAATAAGTATTGCAAACAGGACAAAAATCCCTATCAGCATCACGTTCAAACGGTTTAAAAAGGAGCCCCATATTGGTGCACGTCTTTTTGGTTGGTCTTGATCATCAGAACCCATTTTATTCAACTTTTCCTCAGCACCCTCATGTTGCTTCGGTTGTTTATTTTGATTACCTTGATCCAACTTGTCACCTACTTTCAATTAAAACACTTATATGCAGCCAAATAGTTCAGTCCACTCAAGCTAGCATCATCTTTTTTAATTATACACAAAAAATGGTCCTAAGACTCGTATAAATTATTAAGAATCCCTATATCCATCTAAAAATCCCAGAAGTTTTTATTTTTGTAAAAAATCTTTAAACAAGGCAATCAATCTGCGAAATATGATATGCTAAAAGCAATTATCAAAAAGGAGTTCGTGTCATGACGCAATACATAAAAACGATTCAACAGAAATGTCAGAAACACCCACTCAAAGCTTCAATGATTGGCTTGTTTCTAGCAGTCTTTATCCTGATGGGACTCTTCTTTATCTTTGGCCTAAAAATATTTCCATTCGGCAATGGCACCATCATGACTGTCGACCTAGGCCAACAATATATCGATTTCTATCAATACTACCGAGACATCTTCCAAGGTAATTGGGATCAGATTTTCTATTCCTTCTCAAAAGCCACCGGAGGCGAAATGGTCGGGACCTGGTCTTACTACCTCATGTCCCCCTACTTAATTTTCTTGCTATTTTTCCCGCAATCCTGGCTTTCCTTTGCCGTCGCCTTGATTGTCATACTCAAACTCGCCACCGCAGCATCCGCCTTCCAGTTCATGTTAGGTCGGTTCTATAACGAAGTGACTTGGCAATCACTCACATTTTCATTCGCCTACGCCTTCATCGGCTACCTGTCCGCCAACCAACTAAACGTCATGTGGCTAGACGGTGTCATCTTCCTTCCCTTTCTCATTTGGGGTTTAGAAAAGGTCATGCGCGGTCAATCTGGCTGGACCTATGTAGGCTGGCTAGCCCTTATCCTAATCTCGAATTACTATATCGGCTACATGATTTGTTTATTCTTAATCCTATTTTTCTGCTACCGGATGGTCGCTCATGGACGAGCTGACTTACACGGTCAAGACCAGATGGAAAGATTCAACCAGGACTTGGCGCCAACCGCGCAATATCAAGCAAGCTACTTTACCAGTTTGAAAACCTATTTCATACAAACATTTGGTAAATTTGCCGGTTGGTCACTCGCAGGTGGTGGTTTAGCTGCCTTTATTTTAATGCCGACATTCTATGCATTATCAACCAGTAAAGGGCAACAATCGTCACCCGAACTGGAATTGACCACCGATTATCCTTTATACGATATTGTGTCAAAATTCATCCTAGGGGCCTTTAACTTTGACCAAATGCCAGAAGGATTGCCCAATATTTTCGTAGGAAGTCTAGCGCTTATCATGGCCATCCTTTACTTTTTCAATAAGAAGATTCCTTGGCAAGAACGATTAGTCGCCGGTGGATTGACGACGGCCCTATTATTATCCATGAACATTTCAGGGCTAAACTTGATTTGGCACGGGTTCCAATACCCAATCTGGTACCCGTACCGTTTTTCATTCGTCTTTTCATTCTTTCTATTATTTATCGGCTACCAGCTCTACCGACAAAAAACTGTCTTATCCATTAAAAGTGCAATAGCTTTGCTGATACCTTTTGCTATTGCCTATGGTTACCTACTCTATAAGATTGAAGAATTCGACTATATTTCAGTCACAACCGTCCTAGTCTCCTTCGTCTTATTCGTTGGGGTCACTGCCCTACTGATGATGGCTGTTGACTTCGACCGGTTGATTTACATCCTCCTATTGTTCATCACCATGAGTGAAGTGTTTGCTAACTCAGTGATCACTATTTCCTCTATTTCTTACTTGAAACACGATGACTTTGCGGATTATATCGCTGAAATCAAACCAGAAATCGCAGCCTATGCGCCCGGAGAAAACGAATTCTACCGGATGACCAAGACCTTCCAGCGGACAAAAAATGATGCCATGCAGCTGGGTTACTATGACTTGAACCATTTCAACTCAACAATGGAACGAAACACCACCCAATTGTTCAAGCAATTAGGGCAACCTATGTCAGACGGCTTTACCAACTATACAACAGGGACTCTACTGACAGACGCCCTATTTGGTGTCCAATATTACTTTGACGTCACACCGTTTGAAGATGATCAAGGCGCCTTAAAAAACCGGGTCATGTCAACAAGAGCTGACTTGAGTGGATACCCTATCACAGAAGTCACAGACCAATTAATCATCCATGAAAATCCCAATGCCTTGTCGCTTGCCTATATGGTCAGCCAAGATATCCAAGATGTCGCCATTGATGACGTCAACCCAGTTTACCTGCAAGATGAATTGTTGAATGTCTTGAGCGGAAAGGGCACAACAGAAGGCATTGACCTTTCACAATTTGAGATTGCCAACTTTGCCAGCGTGGACCTTTTCCATGTTGATTCACAAGACGCTTCAGTGGTAAATACAGCTTATACCCGTGATGACACCGGAGAAGATTCATTTATTGATATCCATATCAATGTGAAAACCAACCAAGCTTATTACATTACTGTCCCTTCATTCTTGAACGATGAAGAAGTCAAATATTACTTAGACGGCGAGCCATTGGACTACGATTCTTCCTACCAGTCGATACAATTATTTAATATTGCCAACGACGAACAAGGCGCAGAGAAAGTATTTACCATCCAATTGCTAGATGACGACACAACCCTAGCGGATATCAACCTCTATACCCTTGACCAGGAAAAAGTTTCCACCATGGCAGAAGACTTGAAGCAAAATCAGTTGGCACTAACTGACTTCTCAAATGGGGCTTTCTCAGGCACCGTTACTGTAGACGATCCAAGTGAATACTTGATGGTTACTGTCCCATATGCAGAAGGCTGGCACGCCAAAGTCAACGGCCAAGAAGTCAATACCCTGCCCCTATTAAACGGTGGTTTTATGGGTCTCCAATTCCAAGAAGCCGGTGATTATGAAGTCACCTTCTACTACATCCCACAAGGCTTGATATTAGGTGTCGCCATTACAATCGCAACCGGATTAATTCTAGTTTGTGTATATGTCTTCAACAAGAAAAAAGTGAAAACGAAATAAATACAAAACGTCTGCTGATAATTGTCGGCAGGCGTTTTTTAGAGGCATTTTACGAAATTTGCGAAAAAAAGAGGCTAGCCAAAGCTAACCCCTCTATTACCAATTTAATGGCGATCACATTATTTTGCTGCGTCAAAACGTTTTGCAACTTCATCCCAGTTTACAATGTTCCAGAATGCTGCAATGTAGTCAGGACGAACGTTTTTATATTTCAAGTAGTAGGCATGTTCCCAAACATCAATACCTAATAATGGTGTTTGACCATCCATTAATGGTGAGTCTTGGTTTGGTGTAGAAGTGATTGCCACTTCACCGTTAGCTAAAACTAGCCAAGCCCAACCAGATCCGAAACGACCAGTTGCTGCAGTTTTGAATGCTTCTTGGAAGTCTGCAAATGAACCGAACTTAGCGTCGATAGCTTCTTTCAAAGCGCCTGTAGGTTCACCGCCGGCATTTGCTGCGAATTGTTCCCAGAATAATGTGTGGTTTGCGTGTCCACCAACATTGTTGCGAACAGCAGTTTTTTTATCTTCAGGTACAGCGTCAAAGTTAGATAAGATTTCTTCAGCAGATTTGTCTGCTAAATCAGTACCTGCTAAAGCTGCATTTGCATTTGTTACATAAGTATTATGGTGTTTGTCATGATGCAAGTGCATTGTTTCCTCGTCGAAATACGGTTCTAATGCATCATAAGCGTATGGTAATTCTGGTAATTCAAAAGCCATTTAAAATTCCTCCTATAAAACTTATCATTATTTTCTTACTAAAATCACTATATCAAGTCAGAACATAAAATTCAAAGGAATCGACTTAAAGCGCTCACTTATTTTTAAGAAAACTTTTTCCTTTTCCAATCATCCGTTCATTGTTTTTGACCAATCTTTGTTATAATGAATGTTAACGTGAGAATGCTTAGTCATTTTCCAGATCCACCATTTAAGAGTGGGAATATGAGAACAGAAAAGAGCGAATGTATGAAAGAAAGCAATATCCTCGTCATCTTATACGATGCCCTATTGAATTATCCAAAAATTATCCGTGTCATTTCCTATAGTTTTAAAAGAATGTTGGTCTATGCCCTATTAATTGCAGGTATATCAGCAATTCCGACCTTCTTCGACACCTTGAAAGTATTTGATTTACTAGAAACCAACGCAACATCAATCGTTAATCAAATCCCTGACTATCAAGTCACAGATGGCAAGATAGCCACCAGCGATGACCAATCGGCCTTCATTTTTGAAACTGACCTGATGACCTATGCCTTTGATCCAAATGATGAAATCGCCAATCAAGAAGTGACGACTAGTCAAAACAATCTGATTACTGTTGAAAACAACTCAGATAACCTAACTTTATCATTCATGGGCCAACCGATTGCCTTCACCTACACACAATTAGGTGACGCTGCCAATAGCGATGGCGTCAAAGGCATTATCCAGTCAATGACTAGCCTAACTTGGGCCTACTACCCGATTATCTTCATCATTGTGGCCCTATCAAGCCTATTAAATCTAATGCTAGCTGGCCTGATGATTGCCCTAGTAATTGGTATGCTACCTGATTCAACTCGGTTAAGACTAACCTTTAAAATGCGGTTTTCTTTAGCCCTTGCGTCATTAACCATGCCACTAATGGTCATTACCATCTTTAACCTATTTGGCTTCTATGTTGTCTATCAGTTGGAAATTATGTATATCTTCGCCTTGATTCGTTTATGGCGACTATTAAAAAAAGTACAAGTTATCAAAATACAAAAATAACAGCGGAAAAGAAAATAGCGACTAGAACGAAAACGTTCTAGCCGCTATTTTTTGTTATTCAAATTTAGAAATCCACTTGGTTGTCTTCTTTGTTTTTACGACGTTGGTCACGACGTTTTTTACGTTGGTCAGCCATGCGGTTGTCTTTGTTATGTTTAGAAATTTGACGGCTTAATTTTTTCTTGTAACCTGGTTTGACTTTACGACGTTTGTTTCGTTCAATCATCCCAACTACAGTATGGTCAACTTCAGGTGCTTTTTGACGGGCAGCACGGGCATCGTGGTCTTTACCGTCGATTAATTGATGGTCTTTGATATCTTTATTTTCAAAGATGATCCCTTTGTTCTCCAACCATTCAATATCTTTTAATTCATCCGGAATATAGAAGGTAATGGCAGTACCTGGTTTACCTTGACGACCAGTACGGCCTACACGGTGGATGAAGAATTCTAATTCATTCGGTACTTCGTAGTTGATTACGTGAGACACACCATCAATATCGATCCCACGAGCAGCTAAGTCAGTTGCCACCACGTATTGGAAGTCCAAGTTTTGTACTTGTTTCATTACACGGCGACGTTCGCGAGCTGGTAAATCACCATGAATTTGACCGACATTTAAGCCTTGAGATTTCAAGTATTTGTACAATTCTTGTACAGTTTCCTTGGTGTTGGCGAAGATTAAAGCTAAATAAGGTTGACCAATTGTTAAGGTATCGAATAACAATGCTTTACGGTCGCGCCCTTTAACAGGTACCAAGTAGTTATCAATGGTATCTGAAATTTTGTGACGGGCTTCTATTGTTATCCATTCAGGATTGCTTAGATATTTTCTCAAGAATGGTTTCAATTTGTCCGGAATAGTTGCAGAGAAAACGTACATGTTCAATGATTTTGGCATACGGCCTGCAATTTGGTCAACTTCATTTAAGAAACCTAAATCAAGGGTCATGTCTGCTTCATCGACAACGAAATCTGTTACTTGGTGTACAGAAATCAATTGGTTGTTAATCAAGTCTAATAGACGTCCTGGTGTCGCAACAACGACTTGTGGTACGGCATTTTCTAAACGGTTGGCTTGTTTAACAGTATCTGTCCCACCAAAAGCGCGCTCGATATGTAAATCTTCATCTGAAAATGACAAGATTTGACGGCCAGCTTGGTATAACTGCTCCGCAAGTTCACGACTAGGTGCTGTAATAACCAACTGCGTGTGGTTTTCAGCTGTAATCTTATTTAAAAGTGGTAATAAGAAGGCGTGCGTTTTTCCTGATCCTGTTTGGCTTTGGGCAATGACATCGCGGCCTGATTGAATCACTGGAATAACTGTTGCTTGAATTGGAGACGGCTCATAGAAATTTAAATCTGCGAGTGCGTCGTTGATAAATGGTTTTAAATTAAATTGTGTAAAAGACATGGTCTCCCACCTTTCTCTGCTTGCCAGCTTAGGCAAGTACGGTTCTTTTTGCTCATCCGTATTATTGTACCATTATCCTTCTTAAATCGAAAACAATAGAATATTAAAAAATACTAAGAATAGTTAGGACTAATTCTTGTGTAAGTGATGAAAGTTCGTATATAATTGATGATGAACTATGAAAGGATGTAGCATAATGACTAACAAACAAGTTGGTGGGCTTATCGTTATGTTTGGTGCAGCGGGAGATTTAGCGCGCCGTAAACTATACCCATCTTTATTCCGCTTATATCAGCGTCAATTATTATCTGAAAACTTTGCTTTGCTAGGAAACTCTAGACGTGAATGGACTGACGATTATTTCCGTGATATCGTCTTAGATTCAATTTCTGACCAAGAAGCAGACGAAGAAACAATCAACAACTTTATCAAACATTTCTTCTACACATCTCATGACGCCACTCAAGCGGATGATTATGAGCATTTGAATAATGAAATGGCAAGATTAAGAAATGAATTTAATACTGGTGAGAAAAATTTATACTACCTATCGACTTCACCAGCCCTATTTCCTGAAATTACCCAGGGATTGAAAGATGCTGAGATTGTGACAGATGGCGGTACACACCGAGTCATCTTAGAAAAACCATTCGGTACTGACCTATCATCAGCCAAAGAATTAAATGATGCCTTAGCGATTTCTTTCGATGAAAAAGATATCTACCGTATTGACCACTATCTTGGTAAAGAAATGGTGCAAAATATCTTAGCGACACGTTTCTTTAACCCTGCAGTTGAAGCTTTATTAAACCAAGAATTCGTTTCAAATATTCAAATCACCTTAGCAGAAGACATGCCAGTTGGTAGCCGTGGTGGTTACTACGACAAATCAGGTGCTATTCGTGACATGCTGCAAAACCATATCCTACAAGTGGCGACATTACTTGGTATGGACCTACCCGCTTCACCTGACCAAGACGATGTACATGCCAATAAGTTAGCTTTCTTGAAACAAATCGATTCATTAACAGCAGACCAAACAGCTAAACAAACCATTCGTGCCCAATACCTTGCAAGTGAAGATGGTGAATTCATCAACTACTTAGAGGAAAATGAGGTCGCGCCTGATTCTGTGACTGAAACTTATTTAGCGGGCTATTTCCAAGTCAATAACGACCGTTGGGGCCAAGTACCCTTCTACTTCAAAACAGGTAAAGCCTTAGATGACAAACGGACAACTGTTGAAATTATCTTAAAAGATGCCGGTGATAAAACAGACATCGATAAAGGGTGTAACCCAAGTCAAAGTCGCATCACCTTCAACATCCAACCAGAAACCGGTTTAGCCTTTAACCTAAATCAAAAATTGCCTGGTGAGGAATTATTGCCAACACTGGTGTCTATTCATTCTAATGTAGACGAATTAAACGCTGCTTATGTACCAGATGCTTATGAAAAATTGATTTACGATGCCTTAATCGGTGACCAAACCAACTTCTCTACATGGGATGAATTGGCTGAACAGTGGCGAATTGTTGATTCAATCATTGCCAACTGGAAAAATGCAGGCACTAAAACCTTACCTACTTATGTTGGTAAAACACGTGGACCTAAGGAAGCGGATGAATTATTACGCCAAAATGGCCATGTTTGGGTAAAATAGTTTTATTGAACATTGCCTTATAGAAGAAACAGTATATTTCACACAATCTAATCCATATAAACAAAACCAGGAACGAAGATGAAAATCGCGGTTCCTGGTTTTTTGTGTTCACTAGTTTAACGCACCTGGTTTCAATTGCCTTATAAGCAAACTAACTTTCAGAGTAAGTGAACTCTGGCACTTGAATGTCACCGGCGATAATGGCTGCTTTAGCTTCTTCAATTTGCGCCCAATCTTCGTCTGATAATTGTCCTTGAGTTAGCGAAACGCCATCATTTTCCAAGCCATAAGCTAAATTTTCACCTGCAGGAAAGGCATTGTCTCTTGTTTCCTCGGCTAAAGCAATAATAGCTGCCCCAGTATCTTTAAGGGTCGACGCTAAGGTAAAGTTGCCACCAGTCCACTCACCCTCGTCAGTTTGATCTCGGTCAACCCCAATCACCCATAATTGCGTTTCTGAATTAGCTTCTAGACGGTTACGGGTCTCAGTGAAAACACCGTTACCAGACCCGCCAGCAGCTGTATAAATCACGTCAATACCCTGCGTATACATAGCATTAGCAATTTGTTGCCCTTTAGAGGCGTCACTAAACGACTCCGTATATTGGCTTTCTACTTCAATATTCTCGTCAATATAGGCAACACCCGCTTTAAAACCTGTTTCAAAACGGTCAATCACTGGAATTCTAGTCCCACCAATAAAACCAACTTGATTCGTTTCTGTAGTTAAAGCAGCCGCAACGCCTGCTAAGAAGGCAGATTCTTGGTCTTTAAAGGCGATAGATACCGCATTGTCTAGGTCAACTTCCCCATCAATCAAAGCGAAATTTTGATCAGGATTTTGCGAAGCCACTTCACTTAAGGCTTCTGCAGTTGTATACCCAAGACCAACGATAATATCATATTGGTCTGCAACCGCAACATTTAAATTAGGAATCAATTCAGATTGATCAGGTGATTCATAGTATTGGACCTTGGCTCCAGTTTCCGCTTGCCATGTTTGTAGCCCTTCCCAAGCAGATTGGTTGAACGACCGGTCATCAACGCCCCCTTCATTGGTTACCATACCGATTGATAAGGCATCAGTAGCTGTTGATTCACTCGCTTGTGAACTGGATGATGACGCTGTGCCAGCATTGGCATCCGTACCGGCATTTTGCCCTTGGCAGGCCACTAAAAGTAAGGCAGCGCTTGAAATAAGGATGGTCTTAAATATTGAAGACATGAATCGATTTTCCTCCCAACGAAAAACGGCAATGTTCGTTTATTCGCGTTATTCTTTTCTTTACTCCATTACTTTAGCATAGTTTTATCACTAAATCCATATGTATATGTTTTTTTATTTATTATTGTTCGTTATATTACACATTTACACGCTATAATTTCAGTGAAATAGCCGATTCACTTTGTAAAGCCGAACAAAAAAAGACCGCAACTGAATTTTACATCCAGGCTGGGGTCTTGAAAGCTATAGCCTATTTTTCTATTAGTCAAAAAATTGGTCGCGACGGTATTTCATAGCCACTTCACCTAGTTGCGCTAATAATTCGTCTTTCTCCTCTGAAGAATAAACGTTAGCGCCTGAGGCTTTCTCGTGGCCACCACCATCATGTTGTGCAGCAATATGGTTGATTGCTGGCCCTTTAGAGCGGATTCGGCAACGTACTTTCCCATCTGGTTGTTCGATAAAGGTTACCCAAGTAATAACCCCTTCAATCGTTCCTGGAATTTGGACTATTTGGTAGGTTTCATTGGCTGTTAAATCAAGCGACTGCAATAAATCTTGTGAAATATAAACTGAATTCACAGTCCCTTGTGCTGACAATTTCATGTTTTGTAGGACATAAGCTTGCAAGCGAGCTTGAGAAATAGTTTGTGTATTCGATTCTTGCATCAAGTCAGAAGCTGGGAAGTCGTAGTTCAACAATTCACCGGCAATGTGCATAGTATCGCGGGTTGTGTTGTCATATAAGAAACGACCAGTATCCCCGACAATTCCTAAGAAGAAGCATTTAGCTGCTTCATCATTCATTTGCAACTTGTTGTCCTCACGCAAAACAATAGATGCCCATAATTCTGACGTCGATGAGATACTTGGCTCAACGATCATAAAGTCCCCGTATGGATCTTCATTCGGATGGTGGTCAACTTTGACAAGGGTCGCCCCTTTTTTATACCGTTGATCATCAATCCGTGGTCGGTTAGCTGAATCGTTCACGATAACAAGTGCTTGCTTGTAAGTATCATCCGAAACATCATCCATATCCCCGAATTCTGCTAATGAATCGTCATCTTGCCCCACTGCATAGATATATTTATGTGGGTAAGTTTCTTCCAAAACTGCCTTTAATCCCATTTGCGAACCTAACGCATCCGGATCTGGGCGAACATGGCGATGAATAATGATAGTATCGTGTGCCTCAATTGCCGCTAATATTTTATCTAACATATTGACCTCTTTCTAAGTCCTAAAAATTTTCTCTTTTATCATTATACCCTTGATTGACAGATTCGTCATTAATTGGTCAGTGTTTTCACACTTGCCAAGGCTTTAGTCATCACTTGCTTGCCGTGGTAAACCGTAATATCAATCTCCATAGACCGTCTAGAAACATCTAAGAATTCTAAGACGATATCGATGGTAGATTGTAAGGGTACTAATTTTAAATAATATGCACTTACCTTATCGACAACAATTGATTTATCTTGCATCTTCTTGACAAATTGTTTAACCGATAGTTGGATAATACTATGTTGTAAGGCATTAGATAAGGCACCGAAATCATTCGTTAATGAAACATCACTTAGAAATCGGTAGCGAGCTTTTGTCATATCCTCATTTTGTGCAACAAATTTCAACTTATCAGCTAATAGCATCTCAATCCGGTTTTCACTCTGTTCCGTTTGTTGAGTATACTGTAAAGTCCGTAAGACATCTTGTCTAGATAGGATACCTTGTAAATAATCCTCTTCATCCACAACCGGTAGTATTTCTAACCCGTCCCAAATCATCATATGTGTAATTGAAGCAACACTCATTGGCTTCTTAGCCGAAATCGGTGTTGATGTCATAGCTTTAGCTAAACGGGTATCCGGTGCGAAATCTAAGATATCCTTAGCTGTTAAGATTCCCGCTAACTTACCATCTCTTTCACAAATTGGAAAACGGGTATGCCCCGAGTTTTCTGACAATTGTCGGTAGGCCGTAATCGTGTCATCCGTGTATAAAAATTGCGTTTGCTCAAGCGGAATGTAGATATCTTCAACAAGTAAAATATCCTTCTGCATAGACCGTTCTATCATAGCTTTATTGATTAAAGTAGCCGTTGCATAGGTATCGAAGTTGACACTTAAAAGTGGTACTTCCCGCTTGTTAGCCAAGTCCACAATGGCATCTGAGGGTTTAAAGCCACCCGATATTAAGACAGCGACGTCATTCTCCAAGGCAATCCGTTGAATTTCATCACGGTTACCAACGATAATCAAGGAATCTGGTTCGATATAACGACGCATCCCGTCCGCTTCCATGGCGCCGATAATAAATTTACGGACCTGACGGCTCACACCTGAAGCCCCACCCAAGACCTGACAATCCGTTACCTGGATAATTTCTTCGATGGTTAAATGGTGCATGCGGCGGTTTTCGTTTTCTTCAATTCGGACGGTTCCCACCCGCTCTTTGGTCGCCACTAAATGCAAGTTTTCAGCAGATTTAATCGCCCGATAAGCTGTCCCCTCTGACACCTTCAAATTGCGTGCGATAGACCGAACCGAAATTTTGGCATCAATGGGGAGGTTTTGAATATATTGTATGATTTGTTCGTGTTTAGTTGCCATTGGCATTGCTCCTCCGTTTAAAATCTGACCCATTCGGTTCTATTCGTCATCATTCTCTTCTTTAGATGACGTCTGATCTGGGGCAGGTTGAATTGCTGCATCTTCTTTTATATTTTTATTTTCGTATATATCTCCATTCTCTGTTAATAATGTGTTGGATTTGTAGGCCAGGGTTCCCGCTTCTTTTGCTTCATTGGTATATAAATTCAAGCGAATATTTTCAAAAGCTAACTGCGACAAATCACTCACCGTAATCCCAAGCAACCGGATTCCTTGACTGACATCCCCGTATGTTTGCCATAGGTCCAAGGCGTAGAAATAAATATCCTGGCTATCTGAAATGGCGTCCACAAGTGACGTCTGCCGTGTAACCGTCTCAAAATCCGCATTCCGAAACTTCAAAGTCACCACTTTTCCGTGCATGCCCTTTTCACTCAAGGCATCAGACACAGAATTGGCTAGCTTACGCAAGGTTTCTTCCACCTCATTATCATGGTAAAGGAAAGGATAAAAGGTCCGCTCCTTTCCAATCGATTTACGGATCCGGGTGACTTTAACAGGCCGATCATCAACACCGCGGACCCTTTCATACAAAGCCAAACCAGCTTTACCGAAGTACTGAATGCATTCATCTTGGGACAATTTCTTCAAGTCTGCGCCTGTATAAATAGCCAGTTCATGCATTTTTTCAGCCGACCGTGTTCCGACCCCATAAAAATCTTCAATCGGTAATTGCTCTAAAAAGGGAATCGCTCGTTTTGGTGTAATGACCGTCATACCAAATGGTTTTTGATAGTCAGACGCTAATTTGGCAATAAACTTATTATAAGACACCCCAATCGAACAAGTTAAATTCAATTCTTTATAGATGGTTTCTTGGATTTCCTTGGCCACGTCCATGGCGTAAGGAATCCCCTTCTTATTGTCAGTGACGTCTAAAAAGGCTTCATCAATGGAAAGGGGTTCAATAATATCTGTATACCGCTTGAAAATTTCCCGTACTTGTTCTGATACCTCTCGATATAAGGCATAGTTGCCCGACACAAAAATCCCTTGCGGACATAAGCGGTAAGCCTCAGCCGCAGACATGGCTGAGTGGACACCGTATTTACGCGCTTCATAAGAAGCCGTTGATACAACACCCTTACCAGAATTCTCTTTTGGATGGCGGGCAATAATCACCGGTTTTCCTCGATAAGCAGGATTATCCCTTTGTTCAACCGAGGCGAAGAAAGCATCCATATCGACATGTAATATTTTCCTAGACCCATCAATTTTTGGGTCCTCAAATGATAATATCCCTATCGTGCGCATGACACCTACCCCCTTTAAACACTGGGTTACTTGTGATGATTAGTCTTCGTCGACAAAAATATTCACAGTCGCCTTAGGATTCAATACAATTGATTCCCCTTTACGCGAAATCGTAAAGGATTTGTCAAAAGCTTCAATTTCATCGATCGTATATTTTTTATCTAGTTTAATATCTAACTTATCTAGGTAGTTTAATAAATCTTTATCATCTGTCACACGTTGGATTTTAAACTTATCACCAACCGCTAAGTCAGCTAAGGGCACCGTAGCCTCTTTAGCCATCACGCCATCCTTATCAGGAATAGCCCCACCGTGCGGACAGTATACAGGTTTACCTAAGAATTCATCTAACTGGTCAATGAAGAACTCTGTCCCAGTATGCTCTAACTGTTCAGCTTCCGCATGAACTTGATCCCAGTTATAACCTAACTTTTCATATAAGAACATTTCCCATAAACGGTGACGACGTACTAAAGAAGCACCCATTTTAATTCCTTCTTCAGTTAATTGGACACCTTGGTAAGGAATGTAAGTGACCCAACCCTCTTCTTGTAATTTAGAAATCATTTCAGTTACAGAGGCTGCGGAAATATTTAGGGCTTCGCTGATGGCTTTGTTGCCTACACGGTCCATCTTGCCACCGAACTCAAATATGACTTTCATATAATCTTCTCTACTTTTTGACATGGTTAATCACCTTTCCTCAATGCTTACGCTCATTAGTACTATTATACCTTATTTTTAGGTGTTTTTGGAAATTACCTACTTTGTTTTTATAGATATACCTAAAAAAAATGTTATTTTCTTAACGATGACTCTTAAGAAAAAAAGCAATACCTAAATCTAGCACAATCAAAAAGAGCATGACACTTTGTCATACCCTTCTCAATCTTTCATTTCTGAAATCATGCTATTTTAAAAAGTCGTCGATATTCATTTCATCTAACGGATGAACGTCATATACCGTCGCCTGTAATTTTGCATAATCTAAATAGTCATTCGCGTGTAACTTCTTAATTTCTTGAATACGGGCACTAAATTTCTTTGGTGCCTGACGTTTCCACGCAAAATCTTTAAAATATTCTTCAATGTCTTGCCATTCTATCCCATTATATCCTTGTTTTTTAATACTTTGAGATTTTGAAAGAAACCATGGACGAAGACACAGGAATTCAAAGTTCGAAACTTTCATAATGGCCTCCGTAACGAAAGGTTCAATCATTCTGAATCAAGCGGTTGCTGTGACTAGATTTGATCGTCCTCTTGGTGGTCGCCTGCTCCTACATTTTCAATGACTACATCATTTTCGCGTGCTTCTTCTTCAGCAGCATCGCTCATGATGTCGTTAGCCATTTCAGTATTCATTGGGTCAGCTTTTTGCGTACGCGCAACTGAACGACGGTCAAATACTAAGTAGACGCCTTCACAGTCTAAAGTGATAGTGTTTTTAGTTTCATCGATTTCAGCAATGACACCGTGTAAACCACCGATTGTTACTGCTGAATCACCAACTGCCATTGCAGCCATCATTTCTTGTGTTTCTTTTTGACGTTTTTGTTGTGGTCTAATTAACATGAAGTACATTAAAGCCACTAAAACAACGATATATAATATTGTTCCCATTAAGAATAACCTCCTGTTTGATTATTTGTTCACATATGAACGCTTAATTTTTTTCATCAGTAGCATAATCGTACCATAAAGTACCCGCTATTTACATAAGTTTAGCCTTCTGCGGCAAAAGTTTTAGCAAGTCCGCACCTAGCCCTTTTTCAAAAGGAAGGGTCTTGACCTAGAAAGCGGTTTTTTGAACCTTGCCGTAATATTGCAAGAAGAATTCATCTCTAAAGTCCAATAGACGGTCTTCGCGAATAGCGTCTTTAATTTGCTCCATCAAATTGATTAAGAAATGCAAGTTGTGGATTGACGTTAATCGTAGTGCAAATGTTTCATTGGCTTTCAATAGGTGACGGATGTAAGCGCGTGTGTAATTACGGCAAGTGTAGCAGTCACAATTTGGATCTAATGGCGTGAAGTCACGAGCGTATTGGGCATTTTTGATGACTACACGGCCTTGACTGGTCATGGTAGTCCCGTTACGTGCAATACGAGTAGGCAATACACAGTCAAACATGTCAACACCGCGGATAACCCCTTCAATCAAGGCATCCGGACTACCGACACCCATTAGGTAACGCGGTTTGTCTTCAGGCATGACAGGTGTTAGGTAATCTAAAACCTTGTACATATCTTCTTTCGATTCACCAACTGATAAACCTCCAATTGAGTAACCTGGGAAGTCCAAACCAATCATATCTTTGGCGTGTTGTAGACGTAAGTCTTTATAGCCAGCACCTTGTAAAATCCCGAATAATGCTTGGTCATCTGGTCGTTGGTGGGCGTTTAAACCACGTTCAGCCCAACGTGTTGTACGGTGAATCGATTTTTCAACGTAGTTGTGGTCGTGGTTGAAGTCTGGACATTCGTCAAATGACATAATGATGTCCGCACCCAAGTTATTTTCGATATGGATGGCTTTTTCTGGTGATAAGAATAATTTCTTACCGTCTAAGTGAGACTTGAAGGTGACCCCTTCTTCCTCAATTTTTCTAGAATCAGCCAGCGAGAATACTTGGAAGCCACCTGAATCGGTTAGAATTGGTTTGTCCCAGTTCATGAATTGATGTAAGCCACCTGCTTCTTTGACTAGGTCATCACCTGGACGTAACCATAAATGATAGGTGTTAGACAGAATGATTTGGGCATTCATATCCGTTAACTCTTCAGGAGACACAGCCTTTACAGATGCTTGCGTACCAACAGGCATAAATACCGGTGTTTCGATCGTACCATGAGGGGTTTCCACTTGGCCTAAACGCGCACCCGTATGCTTTTCTTTTTTATGTAATGTATATTTTAATGCACTACTCGTCATTAGAATTCCTTTCTTTCTACCACACATGCTACTTTTTGAATCAAAATAATTGATGTGTGTACGACTAGATTTCTACCTAGTCCAACATATTGACAACCAAACAATGTTACCATGCATCCGGCCTGCAAGCAAGGGGTATAGGCCACTTCATAGGCCTTTCTAGCTGTTTTCTAATTTAAGCCAGATAGGATATTTTCGATATCGTTTTTGATTTGTCCTTCAACTTCCGCAATATCAGAAGCTTTATATTGGCACTCAATCGCAACAGGAATGGCTGGGTCTATCTCTTTCAAGACGGCAACAATGTCCACGTCCCCTACCGATAAGCCTGCTAAACTAGTATTGGTCGCTTGTTCCACTTGTTTTAGGTGAACATAATGGACCAATGGTAAGACATTTTTCACCGCGGCTACTGGATCTTCATCGAAATATAAGAAATTGCCCACATCGAAGCACATCCCCACTTTGTCGTTGCCATTATCCTGTAAAAAGGCTTTAAAGTGGTTGCTAGCGCCTGTTGCTTGTGTGTTGTCATTTTCCAAGGCTAGAGAAATACCGAAACGATCAATTAAGTTATAGACTAGGATCATATCTTGCGCCACTGTTTCTGGGCTGTAGGCACCTAAGTTGACCTTCAATTGTACAGCGCCCACCGCTTGAGCCAATTCAAAGAAGTTTTCTAATTCAGGGTTCACCAAACCTTCTTCAAATAAAGGTGCTGGCACAGAAAGGAAAACAGTTAAGCCCGCTTCTTTGTTTGCAGCTTTTAGGTCCACCAATTCTTGATCTGAACCGTCAAAGTACTCACTTCTCAATTCAATATTGTCAAAACCCAACCCTTTAACAGAACCAATTATATCTAATTGCCCAAAACTTTCTTGTGCCATCAATTCACCAGAGGCAATTGTATTTAAAACCCAGTTCATTATTGATACTTCCTCTCTGATTTAAAACTCGGATAAACTAAAAGGGGCTGTCTCACAGCCCCTTTTGCATGCTAAGAAAGTCGTGATATCAGGTTCCCATAGTCAGAATTGTCCGACACTTCTCAAAATGTGCGGTTAATGCTAAGCGACTATTGTCACACCTATCTTTTAGCTACTGGTTTGTCCAGTATTTCTTTTAATAAGATACCACGTTTTAGGTTATCTTGATTAGATAAAGCTAATATTTCGCGTTGATTTCGTGATTTTTTCTTGCTTTCAGTCGTCACACGTAAATCTTTACCTGGATTTTTCATTTCCTTAAACAATTGGCCTACTTCTCTATCAAAACGGTCCGCTTCACGGTCATACATTTCATCCATTTGCTGCAATTCTTTCCCTAATTCAAGGACATTGGCAGCCATTTCTTGGTCAAAATAATCACCATTCGACACATCCCAACCCATTCCTTCACCATCAAGCGCGGTACTTTGACCGCCCTCAGCTTGCTTTAAGGTTGCATGTTGGTTTTGACGCTTCTGGCCCCCCATAGCTTGATTTTGTTTAGCATACTGCTGACCACGATTTTGTTGATTTGCATTTCGTCTTTGATCCTGTTGCTTTGTAACTTGAATCTTTTCAGCCTTCACTTCTTCAAATGACTTCTGCGCATCCGCATCCACTTCATCTATATACTCTTGCGCTTTAGCTAGATAATTCGCCAAGGTTTTTGGCTTCTTATCTTCTTGGTATCTACCGCGACTGGTACTTTGACGATTTAAAGTTTGTCGAGTCTGTCGAGCTTGGGTTTGGCGCGTGTTTCTTTGTCGATTCACGCCGTTTTCACTCATCCGCGAAGGTTGATTAGAAGCATCAAATCGTTTCGCTTTCGCCTTCTCTTCTGCTTCTAGCTTCTTTCGATGATCCTTGTAAAAGCTGTGCGCTAGCGCAAAGACGAAGATCAGAATTCCAATCAGTTCCATTATTGATCACCTGAATTGTATTCAGAATCTCCTTCAGAAAGACTTTCGCGCATCTTCGTATCCGCTTGAATATTTTGCATATTGTAGTAGTCCATTACCCCAATTTTACCGTTTCTAAAGGCCTCAGCTAAGGCTTCTGGTACTTGAGACTGTGCTTCCACAACTTTCGCGCGCATTTCTTGCGTTTTCGCAATGTTTTCTTGTTCTTGGGCAACGGCCATCGCACGACGCTCTTCAGCTTTCGCTTGGGCAATTCGTTTATCCGCTTCCGCTTGCTCTGCCTGTAATTTCGCACCGATGTTACGGCCTACATCAACGTCCGCAATATCAATCGATAGGATTTCAAAAGCTGTTCCAGAGTCTAAACCTTTTCGCAAAATAGTTTGTGAAATCACATCTGGGTTTTCCAAAACATCTGAGTGTGTCACTGCTGAACCAACGGTGGTAACAATACCTTCACCTACACGGGCGATGATAGTAGATTCACCAGCACCCCCAACTAAACGTTCAATATTAGCGCGTACAGTTACTTTCGCTTTAGCACGTACTTCTATCCCATTCATCGCAACTGCAGAAATAATGGGTGTTTCAATCACTTTAGGATTAACAGACACTTGAACAGCCTCAAATACGTCACGGCCCGCTAAGTCAATGGCTGCAGCTTGTTCAAACTCTAGGTCAATATTGGCGCGTTGGGCTGCGATTAAGGCATCCACGACCATATTGATATCCCCACCCGCTAAATAGTGGGCCTCTAAATCATTTAGATCAATGGTTAATCCGGCTTTTGTCGCCTTAATCAAAGGTTTAATAATGTTATTTGGATTTACCCGACGTAGCCGCATGCCGACTAAATCGCCTATCCCCACCTTAACACCAGAGAAATAAGCTGTTACCCAAAGGCCAACTGGCACAAAGGTAAAGAATAAAATTAAAACGACTAGAATAAGAATGGCTAAAATCAAAATTCCCCAAATACTTGTGTCATTTCCATACGAACTACTCATGGTTCACTCTCCTTACTAATAATTGATTGTTACGAATCCTCACAACAACCACCTGTTCATCACTACCAATCACTTCATTGTCACTCATCACTTCCAAGATATTCCCGTCCGAGAAAGTTGCCTTCCCAGTCGGTCTCAGTGGCGTAAGCGTCACAGCCTCTTGCGAAACATAATCCGCAACAGACACACTCTGCGATTGATAACCTCTCTCCCGATTCAAAGATGTATTCAATACGATTTGATCGTTAAAAGGAATCCGGTAACCCAACTTGACTAAAATATAAAAGGCCACGATACCCACAACAACACCGATAGTTAAATCTACCACCGCGTCACCAATATCAGCAGTCTGTCCCATCAATCCCCAGGCACCGATCAACAAACCTACGACACCCAATATTCCGTAAGTAGGTAAAAATACTTCGGAAATAATCAAGACTGTCCCTAAAGCGAAAAGCACTAGCGACAACCAAGACCCATTGTCATACAAACCAAAATACAATAAGAAAGATCCCGCACCCACAATGCCTCCAAGCATATAATGACGCGTCATCATTCCAGCGATAATGGCTAGGATACCAATGGAAAATAATACTGTCTCCATTTCTCCACCTCCATCCATCTTCTATACTATATATTTTACCATATTGAAAGACCGCTTTCATAATGATAGCCTAGCTTCAACGGTTTCTCCTCTTTGAAAACAAACTTATGCGATAAAAAAATTCTCCGCAAATTAGGCTTACTACCCGTTTGCGGAGAATTGATCTATTACTTATTTTTTATATAGGTTTAATTTTGGACTAAGGGTGTCACATCAAACTTGATTTCATGATTTTCATCAATTGAGATATTCACTGCATGTTGCTTACTGATCGTACCTGCAATGATGGCACGTGCTACTGGTGTTTCCACTTGGTTGGTGATGAAACGACGCAATGGTCGTGCACCAAATTGTGGATCATAAGCAGTGTCACCAATCCAGCTCACCAATTCATCACTAAATGTTACAGCAATTTCTTGGCTAGCTAAGCGGTCACTTAATTGTGCTAACATCTTGCGTACGATACCGTCCATATCATTGTGTGATAATGGTCTGAATAAAATAGTGTCATCGATACGGTTTAAGAATTCAGGTCTAAAGTGCATTTTTAAAGCACTTTGAACAGCTTCTCTTGCTTCATCATCGATTTCGCCATTCTCATCAGTACCGTCTAACAAGGCATCTGATCCTAAGTTACTTGTCATAATGATGATGGTATTTTTAAAGTCTACAATCCGACCTTGTGAGTCAGTTAGACGACCGTCATCTAAGATTTGTAACAGGATATTGAAGACATCTGGATGGGCTTTTTCAACCTCATCTAGTAAGACCACTGTATATGGATTACGACGTACAGCTTCGGTTAATTGGCCACCTTCTTCGTAACCAACATAACCAGGCGCTGCCCCGATTAAACGAGTCACATTGATTTTATCCATGTATTCACTCATATCAAGACGGACCATGTTGTTTTCTGAATCAAACATGGCTTCAGCTAAGGCTTTAGCCAGCTCAGTTTTACCAACACCAGTCGGTCCTAAGAATAAGAATGAACCTAACGGACGGTTTGGATCTTGAACACCGGCACGTGAACGTAATACCGCATTTGTCACGCTATCAACTGCTTCATCTTGACCTACCACACGTGTATGTAAGGTGTCATCTAAGTGAAGTAATTTTTCACGTTCCCCTTCGACTAATTTATTCACAGGGATCCCAGTCACTCTTGAAACCACTGCGGCGATAGAGTCTTCAGTTACAGATTCTTCTACCAAACGGTCAGCACTCTTGTCTGCATGCTCGTGGTAGGCTTTTTCCATATCTGCTAATTCTTGTTCCAAGGTTGGAATAATCGCATGTTTTAATCTGGCTGCTTCTTCAAGATTGTATTCATTTTCCGCTTGCTCCAAAGCATGTTTGGCATTTTCAATTTCTTGACGTTTAGCGTTGATATCAGACATACCGCCTTTTTCAACTTGCCATTGCATGGTTAATTGGTTAGTTCTTTCACGGACCTCGGCTAACTCTTCTTGAAGGTCAGCTAACCGGCGTTTACTTGCCTCATCTTTTTCTTCTAGTAAGGCTTTTTCCTCAATTTCTAGTTGAATTAAACGACGACGTTCTTGGTCTAACTCTGTTGGCAATGAGTTCATTTGCACGCGGATTTCAGCACTAGCTTCATCCACCAAATCAAGGGCCTTATCCGGTAAGTACCGGTCAGTGATGTAACGGTCTGACAATTCAGCTGCCGCTACTAAAGCTTGGTCATGTATCGTTACTTCATGGTGCAATTCATACCGTTCTTTCAAACCACGTAAGATTGAAATAGTATCTTCAACACTTGGTTCTTTGACTAAGACACGTTGGAAACGACGTTCCAAAGCCTTGTCTTTTTCCATGTATTGACGATATTCATCTAAGGTTGTGGCACCAATGCAGTGCAATTCGCCACGAGCCAACATCGGTTTAAGTAAGTTTCCAGCGTCCATTGACCCTTCAGTCTTACCGGCACCTACAATGTTGTGGATTTCATCGATAAATAAGATAATCCGGCCGTCTGCCTTTTTCACTTCATTTAAGACTGCTTTCAACCGTTCTTCAAATTCACCCCGGTATTTAGCCCCTGAAATCAAGGCACCCATATCTAACGAGAAGACTGTTTTGTCTTTTAAGTTGTCAGGGACATCTTTTTTTACAATACGTTGGGCTAAACCTTCAACGATAGCGGTTTTACCTACACCAGGTTCACCAATTAGGACCGGGTTATTTTTAGATTTACGAGACAAGATACGGACCACATCACGAATTTCTTCATCACGTCCGATGATAGGATCCATTTTACCTGCTTTAACTTGTTCGACTAAGTCGACGCCATATTTCTCTAAAGCTTCGTAATTTTCTTCTGCTTGTTTACTTGTCACACGATCACCCTGTCTCAAATCTTCAATTTTTTCTTCTACTGCTTTGGCGGTAATTTGATGTTTTTTAAACCATTTTGCAAGGTCTGTATAAGCGACATCATTCAGTGCCGCTAGCACCATTTCGGTGGCTAAGAATTCGTCACCTTGTTTTTCTGCACGCGCTTGGGCTTTTTGAATCAATTCACCCAAACCACGTGATAGCCCTTGGCCATATTGTACATTTGTACCTTGGACCACTGGTACCGCATCTAATTCACGGTTTAATTCTTCTGTAAGTTCTGCCATTGGCACATTTAAATCTTCATAAAAGTCATAAGCAAAGTTTCCAGGTTGCACTAACGCTGTAAACATATGGGGAATACCAATTTCTTGATGTTTACGTGTCATAGCAATTTGTTGGGCATTTGCGATTGCCTCTTGTAAGGTTGTAGTCATTTCCATGTTTGCCATTTCACATCTCTCCTTTTCACTTTATGTATATAGTATAGCAAATTGGTCAGGATAGGTCAAACATTTATTAGTGATATTTTTGACTTTTTTAACCATCAGAATCCTTGATATATCAGTATTATATTAAAACTTAACTATAAACATCAAACTAAAGGTCAATATGTGACCACTTACTTTCTTTGACCAATTCAATATGGCGCACATCATCCCACAAAATCTTCTGACTACCGATTAAAAAATAGAAATAATTACTCTCCCCATTAAACCAACCAAAGATACGATCAAGGTAGCGGCCTAAATGATCTTTCAAAGACAATTGAATAGAAACAGGATAGTGGTTTAACCAAGCTTCCTGCAAGACTTGGTCAACCTCTTCCCTCGTCATCTCTGGCAGTGGAATAGATGCCTTAGCTGCATCTTTATGGTTGGTTTGAATGCCTTTGACCAATTCATCCATGGCATAAGCAGTAGCCCACTTCATACCAAAGGTCCGGTCTTCGTATTCGTTATAAGGCGTGAAGTGTTTACGGGTCCTTGGGTGTCGTTGCTTTTTCAACCAAGACAGTTGGGCCCGTCTTCTAGCGTTCGGGAGTTCCCAAGGTTCAAGCCGCTTAGCCATGCGCCTCACCTTCGATACCCGCCATACCACCAGCATGTCCGCCGACCAAACTAGACCGGTCAATTGCCCGACCGCCAGCTTTAAGAGACGAGGCATAGACCAAACTCTTAAAACCGTATTTCTTACGGATGGTATCTACAATCACATCTGTTTTCATGTCCGCTACTTGATTATTTTCACTTTCAAATAAATTTAATTGAATTGCTTGATGGTAAACAAGGTTGCCACTGTATAAAGAAATATGCCGGATGACTTGGTTTTCATAAAGTAAGGACAGCAGGTACAAGGCCACTTCAGCAATCACCTTACTTTGATTGGTCGGTGTTACCTTGACTTGCTTATGAATACCCCTTTTACCACTTGTATCAAAGTAGCCCATAGAATAGCCTAAGCCAAGACCGACGACTTGGGTTTGCGCGCCAGCTCGTCTTAAACGGGTACCAATTTGGTCAGCCATTTCCTTGACGACGACAGCAATTTCATCCTTATCGGTGTAGTCTCTTGGTAGCACTTGACTGTTGCCAATGGACTTGTCCTTTGTGGTATAAGGGGTGCCGAGAAAAGACCGGTCCACGCCCCACGAATGGGCATAAAGTTGGGCACCCATGACCCCTAATTTATCTTTTAATACGTAATAAGAAGAATGGGCGAGGTCATAGACATTATTAATACCCATCCCCTTTAGCCGGCGGGCCATTCGGTGGCCAATACCGCAGACTTCTGTTAAATCAGCAATCTGCCATAGGGTATCCGGCACATCCTCATACCGCCATTCAGCAATCATATCGCCCTCCTTTTTCGCGCCAATATCTAAGGCCACTTTGGCTAGAAACGGGTTATCGCCAATGCCAATCGTGGTATAAATGCCGGTCTGGTCATAGACATCCTTTTGTATTTTCTGAGCCATTTCGTATGCATTATTCACCTTAAATAGGCGAAATGAATCCGTCACATCTAGGAAACTCTCATCTATTGAAAATACGTGATGGTTGGCTTCGTCCACGTAGCTTTTATAGATCCGATTAATCTCTTGATTCTTCTCCATATAAAACCGCATACGCGGTTGAGCGATCACCAAATCTTCTGGATAGGGATAAGGTAAATCACGGGCCCGGGTCACGTTGGAAATATTAAAGGCTTTCTTAGCGGCGGGTGAGCTAGCCAAAATAAGGCCCGAGCCCCTACTCTGACCACCTTTTTCATCATGATAGGACATGACCACTAATTTTGTTGTTAGTGGGTCTAAATCACGCGCTACTGCCTCCACCGAAGCATAAAATGACTTACAATCGATACACAAAATATCGCGACTGGGTTCCTTTGAATAGTCAAACGTTACATTATTTGCAAACATCCTCAGTCCTCCTTAGTTTAGATATTTAATCTTTTATTCCAAAAAAATCGAACGTGTGTTCCTGTCAATAATAGAACGTACGTTCGGTAAATACAAGTGATTTCAAAGGAAATGTTGAAACAAAAATAAAAAGACCACGATCCGTACGGTCGCAGCCTCCTCAGTTAACTATTTAAATACAATTTTAGTCTTCCTTTTTTATCTTCTTCGTCTTACTCTTCTTCGCGCTCAACTACTAAGTCAATCGCCATTACCACACCTAAAATAATCGGCACCACGTCAGCCGGCACATGGTCTTCGATATCAATCACAAAAGTATCGCGAATTGAAATCAACTTACGGTCGATACGGGCAATTTGGTCGCCATTTTCATCCGTAATACGGAAATCAAAATCAAGAATATTCCCCTTCACATTCCAATCCAATGACGTGACCTTGTAGTTATCTCTAAATAAGGAAACCTTCTTGCGGATTTCAGCTACCTTGTCATTATTTTCATCATACACATCGACCGTTGGCATCAAATCAATCATTTGCTCTTTCACTTGCGCCACTTCTTTATCCTGAGCTAGGTCAATAATGCGAAATTGTTGGCCAATTGACAGCCATTTATTCTTGATTTTATAAACAGGATCGCCATCTTCATTCTTCAAATTAAAGTCGCGTTTCAACGATAGTAATTGGTTTTTCATATATAATTTCACTATCTTATCACCCTTTCTACTGTTAACTCATCGATCACTATACCCTTATACTAAGAAAAATTCACATGATATCACTCATACTTTAGTCCGAAATCTAAGGTATAATTAGAAAGAGAATCCATCATCGTAAAGGAGTTATTATGTATTTAACCATTTTCGCTATCTTGCTCGTTGTCGCCGGTTTCGTTAACGGGTTTATCTTTTTATTTAAATATCCCAAAGAATTTCAATCGACAAAAATCGTCCATGGTTTCTTAACCCTATCCTTACTTCTTATCGGCCTATATTTATTGATAAAAAATGTATAAACCAAAAATGCCAACAATTGCAATTTACACAACGGCTGGCATTTTCGGTTATAAGTCTTAACTTTTGAATACGAGATAACAAAAAAGAAAGCTTTTACTGATATGAAACCCTACCGTTAAACTGAACAAATAAAAAAGAGAGTTACGCTACCCACAAAAGATGATCCCGATAAGCTGTCGGGGTCATCTCCATTTAGGATTTCTTTTACTTCTGCGACAGTCTTATCAACGTCATACTCGTAACGTTGTTCCAGTATTTTGTCACTAATAATTAACTCGCCTTTATTAATATAATCCTGAATTTTCATAATTGTTATTACTGTAGATGTTAAAATCGAATTTGGATCATTTTTCAAATTGGATAAAGTTGTGCGACGCAAAATTTCTCATTTGAGAAACTACACCAACATGAAGTTTCCAAATATAGCTTATTTGTAATTGAAAGTATACAATCTTTCACAATCAGGATAAAAGCCCGATTACTCATACCGCCACTCCTTGATTAAGTCCATATAAGAATGTAGTTTTGGAATTTCCATGATACCTACACTGTTTTTACTTGTCATCAATGAAAATATACAAAAATGTATGTTTAAAAGAACTTTTTTTGTTACAAAAAATGATTTCATCTGAAAATTAAGAAAACGGTTGCAACCAACGTAGAGAAAGATTGAATGCGTTTTCAATAATAGGTATACTTTATTTATAAAGATGTTAAAGAATTCACAAAGGAAGAGGTTATATTATGGTAAAAGTTGCGATTGTTACAGGTGCTGGTCAAGGGATTGGGTTAGCGATTGCTAAACGTCTACATGCAGATGGCTTTAAAATTGGTATTGTTGATTATAATCCCGAAACAGCTGAAGCTGCTGTAGCCGAATTCCCAGAAGGTGATGCTATTGCTGCAGGCGCAGATGTGTCTAAACGTGAACAGGTATTTGAAGCATTTGATAAAATTGCAGCACATTTTGGTGATTTAAATGTAGTTGTCAATAATGCGGGTGTTGCACCGACAACACCATTAGAAACAATTACCCAAGAAATGTTCGACCAAGTATATGGTATCAACGTAGCAGGTGTAATCTGGGGTGCACAAGCTGCTCAAAAACACTTCAAAGCCTTCGGTCACGGTGGTCGAATCATCAATGCTACGTCACAAGCAGGGGTATTGGGTAACCCTGAATTAGCTTTATACTCAGGCTCAAAATTTGCAGTCCGCGGTATTACACAAGTATTAGCCCGTGACCTAGCTCAAGATGATATTACTGTGACAGCATACGCACCTGGTATCGTGAAGACACCAATGATGTTTGGTATCGCTCACGAAGTAGGAGTCAATGCAGGTAAAGACGATGAGTGGGGTATGAATCAATTCGCACAAAACATTACCCTTAAACGTCTATCAGAACCAGAAGATGTAGCCAACGTAGTAGCATTCCTAGCTGGACCAGACTCAACATATATTACAGGTCAAACAATCGTTGTTGATGGTGGTATGGTCTTCCACTAAGCTAAATGATTTGATGAATTTTGATAACACCCTTCGAGAAATCGGGGGTGTTTTTGTTGAATACACAAATCAAACGTTTATCTAATCTTGGATCACGTTGATTTAAGATCAATATACATGTATTCCCCGTATGTATATAACTATATTTTTAGGAGATAAATCATAAATAGCTAGAAGAGAATAATTGATTAAATTCATGTTTTTTTCATTTCATAGTAAAATTTCATTATGACAGTAATGAATAATTAAGGATATTAATTGTCTGACTCAAAATTTAGGTTTAAGAAAGGAGTCATAATGGCAAACCAGTTCTATTCCAACAGTCAAAGCTATACTGAAATTGAACAAAATGTATTAGATTATATTGCCAGTTATCAAACTGATTTAAAAGATTTGAACATACAAAAATTAGCATATGAAACTTTAACTTCAAAATCAACAATTTTTAGATTAACGAAAAAGCTATGAAAGTTGCTTGCTCTAGAAGTAAAAAATAAGAGAACAGGCATCTTAGCAACCTGTTCTCTTATTTTGTGTTTCCAATATTATACCTTTATATTCATTTAAAATATTGTTACACGTTAATGTAGTAATAGTCATAACACATGGCTAGCGACTCTTCATTAGTAACTGAATTGCTTGTTGAATACGCTCTTCACCTGTGCTACCATCTTTAATATTTTCTTGCACACATTCTACTAAATTTTCGGCAACAATTAAACTAATCGCACGATCAATACTAGAGCGAACCGCTGATAATTGAGTCACAATATCCACGCAATCTTTTCCTTCTTCCATCATATTCAAAACGCCATGCAATTGACCGTCAGAACGTTTCAAGCGATTCACAATTTTTTTATCGTATTCCATTAAACAATTTCTCCGTTCCAAGCAGAAATTCCGCCCATTACATTTATCACGTTGTATCCTTCTTGTGCTAATTGTTGACAAGCCATTGAAGAACGTGCTCCAGAGTGGCACATTACATAATACTCTTGGCTTTTATCCAATTTATTTTTTTCAGCTGAAAGATTACTTAAAGGAACATGGATTGCGCCGTCCAGGTGACCATTTTCCCATTCGTCGATTTCTCTAACGTCTACTAAAGGAAGATTATTTTCTTTCCATTTTTGTTCAAATTCTGACATTGATATTGAATTATACATTATTTTACCACCTTTTCTGGTTTTACAGTTGAGTAAAGAGCAAATGCGCCATCTAAATTTTTGGCTTGGTAGCCATTTTGTTTCAATATTCTTTCTGCTGCATAGCTACGCAGTCCACTGTGACAGCTGACAATAATCGGTTGATCTTTGGGCAACTCCGCCATGCGGTCTCGCAAACTATCTAAAGGAATATTGATTGCACCTTTTAAGCGGCCGTTGGATTTCAGTTCACCTTCATTTCGAACATCTAGCAGTAAATATCCTTCTGCTTGCTTGTCTTCTAATTCATACCATTGAATAGACTCACTAATGCCTTCCATAAGATTTAAAGCTACATAACCAGCCATATTAACAGGATCTTTAGCAGAACCAAATGGAGGGGCATAAGTGAACTCTAATTCCGGCAACTCCTGTACCGTCATTCCGGCTTTAATAGCTGTAGCAATGATATCAATCCGTTTATCTACACCATCTTCTCCGATGGCTTGAGCACCATAAATTTTACCTGTGGTCGGATGAAACAATAACTTTAATACAATAGTTTTTGCATTAGGATAATAGCCAGCATGACTTTTTCCTTGAATGTGTATCACTTCGTACGCCTCATCAGCTTGTTGCAATTGGCGTTCATTCAAACCAGTCGACGCTGCTGCCATTTTGAACACTCGTACAATCGCTGTCCCTATGCTACCTTTATTTTTACGGTCTAATCCGCTAATGACATCAGCCACTTGACGGCCTTGTCGGTTAGCTGGCGAAGCCAATGCAATCATTGTGTCTTCTCCGTTGATCTGTTGTTTAACGACAATCGCATCCCCCACAGCGTAAATATCTTTTTGACTAGTTTCATATTGGTCATCAACGACTATCCCACCGCGTAAACCTGTTTCGACACCGGCTGTTAAAGCTACCGTTGTTTCCGGTTTTACACCGACAGACATTAAAGTGATATCACTCTCCAAGCGTTCTCCATTTTCCAATACTACGATTTTACCTTTTTCTTCAAATGATTCAGCTGCCAACCCTGTATACAATTTTATACCATTAGCTACTAATTCTTTCGTTATATAAGCTGCCATTTCTTCATCAAAAGGTGGTAGTACATGTGGTGCTTTCTCCACAATAGTAACTTCTATTCCTCGTTGGGCTAAACTTTCTGCCATTTCTAGCCCGATAAACCCAGCACCTATGACAACTGCTTTTTTAGAGTTGTGTATATTGATAAAGTTGGCAATCGCATCGACATCAGGAACGGAACGTAAGGTAAATATATTCTCTGCTTCTTCTAATCCCTTTGCTTGTGGAATGAATGGTTTTGCTCCTGGGGATAAGATTAATTTATCATACCCCAGCGTGTATGTTTCTTGATCGGTTTTTACGACCACTTCTTTATTATCGGAATCGATAGAAATAGCTTCACTATTTGGCCGCACATCTAAATCGAATCTTGCTTGCAACGTTTCTGGCGTTTGAACTAACAAGTCCGTCCGTTCATCAATTTCTCCAGCGACATAATAAGGCAAACCACAATTAGCAAATGACACATAGGGCCCTTTTTCTAACACGATAATTTCTGCTGTTTCATTCAACCGTCTTAACCTTGTAGCGGCAGACATTCCGCCTGCTACACCACCTATAATGACTATTCTCATTAATTCTTACCTCCTTTTGTTGCGCCTGTCCAGGCCATCATGCCACCACGGACGTTGATAGCATCATGCCCTTGTTTCAGTAACATTTTCGTTGCTCGTTTACTACGCATTCCCGATTGACACACTACATAAACTTGACCTTTAGGCGTGTAGTTAGCAACTTTAGACAATGGCAGATTTTTAGCTCCTGGAATATGACCATTTTTAAATTCATGTGGTTCTCTCACGTCAATAATTTGCGGTTTATCGGTTAATTTCTTTTCCAATTCAGTGGTTGAAATCGTAGGCATTTTTTTAAAAAACATATTTTTTCTCCTCAATAGATGATTATTTTATGGTTACTTTTTCCGTTAAATACTCTTTCAGTAATTCTTTAGGTTGATAACCGACTATTTTTTCAACCGGTTGACCATCTTTATATAAAACCATAGTCGGAATGCTAATGACACCCAGTTGACTGGCTGTTACATTATTTTCGTCAATATTCAATTTTGCCATTTTAATTTTAGATGCAAACTCTGCTGCTAATTCTTCTAATACTGGTCCTAGCATTTTACATGGTCCACACCAAGGCGCCCAAAAATCGACTAGTGTAATCCCGTCTTGTACTTCGGATGCTAAAGTGCTATCAGTTACTTTTACTGTCATTTGATTATTCCTCTCTATTTATCTTTAGTTTGCTATTTCTTTTCACTGAAAATGTACTTAGCACTAGATCATATCCACCTTTAACAAATGGATGACACCGCATATACGTCCAGCTTGCATCAGAGACCCTTTTGTTGCGCCGTGTTTTCCCACCCCTTCAACAGCAGGGTGCGAGCAAGTGGGATACTCACGACATCTCGGCGGAAGCAGTGGTGAAATCACTTTTTGATAATCTTTAACTTGGTAAAAGGATGTTGCTTTTTTATATACCCCTATGCGTATTTATATTATACCCCCATAGGTATTATTTGTAAAGTTTTTTCTTACTGAAGGATGCAGACTGCAAATAACATTTTTTAATATTTTATTTGTTATCTAGATATAGTACTACCGAACAGTGTTAAATAGGCTTGAATATATAGGTAACTTAATGGTATCTAGTGATTTGAGAAACCATTGTAAATAGAAGAAGGATATTAACGGTATGCTTATTTTTTATCGCAGAGAAGCAAGAAATTAGACAACTACAGTAACAAATGCACGGAGAATCAAAAAATGAAAAAAAGAAACAATACGTCGGTTAATTCATTCAGGAACTCCTCTAGAAGTCTATTTCGGCATGCCTAATACTAATGTTGAAGAAAGGGAGAGAGTATAAAACTGAGTTGCTCCAGAAGTAAAAAAAATAAGAGAACAGGAAGTTTTACAACCTGTTCTCTTACTTTTAAATTTAAAGTTACATGCTATTTTGCAAACTGACTGTTATAAAGATCCGCATAGAAGCCACCCTTAGCCATTAAAGGCTCATGGTTACCTTGTTCAATGATATTACTGTGGTCCATAACTAAGATAATATCAGCGTTACGGATAGTTGATAAACGGTGGGCGATCACGAATGATGTTCTACCTTCCATCAATTTGTCCATAGCTTCTTGTAAGCTGTCGCATACTAGCTTTGGAAAAAGTATTTACATTTATAACTTGGCAATATCGGTCCGGTAAGTCAGTGATGCACCGTGAATCTGGTCCACAAGCTTGTAGGCTGCCTGGCGGGCGCTTTGAATGTCATCTGCTAAGGCAACTGGCGTGAGGACACGACCACCGTTTGTAATCAATTGCCCTGCTTCATCTGTCGTCGTCCCGTTATGGAAAATCAAGGCGCCTTCAGGTAAGGATTCAATCGCAACATGGTTGTCGTAAGCACCAGGATAGCCTTTAGAATATAAGACTACACCGACTGCAGCTTGTTTAGACCAGGTTAAATCTGTGGGTTTTAAAGTGCCAGCTAGGGTCTTTTCAAATACCGTCAGCAAGTCACTTTCAAGTCTAGGTAAAAGCACTTCCGTCTCAGGATCCCCAAAACGGACATTAAATTCCAAGACTTTCGCTTGGCCATCTTGAATCATAAAGCCGATAAATAAAATCCCATAAAAAGAAAATTTTTCAGCGATTAACCCACGTTCAATCTGCCCCAAAATAGCTTTGATCTGTGCCTCCAAGGCTGGATCAGTGGTTTCAGGCGTTCTTGGTAAAGAATAAACACCCACGCCACCCGTATTGGGCCCTAAATCGCCATCAAATGCCTTCTTATAATCTTGGGCCGTCTCCATGGGTACCAATTGGTTATTGGACACGAAACATAAAAGTGACTGCTCATAGCCGTCTAAATAGTCTTCAATAACGACTTGGCTAGCGGAATCACCGAAACTTTGATCAAGCAACATGTCTTTTAAAGTAGTTTCTGCTGCTTCAAGACTGTGACAAATCACAACGCCCTTGCCCTTGCATAAACCGTCCGCCTTAATAACGATTGGCAGGTCAGCTTGGTTGATATAGGCCTTGGCTTGAGCATAGTCAGCTGTGGTAAAAGAGTTAGCAGTTGGAATTTGATATTTATTCAAAAATTGCTTGGTCAAATCCTTGCTAGCTTCTAGTTGGGCGCTTATTTTGTCTGGACCAAAAACAGCAATACCAGCCTCTTGGAAAAGGTCAACAATGCCGGCACAAAGCGGATCCTCTGGCCCTACAATCACCAGCTCGATGGCCTCAGTTAAGGCAAAATCAAGTAAGCGGTCAAAGTCCATCACGTCGATTGGGACATTGGTATAATCACTTGCCGTACCTGCATTTCCAGGTGCTAGAAAAATATCAACTGGTCGGTTGGACTGGGCTAATTTCCAAGCAATGGCATGTTCTCTACCACCAGCACCAATAATTAAAATTTTCATGATTTCTCCTTAGGAATGAACAGCTCGTCATTAGTGTTTGAAATGACGCATGCCAGTGAACACAACTGAAATATCGTAAGCTTTAGCTGCTTGAATCACTTTCTCATCTTGGACAGAACCACCTGGTTGTACGATGGCTTTAATGCCATATTCATGTAAACTGTCGATGGTATCTGGGAAGAAAAAGCCGTCTGAAGCGACAACTGCCCCTTCTAACGGGAATTCAGACCGTTGTAAGGCATCTTCAAGCGCCCATACGCGACGCACTTCCCCGTGACCTAAAGCGTAGGTTTGTTTGTCCTTTGCAATGACCATAGCGTTTGACGCACAGTGTTTAGCCACTTTCCAAGCAAAGTCCATATCTTCTAACTCTTTGTCGGTTACTTGACGGTCTGTTTTAAGTTCAAGACCTGTTTCCGCGTAGATTGGTAAGTCTTTATCTTGGATTAACAAGCCGCCCACTGTTTCCTTATAAGTTGTCCCTTTACCCTTGAATTCACCTAATTTAGTCGATTTAACTAAACGTAGATTTTTCTTTTTGGCCAAAATGGCAAAAGCTTCTTCCGTAAAGTCAGGCGCCACAATAATTTCTAGGAAAATTTTCGACAATTCTTCAGCCGTTTCAGCATCAACCGTGCGGTTAAAACCAATAATCCCACCGAAAATAGACACTGGGTCCCCAGCAAATGCTTTTCTGTATGCGTCTGCCGGTGTATCAGCAACCGCTACCCCACATGGATTGGCATGTTTGACTGCCACACAAACTGGCTCGTCAAACTCTTGGACAAGGTCCATATTGGCCCGCATGTCATTGTAGTTGTTGTAAGAAATTTGTTTCCCGTGTAATTGTTCTAAGTCAAAGTCATCTTCAAGCGGACTTTCATAGTAAACAGCCGCTTGGTGAGGGTTTTCACCGTAACGCAATTCTTCCTTATAACGGAAGGCTTTTGTTAATAGTTCTGGGAATTTTTCATCAGCTAGGCCAGTAAAGTATTCAGCGATCATGGCATCATAGAAAGCCGTTAATCTAAAGGCTTTTGCCGCTAGATTTTCCCGTAATTCAAGAGTATTCTTATCATTTTCCAAAGCGTCAGCAACTAAATCATAATCCGCTGCGTCTGTAACAATTAAGACGTCTTTGTAGTTTTTAGCTGCTGCACGGATCATTGAAGGACCACCAACATCGATTTTTTCGATAATTTCTGCCTTAGATGAGGCCGTATTATTTACGGTTTCTTCAAATGGATATAAGCTGTTGATGACCATATCAATGGCATGAATCCCTAACTCGTCAACTGTTTCTTGATGTTCAGGAATGTCACGGTTGAATAAGATCCCACCATGAATATGTGGATGTAAGGTCTTCACACGCCCCTGTAAAATTTCAGGTGAATTGGTTACTTCTTCAACAGCAATCACCTTGATTCCAGCTTCTTCTAATAAAGATTTTGTCCCACCTGTAGAGATGATTTCCCAACCTAATTGGTCTAATTTGGTCGCAAATTCAACAATACCAGTCTTATCGTAAACAGAAATTAAAGCTCTTTTCATTTTTGTCTCCTTATGTCTCCGTAATATTTTTTTCTTCGCTTAATCGCTAAACCTAGCCGCCTAGACCGCCAATGACCTCAGCAATAGCTGTGACTAATATACTGTGTTCTACTGCTAAAACGCGTGCCTGCAAGGTTTCTGCAGTGTCTGTCGGCAAAACAGCAACGACTTCTTGAATCAAGATTTTCCCCTCATCAAAGTTTTCATCCACTAAATGAACGGTCGCCCCAGTTACTTTAACCCCGCGATTAATGGCTGCTTGATGGACTTTCAACCCGTAATACCCCTTACCTGAGAATGCCGGAATAAGTGACGGATGAATATTCAACATCCGGCCTTCAAAAGCTTGGACCAAGTCTTTGGCAATCAATTTCAAGTATCCTGCTAAAACCACAATATCCACGTCATAGCCCTGTAAAGTCGCTAGAATCTGCTCATCATCATTGGTATAAACTTGGTCAATCCCAGCCTTTTTGGCTCGTTCTAAACCATAAGCATCCACCTTATTTGAAATAACTACTGACACTTCAGCTGGTAGGTCACCTAGACGACAAGCATCTATAATGGCCTGCAGATTGGTTCCACCGCCAGAAATTAAAACGCCAATTTTGATCATACAAAAGATACTCCATCAGCTTGCGTCGTCACCTGACCTAATTTAAAGGCGCCGCTGTCATTAGCCGCTAAAACTTGTAAGGCCGCATCAACATCCGCTGGGTCTAGGAAAATGACCATGCCGATCCCCATGTTAAAGGTTCCAAACATTTCATCCTCTGCCACCTGGCCTAGATCTTGTAAATAATCAAAAATATCTAGCGTTGGGATTTGATCACGATTAACCGTTAAACCAAGCCCTTCAGGTAAAGTACGCGGTACGTTTTCAAATAAACCACCGCCTGTAATATGAGCCAAACCTTTAACAGTCATGGCATTGACTAAAGCCAGCACATCTTTAGCATAGATTTTTGTAGGTGTCAGTAAAACTTCGCCCACCGTCTTATTAGTATCTCGATATTGATCATTAAAATCAATCTTATTTTTTTCTAATATGGCTCTAACCAAAGAAAACCCATTAGAATGAACACCTGAAGACGGCAAGGCAATAGCGATATCGCCCGCTTTGATGTCTTTTCCTGAAATGATTTTTTCTTTATCGACAAGACCGACAGCAAATCCAGCTAAATCATAGTCGTCTTCGCCGTACATACCTGGCATTTCAGCAGTTTCACCACCGATTAAGGCAGCACCAGCTTGTTTACAACCATCGGCTACGCCTTGGACGATACTGGCCATTTTCTCGGGGACTAATTTACCTGTCGCAATATAGTCCAGGAAAAATAAGGGCTTGGCACCTTGGCAGATAATATCATTGACACACATCGCAACAAGATCAATCCCAACGGTGTCATGGATACCAACTTCTTGGGCCACCATTAATTTAGTTCCTACGCCGTCAGTCCCTGAAACTAAAACGGGCGCCTTCATATCCGGCGCACCCAGTTCAACCATACCTGAAAAGCCACCCGTTTCAGTCATCACCTGATCTGTATAAGTGGCTTTCATCATGTCTTTAATTAATTGCACCTGCTGGTAGCCGGCTTCTTTGTTGACCCCAGCAGACTTATAATCTAATCCCATTTTGATCTCCTATTATCTTCTATCTGTCACTTATTCTTCAGTAAAATAAGGTTCATACAGTTTATTGCGCCCGATGGCACGGTGAAAGCCATCTAAAGAAATATATTTCAAGCTGTCACAGCCAATCAGGTCTCTCACTTCCTCAATCGTCCGGTTGTAAGCCACAAGTTGGTGCTTGTCTGGAATATCCACGGTCATCGATTCACCCTTCACAACTGGTGGCGCAGCAATTCGCACATGAATCTTACTTGCCCCTGCTTCCTTTAAGGTGTTGACCGTTCGTTTAATAGTTGAACCTCGCACAATCGAATCATCGATTAAAATGACTTCACGGTTGGCCACAATACTTTTAATTGGGGTCAATTTGATTTCAATATTTCGTTCGCGAATGGTTTGCGATGACTGAATAAAGGTCCGGCCAATATAGCGGTTACGGACAAATCCTTGCTCATAGGGTAATCCTGACGCCTTAGCGTAACCCATAGACGAAATCACACCCGATTCTGGTGCCCCAATCACAATGCCTTTGTGCAATTGGTCTTCTTGCCACAAGGTTTCCCCTAAACGATAACGCGCATCATAGACAGAAATCCCGTCTAGAATGGAATCCGGACGCGCCGTATAAATAAACTCGAAGGCATCCAGGTTTTCGGTTGCTGCCATGTTGGCCGATAGGTAGTAAGAAATGCATTGTGTTTTTGTTTGAACAAACAATTCACCCGGTTGGATTTCACGAGTCACGTGCCCAGCAATCGAATCAATCGCTGCCGTTTCTGAACTCGCAATGATGGTATCGTCCATCTTCCCAATGGCTAAGGGTTTAATCCCGTCTAAATGTTTATAGGCGATAAACCGATCGTTGTTCATATAAATCAAGGTAAATTTCCCGATTAAAGCTTCAAAATAAGCCTTAATTATTTCAACATCTTGCCCTAGCACTTCAATACAAGCCTGGTAGGTGAAATCTTCATTTTCAATTTCCCCATCAATCGCCATTAAAGCCCCTTCATGGTAGAAAGGCATAGGCTCACTTTCCCGGTTTTCAAAGGGGTATTGGACAAATCCAATCCCCTTATTCCCCGGCATATGTTCAATCAAACCGTCACCAAAATGTTCACTGATTAACCCTTTTTCACGGATCAATTGACTGTCACCATCTGGCGTAATGGTCCCAATACCGACAGCCGCTTGCCCTCGGTGTTGCAAAGCATAGAGACCGTAATATAGATGCGGAAATGCTTCAATATTATCGAAAGCGTAAACGCCTAAAATACCACTCATTTAGCCCCACCTACTACAACGCTTGAATCGCTGCTTCGTTGTTCATATCGCGAACACCACCGCTTAACTCTTTTTTATAGTCGTTTAATTTTTCTGTTAAAGCTTGGTCTGCTACTGCTAATATTTGTACGGCTAAAACAGCCGCGTTTTCCCCACCATCAAGGGCCACAGTCGCAACTGGGACACCTTTTGGCATTTGAACGATAGATAATAAGGCATCTAAACCTGACAAGGTAGATGATTTAACCGGTACACCGATTACTGGTTTTACCGTCATGCCAGCAATCACCCCTGGTAAATGTGTCGCTTTACCGGCAATACCGATATAAAGGTCAGCGTCATTTTGTCCAACTAAGGCTTGTAGATCATCTAAAGCGCGGTGAGCAGAAATCACAGATACTTGGTAAGGAATTTCAAATTTACTTAGGTTACTAGTTACTTTGCGGGCGATTTCAACATCACTTGAACTACCCATAATAATTCTAACGAACATAATATAATTTCCTCCTATTTGGCGTTTAAATACGCAAAAGCTTCAGTTAAGAATGGATTTCCACCTTGACTTGGCACGTTTTGGTAGAGGTCTTGGCCACTTCTCTCAAATGAAGAGATGGTCCCAAAGACTAAACCGTTTGGACTAGCTAAGCCGTCAATATTTTCTTCTGCAAAATAAGTATCAAAAGCAGCAATCACTTGACCATTAGCTTTGATTTTTTCTGCTGCTTCTCCTAATACAACGCGACCAAATGCTGTTGCAAGCGGTGCGGTATAGGTTTTGTTAGCTCGACCAGTGGTAAAGGCTGATTTTTCAGAAACCACACGGCCAGTAGTCAAATCAGACACAAACTTGCCGTTTTTATTTGGTAAAACACGAATTGCTGAATGACCAGTCACTTGGCCAAATTCAATTAAACCAGTGCGGATTAAGGCTGAAAAAGCAGATCCAGACCCGATAATCAAGCGATCGGCTTTTAGATGAGCGTCAATAGCTTGGCTGACATCTGGTCTGTTAAGGATCAATTCCCAAGCACGACCTTGTTCATCCGTTTGGTTACCAAAGATTGACCCATTTGGTAAAGCCAGTAATTGTGTCTCTTTTAACTTTTCAAGTAACGTTTGAATTGATTGCTCAAATTTGGCATTTGATGAGTCGGCGATGACCATCACTTGACAGTCAAATCCAGCTTCTTCAAGGGCAAATTGTAAGTCATATTCACCGTTGGTTCCGTATAAAACTGGAATCAAAGCTTTGACCGGGGTTGCTGTTTGGCCAAGAGAACTATTAGGACATGCAAAACTATTGCCTGCGACAATTTTAGGTGTTTGGCGGTCAGCAGTTTCAATCTGATCAAATACAGAAGCAAAAACTTCATTTGAGGCAGCTTCAATCGCCTTGACAGCGTAGTCTTGACCAGCAATTTGAATGGTATCCGCTTGCGTTTGGCCGACAACTTGGTAAGGAATATCCCCAAGTAGGTCTTTAGGATCGCCGGCTAATTCTAAAAGGAAAGCCCCCATCATTGGTTCAGCCAAGCGGTTGGTGAAGTCCTCTGAAACAGCGACAGAAATCCCATTTCCATAAGACATTTCGATTAAATCTTTCAACATCCCGTTAAAACCAACAGTCGAAGCAGCTAATAAAGCGTCCCCTTTAGCCAATTGATGGATGGTTTCATAGATGGCTTTTTCTTGGTCTAAATCGATGGTCCAGTCCCGGTCTAATGGGTTTTCCACTAAGACAACTGTTGAACCCACTTGCTTGAAGGCACGAGAAACCACTTGGTCTACGTGACCTTGCGCAACCGCGAATGACAGTAAAGTTGGCGGTACGTCGATATCATCAAAGGTTCCTGACATGGAATCCTTTCCACCGATACTCGCTAAATTAAGTCCAGACATAGCTAAGTTGGCCCCTAATAGAGATAAAACAGGTTTACCCCAGCGTTCTGGATCATTTTGTAAGTTTTCAAAGAATTCTTGGAAGGATAGACGTAAATCTTTATAGTCAAATCCTAAGGCCACCATGCGGCTGACTGATTCAATCACTGAGTAGAAAGCCCCGTGGAACGGTGATTGTTCTGATAAGTAAGGGTCAAATCCGTAGGCCATACCAGACGTTGTGGTCGTTTTACCACCAGCAACTGGTAATTTTGAGACCATACCTAATTCAGGCGTTGCCCGGTATTTACCACCGAATGGGAAGAGTACAGACGCACGACCAATCGAACCGTCAAACTGTTCCGCCATAGCCTTCTGGCTTGCTCTATTTAAGGTTGACATATAAGCTTTTAATGACGCTTCATCCCAGACTGTCCCTGCTTTCACATCATTTTGGAAAAGGGTTTTTGGTTGTAGTAAGGTTGCATTCGCGTGTTTAGCCGCCCCATTTGAATCTAAGAAGGCTCTTGATAAATCAATGATTTGCTTACCTGACCAAGTCATTTGCATCCGGTCATTATCAGTCACTTCAGCAATAATCGTCGACTCAACATCTTCCTCTTCGCAGTATTGTAAAAAGGCTTCAATGTCTTTCTCAGCAACCACAACAGCCATACGTTCTTGCGATTCAGAAAGGGCAATTTCACCACCATGCATACCAGGGTATTTCACCGGCACATCATCCAGTTGAATATCCAATCCGTCTGCAAGCTCACCAACAGCAACAGAAATCCCACCAGCACCAAAGTCGTTACAACGTTTAATTAAACGTGTTGCTTCACCGCGTCTAAATAAACGGGTAATTTTTCTTTCAATGGCTGCGGCCCCTTTTTGTACTTCAGCACCTGCATTTTCAAGAGATTGTTCGGTTTGAATTTGCGATGACCCAACGGCTGCACCCAAACCGTCACGACCAGTCCGGCCACCTAATAAGATGATTTTGTCAGTTGCGACAGGTTCTTCGCGGACGATATTTTCTTTTGGTGCCGCTGAAATTAAAGCCCCTGTTTCCAAACGTTTAGCTTCATAACCAGGATGGTAAATTTCTTCAGCATAACCACCCGTTAAACCGATTTGGTTGGCGTAATCGCTATTACCTTCTAAGGCACGTTTCGTAATAGTTCTTTGCGGTAACTTTTCAGGATGAGTGGCCTCAAGTGGTAGATTAGGGTCTTTAGCCCCCGAAATCCGCATCCCTTGGTATACCCAACTTCTACCAGATAATGGATCACGAACCCCTCCACCAACACAAGTAGACGCACCACCAAATGGTTCGATTTCTGTGGGGTGGTTATGGGTTTCATTTTTAAAGTAAAGGATCCAATCTTCTTCAGTGCCATCAACGTCTACCTTAATTTCTAAAGCACAAGCATTCACTTCAGGTGAAATCTCAACATTGTCAAGGATGCCATTTTCCCGTAAGTAACGGCTTTGAATTGTTCCTAGGTCCATCAAGGTGATAGGACGTTCAGAACGGCCAAGTTGTGCTCTTTTCTCTAAATAATCATTTAAAGCTGCCTTGAATAAGGGTTCGTAGCGACCGGCATCGATGGTGACGATATCGATTTGGGTGTTGAAAGTGGTGTGACGACAGTGGTCTGACCAGTATGTATCAATGACTTTCAACTCAGTTAAATTGGGATTACGGTTTTCAGATTTAAAATATTCTTGGCAAAATCGCAAGTCATCTAAATCCATGGAGAATTTTTGAGATAGGTCAACTAAATCAGCTTCAGACATTTCGGTGAAACCAACAACTTCCTCAAGTTCTTCAGTAGATGAAGGGTAAATTTCAAATGGGGGTTCATCCATGGCAATGACGGTATTTTCAACCGGATTGATGAAGTAATTTTCAAAAATTTGCCCTTGGTCTGGTGTGACATTGTTTAAAGTCACGACTTTAGAATGGAAAACTTTGACTTCTTCAAATCCAAGCACATGTTGGATCATTTCCGTCATCATTTGCTCATGTTCATTGTATTGACCAGTCACTTGGCGGTAGCGGAAAGTGTAGTCAGCGCTCGGGATTTCTTCGATAAAAGTTAATTTTTCAGTATCGAATAAGGCTTTTTGGACCGCTTCAAGGGTAGCTTCAGAAGCCCCCTCAAATTGGTAAAGATTGTAGAAAGCAATTTCAGTATCCGCAGCAAAATTTAAAAATTCTAAGGCCTCTTTAGTGTATTTTTGACCTTCAACATCGAATTGGGCGTTATTTTTTGTAATAACTTGCATGTTTGGCCTCCAATTATTCAAAGTAATGCACAAGTGCTAAAGGTTCGATGTATTCATCACCTTTATAGACACGCATGTTGCCCCCTGCAACTTCATCAATTAAGACAATGTCATCAGAATTGTCTAAGCGACCAAATTCTAATTTGATGTCATATAATTCTAGGCCTTTTTCGGCTAATGCTTCTTTGATAACTAGGGAAATATCTTGGGTTAATTTTTTCAATTGGTCATATTCGCCAGCTTTTAAAATATTTAATTGCTCTAAGGCATCTTGGGTAATCAAGGGATCTTGTCGGTCATCATCTTTTAAAGTGAACTCTACGTAGGCATCAAGTGGTGCACCTGATTCAATGTAAGACCCGTAACGTCTGATAAAGCTACCAACAGCTTTAAAACGACAAATGACTTCTAACCCTTCACCAAATACAGAGGCTTTTTCAATCTGCATGGTGTTTTCTTCAGTATTTGAAGAAATATAATGCGTTGGAATATTCTTTTCTTTAAATAATTCAAAAAAGTATGTTGAAAGCACAACATTAGAGTGGCCTGACCCTTCAATCGTTGCCCCTACTTGGTTTTCACCTGGGTCAAATACCCCATCTTTACCCGTAACATCGTCTTTAAATTGGAAATAATATTGGCCGTTATCATCTTGGTATAAGTTTTTCGTCTTACCTGAATAAATAAGCATTGCTAAAAATCGCTCCTTTTCATAAACACATACGTTTCCATTGAATTATTTCGGAATATTCGTTTTCCGGATAACCATATGCTTACCTTAACGAATTTTATGGGTAAAGACAAGTTAAAACTGAACATTTTAATAAGAAATGTTAATTTTTGTTTGGAAATAGCCTTTATAAACGAACATTCGACTTTATGTATGCGTATAACGTTAAGAATTTAATGTTGTCGACAAAAATTGTGCAACTTTTGTATTTCAGCAAATTTTGCTGGCGAAACTGGCAAAATGGGCAAAAAAAGACCGCCATAAGTGCAGCGTGTTGCGCACTGATGACGGCCTATCTGTCCTTGTACGTCATATTGGACATACATTTTGGGGCGGACTAGCTTTTATATATTCGAATTTTTATTAAGCTTTTGGTTGGGTTTTGAGTACTTCAACCTTCTTGCCATTAATTTTCTCTTCTAATTCAGGGTACACAAGACGTGCAGTCGCTGAACCAAAGACCATTAATTCATACAATAATTGTGGATCTTCAGTGGTTCTTGATAATAAGCGTAGGTAAATTTCCCCGTCACCAGTCAAGATTAAAGTGTAGTAGCCTGCACGTTTCAAGTTGATTTCATTGATCACTGCTAAGGCTTTTGTTTGATTGTTGAAATCTTCAACTTGGACTAATTTACGATAAGTGATTTGGAATTCTGTAACCGACGAACCTTCTTTAAACTCACGTGCTACTACGTTAAAAGGAATCGTTTTATCTTCAGCAATACGGTAAGCACCTGAGAAAACAACTTGGTCTTCATTGAATTGATTCTTCTTAACGGGAACTTTCTTATCGTTAAACATTTTCTCTAAAATTGGTTGAATTGATGGCATGGTATGGTATTCCTCCGTTTATCTTCTAAATTCATTACTATCATCATTGTAACATAAGCTTGTCAGAAACCGAGAACAAGGTTGGTCAAAAGTTGCATAGATTTATCACTTTCAATTCATTAGGCGATCAAAGACTACAGCGTAATCTCCCCTGTAAGCTAGACTAAAATCGGGTTCGAGCCCCCAAAAAGGACTGCGTTTCAGTTTAAGTTGTTGCTGACGTTGTCAGCCACTGCCTCAAACTTCCAACGTTTCCTTTCTTGGCGTCGGCTCTCGCACCTTAGCTACAAATTCCGCTATCATTTCTAGTGCCTCATCTGCTTCAGGAATCGGGTAAATTGGGAAGATGTGGACCATATGTTGGTGGATATCGAAATAAATCGGTAATCCCTCAGCTTCAACTTTTTCTTTCAAGGCAAGTGTATAAGTCAAGGTTAAATCTCTCGTTCCACTCACGACTAATATAGGTGGTAAGTCATTAAATGCTCCATACCATGGTGAAACTAAAGGACTAATTGCTGGAAAGGGTTTAGCGAAAGTTTCTGTTTCAAGCGCAATTAATTTCGGTTGTAGAAAGGGTTCGTACTCCACATGGTCATATTCTACCAGGAAATTTTGCAAGGTGCCATCCAAAATAGGCGCGATAAGTACTGCCGACTCTGGCAAAGGTAAACCATAGTCACGCAATTGCTGCATAAAGGAAACCGCCAAAGCGCCACCTGTCGAATCACCAAGAATCGCAATATTTTCTGGGGCAATCCCCTTCTCTTCGATTAAATATAAGTAGCGTTTTAAAATCATTTTGTGCGCATCAACAACCTTGTGGGTTGGTCCCTTTGGATATATGGGCATGACTACTTGTCGATTAGTTAGGTCTGCCAATTTACGGGCCATATTAAAGTGCAATAAAGTTGGTTGTAACCAATAGCCACCACCCGAAAGATAGAAAACGACCTTTTCTAACCTTTGTGAGCTTGGTGACTGGCTGTCCTTTTGCATGTTTTGCACGGTAAAGGTATCTGTGAAACCGTCTAAATAATCAAAACCCATTGAACGCTTGATCAAGGTGAGTTCTAGGGGCAATTCATTACGGTTGTAGGCGACGGAATAAAGGCGGTCATAGTTGGAATTTTGACCAGGAAGAATACTGGAAGCCAGGGTCAGACTATCCTCGACCAATTGCGCAGCGTAAGAAATATTCACCTTACGGGCCCTGATTATTTGACTGGCAACAATACCTGTTAATGCACCCAATGCGGCTTTTGTCCAAGTTTTCATAGGAACCTCCTAAAGGATTTTCTTACAATAATCATATCATGATAAGCTGTCCGTAAACACCTATCTGTATTAACCAACTCAATATTTTTAAGAATAGAAAAAAGCCCGAATAAAATATCCGGACTTAAATAATCTTAAAATGTCAATTTTGGTTCCCAAAACGGTTCTTCTATTAAGTTTGAATCAGCAATAGCCATATCTAGGACTTCCATAACCGTTAAACTTTGGGCTAAGTGTTCTTCTGCATACATGGTATCCTTATGATCAATCCAATTTGCAAAAATCTTAAATTCTGCACCCATTTTATGCTCGCATGTATTCAATTCGAAATGATCCGTATAGCCATCATTTGTCCAAATATCAAATGAAGTGACCCTATTAGTAGCGCTGTTGACTGTAATAGTACCTTTAGTCCCTTGAATAGTTGCCCCATTTTTTCCTGTAGAATCCTTTGAAGCCATGCATACGCCTTTTGTGTATCCATAGTCCATGATTAAAACGCCAGATGTATCGATAGCATTCTCGATGTTGGGGTAGTATGTAACTTTCTTTGGTTTCCCAATTAAGCCAACAACGAAATGGATATTGGATGAATTTAAATCCATTAAGGCACCGCCCCCATTTTTGATATCAAAGGCCGGTAAAACGTTACCAGCTGTGAAAGAGTCATACTTACTCGAATATTTTGAGAAATTGCATTCAACTAACTTAATATCTCCAAGAAGTGGTAAAAGTTCGCGGATTTTACCATAATTTTCAACGAACTGCCCTGTTACAGCTTCAGCCAATACTAAATCGTAATCAATGGATAGTCGTTCCAATTCAATTAATTCCTTTTGTGACATCGTAAAAGGTTTCTCACATATCACATGCTTACCATGAAGTAAGGCTTCCTTAGCAAAAGGAAAATGTAAGTTATTAATGACGGCAACATACACTGTATCAATATCTGCTTCAGTCAAAAATTGGGTGTAATCACTATACACTTGGTCAATGCCATATTGTTTTTGAAAGGCGATTGCCTTGTCAACGCTTTTAGGTGTTGAGTTAATTGCAGTTACTTGTATTTCTGGCAACTCAGCAATTACCGGTAAAAATTGTTCGACTACTTTTCCAGTCCCCGCTATCCCTAATTTCAAATCTACTCCTCCATTAACCTAAAAATACCGCCAAACTAGGTCTTAACATTATTTTATGATAGCTAATTATAAGCCTGTAAACCCATAAATTCTAGCCCTTTTTGACACAAATTTTAATTTTCATTCAATTTCATACAAAGTAATCGGTCCACCTTCTTTTTAAAATAAAAAGGCTCTTTCAGACTCCCTGGTAACGATCAAAAACAAGGAGCGCCAATTCGTTTTACTAGCCAGCTATTCAAATGTCCTTTATCATATAAGATAGTTAGGCAAAAGATTTTAAGGAGGATTTCTCATGAAAAAGTATAACAATTTCATTAACGGTGAGTGGACAGCCCCTACCAATAATGAATACAAAGAAGTAGAAAACCCGACAACTGAAGAAACGATTGCCCAAGTTGCATACTCTGCAAATGAAGATGTTGACCAAGCAGTTGAAGCAGCTAAGACCGCCTTTCCTGCTTGGAATAATCTATCTCTTGAAGAAAGAACCGGTTATGTAGAAAAATTATTAGATGAAATCAAAGCCCACAAAGAAGAGATTCGTGACATTATTGTTGAAGAATTTGGTGCTGCCAAGACCTTCTCCGAGTCAGGACAAGTTGGTTTAGCCATTGATGAAATGTCAGCTACAGTTGAGGCCATTAAAGATTACAATTTAACGGAAGAAATTGGAAATACTAAAGTGATTAAAGAAGGTTATGGTGTAGTTGCTGCCATCACACCTTGGAACTATCCATTAAATCAAATTCAACGGAAAATAACACCTGCTTTATTAGCTGGGAATACCGTAGTTGTTAAACCAGCATCTGATACACCACTCACTGCAGTTAAACTATTTGAATTGGCTGAAAAAGTAGGATTTCCAAAAGGTGTATTCAACCTAATCCTTGGAAGTGGTAGTGGTGCTGGTAACTATCTAGCAGAACATGAAGATGTTGCCGTTGTTTCCTTTACTGGGTCAACTGAAGTTGGTCAAGGACTTTATGAAAATGCTGCTAAAGGCATCAAACACATCATCCTTGAACTAGGTGGTAAATCTGCGTTGGTTTACTTACCTGGTGGCGATTTATCCTTTGCCGTTAAAAAAGCAATGGGGACTATTTTAAACAACCAAGGGCAAACTTGTACTGCACTTACAAGACTATTAGTGCCTAAAGACGAATTAGCTGATGTAGAAGCTGAAGTAAAATCTTTCTATGAAGACAATGTCGTTATCGGTGATCCTGCTGATCCAAATACGCTTGTTGGTCCAATGGTATCCGCTAATCAAAAGAAAACAGTACTCGAATATATTGAAAAAGGTAAAGCTGAAGGGGCTAAAGTTTTAGTCGGTGATAAAAAACCAGCCATTGAAACTGGTCATTTTGTAACACCTACTGTCTTTACAAACGTGACTAATGATATGACGATTGCCCAAGAAGAAATTTTTGGTCCTGTACTTGTCATCATCACATATGATACTGAAGAAGAAGCGATTGAAATCGCAAACGACTCAATCTATGGCCTTTCAGGTGCGGTAGTTGGACCTACTGAAGATGCTTATAGAGTAGCTAAGCAATTACGAACTGGTAATATCTTTGTAAACAAATCAGAACGTAACCCACTTGCACCATTTGGTGGCTACAAACAATCCGGCCTAGGTCGCGAAAACGGTCTTTACGGTGTTGAAGACTACTTAGAAACAAAAGCGATTTTCTTAGAAGATTAAGCGATAGTATCTTAGAAAATAAATAAGTAAATTTTCGATACAAAAAACAGCTACTAGGTGACTGATATCACCTAGTAGCTGTTTTTTAATTTTTTATAATCTATCTTTGATAGGTATAAGACCATCTATTCCGTGTTCTGTGAATAAACCACTACACCACCAAAGAAGTCATTCTTAGTCATTTACCATCAACCCAAGCAAGGATTCATATACCGGTTTGGATTGGCAGACTTCTGCCACGAAATAAGCGATATAAGTGACGATGGCAATCGGTAGTAAGTACTGAATAGACCCTCCTGTCATTTCTAATATTAGAAAAATACCCGTTAATGGTGCGCGGACAATAGCCGCAAAATGCGCAGCCATCGCAATGACAGTAAAGACCGTAATCGTGTATGCGTCCACCAGTCCCAATTCATACAAGCTACTGGTGTACAAGTTGCCGACCAGCGCCCCAAGAGATAATAATGGGAAAAAGATCCCCCCTGGAATTCCTGACCCGAATGCCACACCGAGCAGAACTAGTTTTGCCAGGAATAGATAGAGCAAGGTCAACAGACCCGGATTATCTAAAAATGGTAGCAAAATGAGTTCTTCGCCCGACCCGATTAACCGCACATCCATCAAAAGTACAAGTGCCGTTAGCACAAAGGGAAAAACCATTTTCCAAAAAGTAGGTGCAGTCCATTTACTATATATAGCTTTAGACCATAAGATAACTTTATTAAAAAGTACACCTGATAACCCTAACAAGACCCCTAAAATAAGTAAATAAGGGTAAGTAGCCATTTCCACACGTAAAGCTTGAGGAATAGTGATAGCAGCATCATCTCCGATCAGTGCTATCGATACTAAAGATGCTGTAATTATCGTTAAAGTGGCAGACAAAAATCCACGACGGGTAACCTTCTTCAATAATTCCTCTAAGCAGAAAATGATACCTGAAACAGGCGCATTAAAAGCAGTGGCTAAACCGGCTCCTGCAGCCCCAACAATCAAGTATTTACCGGATTTAGCAGGCGTTTTGGTAACTTCTGCCACCCCTTGGCCGATTGAAGCACCGATTTGAACAGAAGGACCTTCACGCCCGAGCGTCAAACCTGATCCGATAGCCAATAAACCACCTAATAATTTATAAAATAAGACCGATGCCCATGAAAAATTGAGCTTACCGCTTAATTTCCCGGCAATTTGTGGAATACCTGACCCACCAATCATAGGTTCTTGCTTAGCTGTCCAAGCCACAATGCAGCCGATAACCGCAAACATCAAAACAAAGCCGATGCTGTGCCAAATCGAAGTCTGTCCCCAGACCAAAACACCCTCAACCACATGCATGATTGCTGGAATAGCCAGTCGAAATCCAGACAACACAATTCCCACGATAACCCCAGTTACAACCGACAATAAACCCAAACGATAATTCAATCGTCCTTCATGCATCACTATCATACCCCTCTTTGACAAGTTTGACTCTTTAAATATATCTAAAATTGTCAAATTAAGTGCAACACAGTTTTATAAAAGATTTCATAAGGTGTTTTCCAATTCAAACATTTTTTGGGACGTGTATTTAATTTCGTTGCCCAACCTTGTATCTCTTCATCAGTTGCATCTGTCAAATCAACACCTTTCGGTGAGTACTCTCTAAGGAGTCCATTTGTATTCTCATTAGATCCTCTTTGCCAAGGGGCATGAGGATCTGGAAAATAAATTTGCGTATTATTTAATTCCTCAGTCAATCGGGCGTGTTGACTGAATTCTTTACCACGGTCAGGTGTAATGGTTTTACAAAAATTAGAATCAATACCTTATAGTAATTTAATCATTTGGTCAACTACCGGCTTAGAAGCTTTCTTCTCAGATTTACCGATTAGTAATAACCTAGATTTTCTATCAACTAGCGTTACTAAGCACGCTTTACCAGTTTGACCTGCAACTGTATCTGCTTCCCAATGACCAATCTCAGTTCGTTCATTAGCGCTATCAGGTCGTTCATGAATCGGATTGGAGATAGGGATCTTTCCTCTTCTCTCTACGTGATTTTTAGAATGGCGTGTTTTACCTCTGTGTCTTAATTTACGGATAGCGCCTCGATTACCGGTTGATAAACCAGGCTCATCGAAGTCGCCACGATAAATTGCACGATAGATAGTATTATAACTGATTTTATTTTTGGCATTTTCAAGGTTCAAACGACCAGAAATTTGTTCTGGAGACCATTGTTCGTTGAGAAATAGTCGTTTGACCAACTGGAAAATAGAGTCTTTATCTAGCGTGCGATGTCTGCCACATAGTTGTTTTCTACGTTTATACTCTCCATGAGCAGTTGACGGTGAATAACTGCCATCCTTGTTTGAATTACGATGTAATTCTCTTGAGATAGTCGATTTAGAACGGTCCAGGGTCTCGGATATATGCCCGATAGTTTCGCCTTGTTCATACATTAGGAATATTGTTTCTCGCTCGTTCATGGTAAGATGTGTGTATGGATTCATAGCTTTCTCCTTCTAATAGTTGGTTAGTACATCTATTTTATAGGAAAACTATGGATCTTTTTTTATTTTATTATTGTTGTTGCACTTAAATTGTAAATTCGTCATCTAAATAAAAAAATCCCAACCAAGAAAAAGCTCGATTGGGATTCTCTGTATAGCTACTGTAGTAGCATTATTTTTGTTTACGGCGACGTTCTGGGATACGTGCAGCTTTACCATGTAAGTCACGTAAGTAGAACAATTTAGCACGACGAACTTTACCTTCACGTAATACTTCAATTTTAGCTACGCGTGGCGTGTGTACTGGGAAAGTACGTTCAACACCAACACCGTTTGAAATTTTACGAACTGTGTAAGTTTCGCTGATACCAGCACCACGACGTTGGATAACAACACCGTCAAATAACTGGATACGTTCACGTTCACCCTCAACAACTTTCGCGTGTACACGAACAGTGTCACCAGGACGGAAGTCAGGTACATCGTTACGTAGTTGTTCTGAAGTGATTTGATCAATTAAATTACTCATTTAGATTCTCTCCTTCCAACAACACTCATATGGCAATTTTGCCACAGCGGAATATCATAAAGTATGTGTTGAAACAACACCTTTAATAGTGTATCAAATTTATCACTTATTGTAAATAGAAAGTTGAAAGTTTCTTGTCATAAATAGTGGACGTCCTATATAAGGGTTTGCGATCACTCGTCTGCTTTATTCTAAAGTAACATCTTTAGACTAAGTATCCTAAATAGGAATCGTTTCAATGAATCATCCCAATCACACTATACAAATATTTGTTAGTTGCTCGTGTTCACGATACAATGATATGTGAATAGGAAACGGTTACAAATCAGTGATAAAGGAGACAAAGTGATGACAAACCAGAAAACGCAAATAAATAATATTTACAAAGATTTATATTTAGAAGTATCCGATTTACGTAAAAACGTCTATAAGGATGGCCAACAAATTTATGCATCCTGGGATCCTTCCACTCTCCGTGAAGATTTTAAAGAAGCAGCCTTAAATTTTGCCTATTATGTTGCCCTTCGTCGCCGAGATATCCGCAGTCTACAATTAAAACTGGGCAATCTTGGTCTTTCTTCACTTGGTCGTCTCGAAGGCCATGTATTAGCTACCCTTGATTTAGTCGTTTATCATCTCGCCAAAAGTGCGAATATGCCTGCAGTTGACATTCCTGAACATATGACGAAAACCAGTCAAGGACAGGGGTCTACACTTGACCAACTCACCAAAGATTTCTTTGGCTCAGGTGCTGAGGATCGTTATTCCCGCATTATGGTAACTATGCCCAATGAAGCCGCCACTGACCAAGACCTAGTTGATCAAATGGTAAAGGCTGGTTTAGACGTCGCCCGTATTAACTGTGCACATGATGATGTATCTACTTGGCGGAAAATGGTTGAAAATATTCATCAAGCTGGCAAGAAATACGAGCGTGACATTAAAATTTTCACCGACATTGCTGGTCCTAAAGTACGAATTCAAGCCATCTATACTACTCTACAAGACCCCAAGCTCTATGAGGGAGATATTTTTTTCCTCACAAGCGATACGACATTAAAAGACTTTTATGATTGTGAAATTGTCTTATCTTGTCCAATTCCAGAAATTATTCAAGATTTAAAGGTTGATGAGGCGGTGTCACTTGATGATGGTAAAATTATAGGTAAAGTCCAAAAATCTTATCCTGAAGGAGTAAAAATTCGCATCACCCAAATGGCATCAAACGGTAAGAAAGTGAAAGCCACGAAAGGCATCAACTTCCCTGATCGTGAGTTAAATATCCCTGTATTAACTGATAAAGATATCGATGATTTGGCTTTTTCTAAAGAAGAAGCTGACGTGATTGGCTTCTCTTTCGTTCATAACTTAGAAGACGTACGCCAAATCAACCAAGTCATGGCTGACAAAGTAACCAATGACGAAGAAAAATTAGCGACGATCAAACTAGAAACCGTCTCTGGTTTTGAGAATCTCATCAATATCATTATCGAAGCAAATCGCTACCGACCAACAGGCATTATGATCGCTAGAGGAGACTTAGCTGTAGAAGTTGGCTATCTCCGACTATCAGTTGTCCAAGAAGAAATTCTTTGGTTCTGCGAGGCTGCGCAAATTCCTGTGATTTGGGCCACCCAGGTTCTTGAGTCCTTGGTAAAATCAGGTGTACCTTCACGTGCTGAAATTTCAGATGTGTCTATGGGGTCACGAGCTGAATGTGTCATGTTAAATAAAGGTGAACATATCCTCGAAGGGATTAATCTCTTACGGTCAATTTTAGAAGACATTGATGAACACCAATTCAAAAAGACAGCCTTAATGAAACAATTAAACGTAGCCAATACCATTTTCGAATGAAAATAAACACCTACCTCTAATGACTCAAAGGTAGGTGTTTTTATAATGGCTAACTACAATAGCATCCATGTTATTGTCGCTTACCATCCTTAGTATAGGTAATGACTTTTGTCCCCTTATTATCAGCAATTTCCTTAGCCCGCTTCATAGCATCCTCTTTTAAATCAAAAGTATCCGCAGCCCGTTTTGCCTTCACGGTAATCACTTGCCATTGCGCATTCTCGTGATCAAATTTCACTTGAACGTCCTCATCCATCAAATCAGGATTGGCTGATTCAGTATCATGCTTATCGCTCTTTTTGGGGTTGGTTGCCTGTTTAACTTCCGAAATCTCTGTATCAGAAGCATTCTGGTACCACTCTTTCCCTTGCTGGATTGCAATGGGTATTAAATCTTCCTCTTTGTAACCCGCTGCTTCCATAGCATTCATGATCTCAATAATCTTCTTGCGTTCAACCTCATCAAAGTTTTTTAAGCTGTCAGGATAATCTTGCATATTCCATGGCATAACATCATCTCCATTCTTAACTCATATTGTATCAAGAATGGTGAATAAATAAAAAAGATATCCATGTTAAAGCTAGTTTGAAACTGTGGTCCACACAATAGACCCACTCATAACAGTCCTACTCAGTTTCTGCTTTAATTTCTTCTAACCATTTAGCTTGTTGATCTGTTAAGGGGTAATTTTCTAACATATCCGGCCGGCGTTCATAGGTCCGGCGTAAGGATTCTTTCCCCTTCCAGTCAGCAATTTTAGCATGGTTACCAGACATCAACACATCCGGCACAGTCATCCCCTTGTATTCAGCCGGGCGGGTATATTGTGGATACTCTAACAAACCAGTCGAGAAGGAGTCACCCGTAATCGATTCCTCATTACCCACCGCATCTTCAAGCAAGCGGACAGTAGCGTCAATCACAATCATAGCCCCTAATTCGCCACCAGTTAGTACATAATCTCCAACCGAAATTTCATCGGTCACATATGATCGAATCCGCTCGTCATAGCCTTCGTAATGACCACAAATAAAGATCAGATGATCGTCTTTTGCGAATGACTCCGCATGTTTCTGCGTAAAAGTTTCACCAGCTGGATCCATCAAAACCACGCGTTTTTTCGTATTAGGATGTTTACCCTCAATTTCTTCTAAGGCATCATTGATGGGGTCAACCCGCAATAACATACCAGCACCACCGCCATAAGGATAATCGTCCACATGCCCGTGTTTGTTTACTGCAAACTTACGAAAGTCCGTCACATCAATATTGGCCACCCCTTTTTCCTGGGCCTTCCCAATAATCGACGTGTTCATCGGACCTTCAAACATCTCTGGAAAAAGGCTTAATACATCAATCTGCATTAGGCGTCACCCTTTTCCGCGTCCACATCATCAATCAGACCGTCCATCGGGTCAATCACAACTCGGTTATCATCCAGATCAATCTCTAACACAATATCTTCAATATAAGGAATCAAGATATCCTTCCCTTTATTTGGACGTTGAATAGCCCAAACATCATTAGACGGTAGTGACGTAATCTCCCGGACCTTGCCTAGATAAGTCTCATCAGTCGTATAGACTTCTAAACCAATAATATCATCATAATAAAACTCATTCTCATCCAATTCGTCCGCCTCGCGCTCAGTGCCCGCAACCTTCAAATCAAACCCTTTGAATTTTTCTACATCATTAATATTGTCCTTGCCCTTAAAATGCAACAAATTGAAATTCTTATGCAGACGGTGACCATCCACCTCAACAGTCTCAACCAACTTGTCACCATTAAAAATCGCCAAAGTCGCACCAATTCTAAACCGCTCTTCCGGGAAATCAGTTGTCGCCATCACACGGACTTCACCGCGTAAGGCCTGCGTATTCACGATTTTCCCGACCAAATAATACTGCTCTTCAGCCATGCCCTCAATCTTCACCATATCTATTGCCTTCCCTTCTTATGTGCCTATCTTCCAACCTTCAAACCACTTATTAGAATAGGACACACCTCACATTTCTAGCGACCACTGTAATTAAAAATAACATGGTCAAACGTCAGTCTTATTTTACATCAATACACCTTAAAAACCAAGATAACACGACGAATCCCAAAAGTGCCCCATCCAAAAGTTGTTTAAAGATATCAAAAAAAGACGCAGACATTTCTGTCTACGCCCTCAAAAAGCGAATCGCTTTGTTACAAACTTTGTATAAACCCAATTATAAGGGAGCTCGACTATCGCACCTTGTGAAGTTGAGCTCGCCTATCGCACCCTGTTTAGTCGGGTTCGAGTCTCCAGAAAGAACTACGTTTCAGATTAGATTGTAACTGACTTCGTCAGCTACTGCTCTAATCTTCCAACGTTTTCTTTCTGAACGTCGACTCTTACACCCTGTTTAATCTTCTCTATCTATTACCAAGCGAATTCTCTTTGGTCCTTCTACTCGGACTGAATAGATAATGGTACGGATTGCGTTTGCAACGCGGCCACCCTTGCCAATCACCCGGCCTACATCATCAGGATGTAGCAACAAATGGTATTCTAAAAATTCATCTCCATCAACAATGTGCAGTTGGATTTCATCAGGATGATTCACCAATGGTTTCACAATTGTTAACAATAAATCTTCAATATTTGGCATATCATTCATAGTGTTTACGCTTATTTATTAGCTGCTTTAGCTTCTAATTTGTTTTCGTGGTGTTTTTTCATCACGCCTTGACGAGATAAAATGTCACGAACTGTATCAGTTGGTTGCGCACCATCTTTTAACCATTTTAAAGCTAATTCTTCATCTAACTCAATAGTTTCTGGTTGAGTAGTTGGGTTGTAAGTACCAATTTTTTCAATGATACGACCATCACGTGGTGAACGTGCGTCTGCTGCAACGATACGGTAGAATGGGTTACGTTTAGATCCCATACGTTTTAAACGAATTTTTACTGCCATGAGTAAGTTCCTCCTAAAAATTAAGTGTTTTTATATATTTAAAGCCTTAAAAGCTCATCACAAGTAAACATGATAACAAGTTTTTGTCAGCTTGTAAAGTATTTTCTCTTTACAGGGCGAATATATTTTTCCCTATCGGTGAAAAAAGGCTTATTTCCCTTTTTTCTTAGCTTTTTTCAACTTGCGGGCCATTTGTTTGGCTTGTAATTCAGCGACCCGGTTCTGGTTACGGTTGCCACCGCCTCCAAATCCACCGAAGCCACCGCCTCCTAGGCCACCCAACATGTTTTGAAGAGCGCCCATGTTGCCGTTAGACATAGCTGACATCAATTTACGTGACTCGTTAAACTGTTTAATTAAACGGTTCACTTCTTGTAGTGTAGTCGCTGACCCTTTAGCGATACGACGACGGCGTGATTGGTTGATTGAATCTGGATTTTCACGCTCATACGGGGTCATAGATTGGATCATGGCCTTGGTTTGCGCCATTTGTTTCGGATCAATATTTAAGTCGTCCAAATTCCCCAATTTATTCATACCTGGAATCATCTTCAAGATATCTTTCATAGAACCCATCTTGTTCATCTGGTCCATGTTTTTAATGAAGTCATTGAAGTCATAGGTATTTTCACGCATCTTAGCTGCCATTGCTTCTGCTTCATTTTCATCAAACTCCGCTTGGGCTTTCTCTATAAGGGTTAACATATCCCCCATACCCAAAATTCGGTTAGCCATACGGTCTGGGTAGAAGCGCTCAATCTCGTTTAATTTCTCACCAGTACCCGTAAATTTAATCGGTTTACCAGTTACAGAAACGATAGATAAGGCCGCACCACCACGGGTGTCACCATCTAATTTCGTTAAGACAACCCCTGTGATATCCAACTCTTCGTCAAAGGCCTTAGCCACGTTGGCTGCCTCTTGACCAGTCATCGAGTCAACAGTTAATAAGATTTCATCCGGTTCTACTGCCGCTTTAATATCTTTTAACTCAGTCATTAACCGTTCATCAATTTGTAGACGACCGGCCGTATCGATGAAGACTAGGTCATGACCATTCATTTTAGCGTATTCAATCGCTTGCGTCGCAATCTCAACTGGACTTACTTGGTCACCCAAAGTAAAGACTGGTAAGTCTAATTGCTGACCAATTGTTTGTAACTGGTTGATAGCAGCTGGACGGTAAATATCACCGGCTACTAATAATGGTTTCTTGTGGTCATTTTTCTTCAAGAAGGCCGCTAACTTACCAACGGTAGTCGTTTTCCCGGCACCTTGAAGACCTGCCATCATAATCACGGTTGGTGGTGTGGTTGCGAATTGAATATCTTCGTGTTCTCCACCCATTAAGTCAGTTAATTCGTCGTTAACAATCTTCACGACTTGTTGCGCTGGCGATAGTGATTGCAATACCTCACTGTTTAGCGCACGTTCATTGACACGTTTCACAAAGTCTTTCACGACTTTAAAGTTCACGTCAGCTTCTAGTAAAGCCAGACGCACTTCACGCATCATTTCTTTTAAATCGCCCTCGGTAATTTTACCCTTCTTACCCATCGTTTGGACAGCGCCTTGTAGCCTATCCGATAAACTTTCGAAAGCCATTCTTGGTAACACTCCTTATTTATTCATTCATCTTAAGCATTCACTTCGGACATTTATTAAATCAGAAATTGTTAAAATTCTTCACTTGCTTCATCACGGTTATCGATCGCAATTAATTGCTTCATATAGTCTGCTAGTTGCGTATCATCTGGGTATTTTTTCGCTACATAGGCAGCCATCTTTTCCCCTACCGCCTCACGCGCATAATAATCACGCGCCAAGTGCAAATGATTTTCATATTTCAACAAACTTTTTTCTGTCCGTCGAATGTTGTCATAAACTGCTTGTCTTGACACATCAAAATGTTCTGCGATTTCCCCTAATGAAAAATCTTCAGCATAGTACAGTTCAATATAAACACGTTGCTTTTCAGTTAACAAATCCCCATAAAAAATCAATAGGGTATTCATTTCATTTGTTTTTTGAATCTCCATCTAAGCCTCTTCTATCTGTCTAAAATTTGTCAAGCAGTTTTCCTTTACAAGTGTTTAGTATACACTATCAAACCCCTAGAATCAACGATATGGCCCAAGTCCTTTAGTCGTTTTTATCGGCTATCAACTTCAAGTATTTGATATACTTTATCCACAATATGAAAAAACCGGAGGCTGAATTTAGCCCCCGATCACGCACTTGCCTTAATAATTAAGCTTCCGGATCTTTCAACCCAGCTAATTTCTTCACTACGTATACAATAATGGTCACAACAAGAACGGTAGCTAGGATAATACCCCAAGTAGCTAATGTCAATGGTTCTGTACCAAATACATTGTTTAAGAAAGGTACATAAACAACCAATAATTGTAGGACTACTGAGAAGGCCATTGCGGCTAATAGTTGTTTGTTTTGGAAGAAGGTCTTATCTAGTCCAAATCCTGATAAACGACGAACGTTTAAAATATGGAACAACTGCGCAATTGCCATGTAAGTAAATGTCGCAGTTTGTGCATAAGTTAAGCTCATACCAAAGATATTATGGAATAGGTAGAATACCCCAAAGGCACCTAGACCAATAATCACACCTGAGATGATAATCCGACTTAAGAATGTCTTATTCACTAAACCAGATTCCGGATTTCTTGGTGGATGTTCCATAACATTGCTTTCTGCCTTTTCATAAGCTAACGCAATCGCTGGACCAATATCTACTAATAGGTTTAAGAATAAGATGTGTAGTGGTTGAATTGGCATTGGTAACATAAAGACAATCGTCGTTAGGATCGCCATAATCTCTACCATGTTACAAGCGAATAAGAAGGAAATGAATTTTTTGATATTTTCAAAAATGATACGTCCTTCACGAACCGCGTCCACAATCGTACCAAAAGCGTCATCCGTTAAAATCATGTCTGATGCTTCTTTGGCAACTTCAGTACCACGGATCCCCATGGCAACCCCGATATCCGCACCATTTAAGGCTGGTGCATCGTTAACCCCATCACCTGTCATCGCCACAACGTTGCCTTCATCTTGGAAGGCACGGACAATTTGTAACTTGTTTTCCGGTGATACGCGGGCAAATACGGCCACATCGCGGATTTTATCGATAAAGTCTTTGTCTTCATGGATGGCATCCAATTCTTTACCAGTCATGGTATTTTCATGGTTTTCAATTCCAATATCGCGGGCAATAACAGATGCCGTTCTTGGGTGGTCTCCAGTGATCATTTTCACCTGGATACCTGCCGCTTGTGTTTGGGCAATCGCATCTTTCACGTCTTGACGTGGCGGGTCAATAATCCCGAATAATCCGTCCATCGTTAACTTGTCTGTATTGCTGTTCAACCAAGCTTCCATGTCGTCAGCGACTTTATCCGCCTCACCTTGGTCTTTAATGGTATAAGAAGCCAAGGCAATTACACGGTTACCGTCTGCTGTCAGGATTTCATTCTTCTCTTGCCAGAAATCTTCTTCACCATTTTCAGTTGCCACTAAATCTAGGACCACATCCATAGCACCTTTTACGATTAGGCGGTGGATGTTATTTGGAAATTGGTAAAGTGCTGCCATATATTTCTTCTCAGAATCAAATGGAATTTCTTGGACAAGTTTATAGTCATTGTCTTTTTCCCACTGCGGTGATAGACCGACTTTATGGCCTAATACCGTTAAGGCACCATCTGTTGGGTCACCTTTAATGGTATATGGGTCTTGATTATCTTCGTCTTCTAATTCAGCTGCTTCTTCATCATCTAGTTGATCACGTTCGATTAAACGGGCATCAGATGACAAGTAACCGTCCGTAATCATTTTCAATAAGACAGCCTTATTGTCGCTTAAATCGTCAACATCTTCAATTGAATCAATATCGAAAGTTACTTTTTCCGCATCTTTTGTAATATCGCCTTCAGGTGTATAGCCTGAACCTGAAACTTCATATTGGACATCATTTTTAATAATGATACTTTCAACCATCATTTGATTTTCTGTTAATGTACCCGTCTTATCTGACGCTATGATTGACGTAGCACCTAAGGTTTCAACTGCAGAAAGTGTTTTAACCAAGGCCTGGTGTTTAGCCATTGTCTGCATACCATTTGATAAGGTAATGGTTTGAACAGCTGGCATAGCTTCAGGGACTGCTGCTACCGCAAGGATTACTGCAATATATAAGATTTCACTTGGCGGGTTGCCGTTGAATAAACCAATAGCAACTACTAAAGCTGCTGCTATGAAAGCTACGACAATCAAGGCTTTACCTAATTGGTCAACCTCTTTGTCTAACGGGGTTTGCATGTCCTTTTCACCCGTCATCATTTCAGAAATACGACCAACTTCAGTTTCCATTCCAGTACCAGTTACAATCACTTGCGCCTTACCACGCGTCACTGCAGTACCTGAAAAGACCATATTTAACCGGTCACCAATTGACTCTTCTTCGTCGTAAGTCGCATCTGGGTCCTTGTCCACAGCTTCAGATTCACCGGTCAATGACGCTTCCATGACTGCAAAGTTGTTGCTTGTAAGCAAACGACCATCTGCAGCAATCGCGTCTCCTTCACCAAGAACCATCACGTCTCCTGGGACTAACTGAGAAGAATCAATTTCAATCTCTTCTCCGTTTCGGATCACATGTACACTAGTATTGACCATATTTTGCAAGGCTTCCACAGACTTTTGCGCTTTAGTTTCTACAAAATATCCAGTCAGCACCGAAATTAAAACGGCCAGCATCACGGCTATAGCTTCAACCCAATCGCCCATTGCAATTGAAATTATGGCTGCGACGGCTAGTAAATAAACGATAATATTATTTAAATTATCTAATAGGATCTCCCACTTAGACTTACTATCCGATTCTTTTAACTTATTTTCCCCATAAGTTTCTAAACGCTTAGAAACTTCCTGGTCACTCAATCCTTCAGTCTTCGATGTTTCTAATTCATCAATGACCTCTTGTAACTTTTTTTGATAAATATTTTTGCTCATCGCCTCATCCTTTCTTTGATAGAACGTTCAGCTCTATTTACATATTATGTTAACATAATATTTTATCCATTAAAAATGATTCAACTTGCGAATACGACATTTTTAGCCATAGCTAATCTCAATCATAAATGCTTCCTACCAAAAAAAGGCTGGAAGATGACTTCCAACCTTATATATATATATCTGACTTCATTAGCGGAACTACTCACTAGCTCACCCGATTTAAGCACCTATACCTAAAAAAATTAGGCTCACTATCTTTCAATCATCTGCCTATTTTACATCTTTTAAAGCACGTTTCGCTAATAGCAGTGAACCAGTAATCCCAGCATTGTCACCTAGCTTAGGTAACTGGATATAATCTGTCATTGCTGGCAATTCAACATAGTTAGCAAGCGCTTTTTCCACTTGTGTACGAACTTTATCTAGCAGTTGGTCTTGATGCATCACGCCACCACCTAGTACGACGCGTTCTGGCGCTAAAGTTAACGTATAGTTGGCAATGGCTTGACCTAAGTAATCTGCAACATAATCCCATACTTCATGATCTGAGGGTAGGTCAGCACCTTTAATACCTGTTCTCTTTTCAATGGCAGGTCCTGACACAAGTCCTTCAATACAGTTACCATGGAATGGACAAGCCCCTTCAAAGTGGTCATGAGGGTCTTGGGCAACCTTAATATGACCCATTTCAGGGTGAGCGTATGCATGGTAAATTTCCCCATTCATAGAGAAGCCACCACCAACACCAGTCCCAATCGTTAGATAAAGACAAGAGTTAGCACCTTTTGCAGCACCCATGGTATTTTCAGCGAGTGACGCCCCATTCACATCTGTTGTCCAAGCAATCGGTTTATCACCAAACCATGCTTTCATTTGCCCTACAAAATCATAATTTTGCCAAGGTAATTTAGGCGTTGAGGTGATATAACCATAAGTTGGCGAGTCATGATTGATGTCGATTGGCCCAAAAGATGAGATACCGAAACTTTCCACTTCATATTTGTCAAAGAATGCTTTCAATTCACCCATAGTTTCTTCAGGGACTGTTGTATCAATACGCACTTGGTCAATAATATTTAAATCTTCGTCAGCTACCGCACAGATAAACTTCGTGCCTCCAGCCTCTATACCACCATATAATAAATCTCTTGTCATGATTAATTGCCTCCATTGTTGTAATCTTTTCCCTTATTATACAATACTTGCTACTATTATAAAAAGAGAGGCCGACACTTTTGTGACCGCCTCTCTACAAATTTGTTTTTGCTAAAGAATCTATTCAATAACTTAAACTTCTTCAAAGAATTGACCTGGATGCTCAATTGCACGTACACGAACAATATCTGGAATTTCTTCTAATTTTGCCACTAAACGCTCAACTTTCTCATGATCTAATTCCTCTAAATCAACTAATGTATAAGCAAAGTCACCACGACCACGGTTCACCATATTGGCGATATTCATGCCTTGTTCCGCAACAAAGGTTGAAATCTTACCAATCATGTTTGGAATGTTACGGTTGATAATGGTGATACGAACTGGTGAATTAAAGCTCATTTGTACAGATGGAAAGTTCACTGAATTTACAATATCCCCTGTCTGTAAAAAGCGTTTTAAGTTTCCAGCTGCCATACGGGCACAATTGATTTCTGCTTCCTCAGTAGAGGCACCTAAATGTGGTAACACACGGATTTTTTCATGGTGCAATAAATCTGCATCCGCAAAGTCCGTAGTATACCCACCAATACGGTTGTCATTAACAGCTTTTAAAACTGCTTCTTTATCTACAATCGGACCACGCGCAAAGTTATATAATTGCACATCTTCTTTCATCATAGCCAACTCACGTTCGCCAATCATACCACGAGTTGAATCCATTAAAGGTACGTGAACAGTAATAAAATCACAGATTTTTAATAAATCATCCAATTCCATCACACGGTTAACACGACGCGAAATACTCCAGGCAGTATCCACAGACACATATGGGTCATAACCATACACTTCAATCCCTAAACGGTAAGCATCGTTAGCGATCATAGCACCAATAGCACCTAAACCGATAATACCTAGTTTCTTACCTTCTAATTCATTTCCAGCAAATTGTTTCTTGTTCGCTTCAACAATCGCTTCAACATCATCATCTGGACCAAACTTGTAATTTTGTATCCATTCATGTCCTTGTAAAATAGGACGAACAGATAACAATAAATTAGCTAGCACTAACTCTTTAACCGCATTCGCATTCGCACCAGGGGTGTTGAAGACAACAATTCCCGCCTCAGTAGCACGTTGAATTGGGATGTTATTTGTACCCGCACCAGCTCGCGCAATCGCTTTTAATGAATCGTTAAATGTTATATCATGCAAATCTTTAGAACGTAAAATCAATGCATCTGGATCATCATTTTCATTAATGGCATATTTCGCTCGTTCAAAACGTTCCATACCTTCAGCAGCAATCGCATTATAAGTCGTTAATTGATAAACTTTATCTTTTAATTCCATTTGTTCAATAATTCCTCCATACTTTAAAGTGGGCACAACATCCGGTTACATGTCGGTTGATTACGATCATTATAATGTAAGCCGAATATTTAAGTTGTTGACAGGCTATTTATTTTCTTCTTCAAAAGCTTTCATAAATGCTACTAGTGCTTTAACCCCTTCTAATGGGAAAGCATTATATAAGCTAGCACGCATACCACCCACTGAACGGTGGCCTTTTAATTGTTTAAATCCTGCCTCATCTGCTTCAGCTATAAATTTCTTATCTAATTCAGGATCGTTCGTTAAGAACGGGATATTGGTTAATGAACGGTTTTCTACTTTTACATGATTGACAAATAAATCAGATCGATCAATGTAGTCATATAATAAGTTCGCACGTTCCTTAGCGTTCGCATACATGGCTTCTTGTCCGCCTTGCGCTGCAACCCATTCTAATACCAAACCAACCATATAAACTGCAAAAGTTGGTGGTGTATTAATCATAGAACCTTTGTCTGCTTGTGTTGCATAAGAGAAGAAGTCTGGTAAGGCTTTATCTTCTTTCAGTAAATCTTCACGCACAATAACAATTGTAACTCCTGAAGGTCCCAAGTTCTTTTGAGCACCTGCATAAATTAAACCGAAATCTTCTACTTTATAATCATTCGCTAAAATATTAGATGACATATCCGCTACTAAAGTCACACCATCAAAAGTAGGAACATCACGGAATGTAATACCACCAATTGTTTCGTTAGTTGTGATATGTAAGTAAGCAGCTTCTGGATCTACAGCTTCAGCAGTAATTTCTGGAACTGCTGTAAAGCCCATTGCCTTAGAAGATGCAATGACATCAACCGACACATCATCTAAATTTTCAGCTGCTTTAATGGCTTTTGTAGCCCAAGAACCAGTATTCACATATTGCGTCTTTTGTCCTTTCGCAAGGTTTGCTGGTACCATGGTGAATTGTTGTGTTGCACCGCCCTGTAAGAATAAAACTTTATAGTGATCAGGAATGTGCATCAAATCGCGTAGTAGTTGTTCAGCTCGTTCGATAATCCCAACGAAGGAGGAAGAGCGGTGACTCAATTCCATCACGGACATTTCTGTACCGTTGTAATTTAAAAGTTCCGCTTGTGCTTGTTCTAATACAGCCTTGGGCAATACTGCCGGACCGGCTGAGAAATTATAAACAGTTGTCATTTAATTTCCTCCATCTATTGGTTTACATATTTTGAACGACTTCACATCGTCACCACTATTATATGCTTTCATCTAATTTTAATCTACCCTATTCTCAACTTATTTTTCTCTCATTTTTTATCCGAATAACACTTTGTGCATATAAAAACAGAATATAATCTTTAATTTTATTAGTTTTGTACGTTAATAAACCCATATTTCACAAATCAATTATATTAAAGTTCGTAAATTAAAAAATAGAAAAGATACTGATTTCTAACCAATTAGTACATATATTGTCCTTTCTAAACTTTATAAGTTATCATTTAAAAAAATGTGTAAGGGGATGGAAACATGAAATTGTAAATGAAGCAAAAGTTATTTTCGTTGAAGCAGGATTTTAATATTTACGACCACAATCAAACACCCCTGTTTCGTGTATCTGGCAAATTATTTTCAGTTGGTCGCCAATTACGGATTTATGATGCCCTAACAAATGAGGAACTGGCTTATGTTAAAGAATCGCCTTTTCGCTTTTTAACCCAGCTAAAGGTCTACCAAGGCACTGATTATATAGCTACTATCCAACAAAAAATGACCTTATTTAAAACCAAAATGGCCATTGAAGATATCGGATGGACAATTGAAGGAGACTTTTTAGGTTGGCATTATGTCATTAAAGATGAACAAAAACAGACAATTGCGCAGGTTAAGGCAAAAATGCTGTCTTGGTCAGATACTTTTGAAATAACGATTGATGATACTCAAGTAGACCCCATTATTGTACTTGCGGTTATTCTTTCGATTGATACTATTCGTGACAAGCAACAATCTGGTTGAGAAAGGTAAAAATGATGACCGATACCTAAGCTGAAATTACTATAATAGAGGTGTACTGGAAACACATCCCAACAATTTTCAGTACAGCCATTCACTTTAGCGCCACAGCTGAAGATTTTTCTGCATCACAAACAGGCCTATTCTCATTCCAGGCCTGGTTTTTTTATAGATAGATTTCAGAAATAGTATAGCGATTTATCTAAAAGCCACAGTTTAAAAGTGATCAGATAACGAAAATGTCTTAAATTAAGATCATCACCGACAATAGTGACCAGAAATACGATTAAACAAAATTCAATTCTTTGTTGTATATGCAAAAAATAGACTAACTTAACCATTCATCTATGGCTTAAGTTAGTCTATTGCTGTCAATTGAAGTTAAACTTCTACAACATCTTTAATTAATTGGTAAATGAATTTCTCTGCATCAAACACTTGCAGGTCATCCACTTTTTCACCAAGTCCGATAAATTTAACGGGAATATCCATCTCATAACGAATTGCAAAAATCACGCCACCCTTAGCAGTTCCATCAAGTTTGGTTAAGACAATACCGTCAATATCTACAGTCTTATCAAACTCTTTAGCTTGTACTAAGGCATTTTGTCCTGTTGTTGCATCGAGTACCAATAATATTTCATGAGGCGAACCAGGTAATTCCCGTGTTAAGATACGCTTCATTTTATCTAATTCATTCATTAGATTAATTTTAGTTTGTAGTCGTCCAGCTGTATCTACTAATAAGTAGTCGTAGCCACCTTCACGCGCAGTTTTAGCAGCGTCAAAAGCCACAGAAGCCGGGTCACCTTGCGCCTTACCAGTCACGATTGGTACATCAATACGGCGTGCCCATTCTTCTAATTGTTCAATCGCACCCGCACGAAAAGTATCCCCTGCAGCAAGCAAGACTTTTTTACCATCTTGTTTTAATTGGTAAGCCATTTTCCCAATGGTAGTCGTTTTCCCGACACCGTTCACCCCAACAAATAAAACAACTGTGGGACCGTCTGGATTTTCATTGATTTCAACATTCGGCTCGCCACCTTTGTCGTAAATCTCCACCATTTTCTCAATGATGACATCTTTTACTTGTTCACCTGAAATAGCACCGCGACGTTGTACTTCCTCACGTACTGCGTCAGATAAGGCAAGTGTCATGTCAAAACCAACATCAGAAGAAATGAAAGTTTCTTCTAAATCATCAAAAAACTCATCATCCACTTGGCGGAAACCAGCAAACAATTCATTCATACGGTCAGAGAAAGAACGTCGTGTCTTCTCAACACCCTTATCGTACTTTTCAAAGACAATCTGATCTTGACTAGGCGATTCAGATTGACGCTGTTGCTCAACAATCTCATCCTCACCCGTAAACGCGCGTTTAATACGGTCAAATAATCCCATCGTATCACTCCTTTACTAAAATAAAAATTTCATATGTCATCGTAAAATTATAAGTTAAGGTGTATATTAACTAACTTACTTATATCGTAAAAGTAACAATCCTGACTAGAATCAATTTTAAATATTGGCCTCTGAAAAACTATTAAAATAGATTTCCGAATGTAAGCTGAAGCCTTATAACAACTGCACTTAATGTCAGAACTGCCTATAGTTTATCGTAGCTTTAGTCATCTGTTTCAAAGAAAACAAAATGGTCAATTGCTTTAGCAACCCCGTCATTTTCATTAGAATCTGTGATATAATCTGCGAACGCTTTTACATCTGGGCGACCATTTTCCATCACCACAGATGTACCTGCCCACTTAAGCATAGCTAAGTCATTCTCCTCGTCACCAATTACCATCACTTGGTCTTTAGTTAACTCTAAAATATCGGCTAAATGACTCACACCAGTTCCTTTATCAATCCCTTTAGGCATGATTTCTAATTGGAAAGGATGGCTACGCATCACTTCGAAATCTTCATATACCCAGTTTGGAATTTGATCAATCATACGCATTAAATGGTCTGTTTCTGTATTTATCACCACTTTAAAAATTGCCGTTTCTGGATCTAAATTGTCCATATCAAATTGTTTGAATGGTAAGAAATTCATTGTTTGTTGATAAAGACCTGGATGGTTTTCAGGGAATGGGAATTGGTAAACTGCGTCAATCAATACTGCTTCAAGTGGCAATTCTAAAGACGCCATCACTTCATATAATGCTTTAGCTTCCGCCATTGACATGGTCACTTGGCTAGCTACTTTGCCGGTTTTATTTTGAATAACTAACCCGCCGTTATAGGTAATAGAATAGTGGTCTGCCGTATTGGTTGCTAAAGTATCCAAGAATTTTTGAATTGCTTCAAGTGGTCGACCAGTACAAATCGCAACATCCACACCGTTATCAATCGCCTTGCGAATCATTTCACGGTTACCCTCACTAATCGTCTTATCGTTTCGTAATAAAGTGCCATCTAAATCAATTGCAATTAATTCAATCATAATGCCCTCATATTTCTGTTCAATATTTTCTACATTACCTACATTTTGACACATTTCCCCATGAAAAACGACTAAATCCTCTTTAATTTGATGATTCTAGTAATTTCTCATCAAATTCTTCTAAACGAACAGCCGCCAATTTAGACACACCAGAATCCTGCATGGTTACGCCATACAAGATATTTGCTGACTCCATCGTCCCCTTACGGTGGGTAATCACAATAAATTGCGTCTTATGCGCAAATTCGCGTAAAAACCGACCATAACGAGCTACATTGGCTTCATCAAGCGCCGCTTCCACCTCATCTAAAATAGAGAAAGGTACAGTTTTCACATCTAAAATCGCAAACAATAAGGCAATTGCAGTTAAAGCTTTCTCCCCACCTGATAATAAGGATAGGTGTTGCAGCCGTTTCCCTGGCGGTTGAGCTTCAATATCAATTCCAGATTCCAACAGATTATCCGGTCGCGTCAATTTTAGACTCGCCCGACCTCCACCAAATAATTTAGGAAAGATATCTTCAAAAGCATCCCGAATAGCAATAAAGGCTTGTTCAAATCGTTCAGCTACCTCTTCATCCATTTCAGAAATTGTTTGATAGAGTTTTTCTTTGGCAGCCAATACGTCATCTCTTTGTTTTTGCATAAAGGTAAACCGTTGATTTACTTCTTCAAACTCATCAATGGCTGCTAAATTAACCGGTCCAATTTGTTCAATTTCTTTTTTTAACTGACGAACTTTTAAGGATGCTGATTCCATAGACATGGTTAATTCTGACGTCGCTCTTGCCCGTTCAAAGGTCAGACCGTATTCTTCCCGAAGGTGGGTTAAATGGTTATCAATCGATACTTCATATCGAGAAGCTGTTGCCTCCACCTTAGCTTGCTTTTCAAGCAAGTCTTGGAGATGTGTATTCATTTCTTGGACTTCTTTGTCTAAGGCATCAGCCTTATTCTGCGCCTCATTGCGGACTTTTCGGACCGCTTTTAATTGAGCTTCACAATCTTTCTGTGCTTTCACAGCTGCTTGATAGTCAGCTTCCAAGGTGCCAGAAGTTTCAGAATTGGATAAAATAGCTTCCCGCATCAATTTAAGTTCCGCTTCTACTTGGCTTACCTGATTTTCTTTTGCTGCTAATTCAGCTTCTTGACCTGCTAATTGACTTTCAACTTGAGTGTATTGCGATTGCATGACCGCTAAATCTGTTTCAGCAGCCTGCAATTGACCTTGTAATTGCGCCCTTTTTTCCGCCTTATCAGTTGCTGATAAGTTCATATCCTCGATCAGATTTTTCAATTGGTTGACTTGATCGTCAACAACTTTTAAATCCGCTTCTAACTTCGCTTTTGCTTTTTCTTGTTTCGCCTTCGTTTTTGAAGCAGAAGCTTGCAGGCTTTCACCAGTTTTTAAAGCTTCAGTTAAATCAGCAATTTGCCCGGTTAACTGGTCAATTTGACTCGTTAAAGTCCGTTCACTAAAGCGTGCTTCATCACCTTGTGCTTTGATTGTTTCAAGCTCTTTCACCATCTCTTCAGATACTTGTGACACTTGGTGCATCTCTTCTTGCAAGTTGGTTACGGTCGCTGTCAAGGTCTTGATTTCCTGACTTAAATGATCGATGTCCGTTTTCCGGGACAGTAAACCAGCATTGTTATTCCGTTTCGTTGCCCCACCAGTCATTGACCCACCAGCGTTAATTACATCTGATTCAAGGGTCACAATCCGGTAGCGAGAATACAGTGCTTTAGCAATCGCACGGGCATTGTCAAGATTATCAGCGACAATGACATTCCCCATTAAGTTGGCCATAATTTGTTGGTATTGGTTATCAAAGTCAACCAAATCAACCATCACACCGATAAATCCAGGCATAGACTGAATTTTATTCAAGTCATTGGGATTTACTGACCGGCCTTTAATCACATCAAGTGGGAGGAAAGTTGCCCGCCCTGCACGTTGCCGTTTCAATTCACCAATTAATTGACTGGCTACCTGACCATTTTCTGTAACGATATTTTGCATAGCGCCAGCAAGTGCCGTTTCAACGGCCCCAGTATAAGTATCTGGCACGCGGAGCAATTGGGCAACTGCCCCGTGGACACCCTGAATTTTATCTGATAGGTCTAAAGCTGCCTTAACCCCCTGGTAGAAACCAGCATGGTCGCGGTCCAAATCTTCTAGCGACTCTTTACGGGCAGTGGCCTGCATTAGCCGTTGATTCGCTTGGTTCATTTCTTGATTAGCTCGGTAAGCTTCGTCTTGCTTGGCTTTTACTTCTTGATCTTTCATTTGATATTGGTTAAGCAAGGACTCTATTTCTTGACCCATACTTACCTTATCCGCTTCAGCCTTAGCAAGTTCGGCTTTCAATTCAGCTAAAGTAGTTTCTTTAGCTGTTCGCTCAGACTGGTTTTTTTCAACTGAGGCGACTTCATTCGCTATATCCTTCTCAAGCTGGCTTAAGTCATTTTGTAGACTGGACTGTTTTTGTAGTGCTGTAATATATTCGGTCCGTTTAGCTTGAACTGCTGCTTCAGAATCATCCGACAGGTCTTCAAGCGCAGACAGTAAACTATCGCGATCAGTCGTTTTTTCATCAATATCCTTTTCCATATCCGCTAATTGGGCTTTTAATTGGATAATGGAGGCTTTAAAGTCTTTTACCGCAGCCTTCAAGCTATCAAGATTCTCAGCTTGGTTGGCTTGGTTATTTTCCTTGAAAAGGACTTTTTGGTGGTGAACTTGAATTTTAGCTTGTAATTGCTCAGCATTTTTCACCAAATCAACATACTGCTCATGCAACTCGTTAACGGACGCATCTGCCTGACTAGCCTTGCCTTTATAATCCGTAAGCGAGGCTTGTGTTTTAGTTAAAGCAGCTCGTCGGTTATGAATGTCCTCACCATAAGCTAAGATATCATTTTTGGCTACTTGCCACTGCTCATTCAAGGTTTCAATCTGAACTGCCGTTAATGCAATCTCAATGTCAGACAATTCTGCCTTTGATGCTTTATAACGTAAAGCTGCATTCTTCTGTTCTTCTAAGGGCTCAATCCGGTCAGCAAGTTCAGATAAAATATCATAAATTCGGTGCAAGTTCTCTTCAGTATGTTTCAACTTCCGTTCAGCTTCATGCTTACGTGACTTGTACTTCATAACACCAGCAGCTTCTTCAAAAATACCTCTTCTATCCTCTGGCTTCTGGGTGAAAATCTGTTCTACTTTACCTTGAGAAATAATTGAAAATGAATCCCGTCCAATTCCCGTATCCATCATTAATTCGGTGATGTCCCGTAAACGGCAGGGACGACGGTTAATCATATATTCAGAATCCCCAGCCGCTGTATAACGACGTGAAACAGCCACTTCATCTGTTTCAAAATTCAAGGCGCGGTCGCTGTTGTCAAAAGTGAGGGTTACTTGGGCGTACTGTCCCTTACGGCGGTCTTCAGCACCTGCAAAAATCACGTCAGACATCTTAGATCCACGCAAGGACTTGGCAGATTGCTCCCCCAGAACCCACTTAATGGCCTCTGTAATGTTCGACTTCCCTGAGCCGTTTGGTCCTACAATAGCTGTAAACCCATTATCAAATTCGATTGTCGTCTTATCCGCAAAACTCTTAAAGCCGACCATTTCAACTGTTTTTAGGTACACAGGCTAATTCCTTTCTCCTACTATTTTTTCAACAATTCTAAAGCATTGGCCGCAGCAGCTTGCTCCGCCGCCTTCTTAGAATGGCCAACGCCTCGTCCAATGATTTCATCATATAAACGAACTGCCACATGAAATTCTTTACTGTGCGCTGGACCAGATTCACTTTCAAGTTCATAGGCCAACTGAATCGCACCCTCTTTTTGTAACTCTTCTTGTAAGGCCGTTTTCGCATCAGATAAACGTGTAAAATCACCATTCTTGATCTTAGGATAAATGGTTAGGGACATCAAATGCTCTATCGCATCTAACCCAAGATCAAGATAAATCGCACCTAGAACCGACTCAAATAAATCGCATAATAAAGATGGGCGCTTGCGTCCATTACTTGCTTCCTCACCATTACCCAAACGTACAAACTGGTCAAAACCACACTCAACACAACGTTTAGCCAATGACTCCTCGCGAACAATTAAAGCACGTAAAGACGACATCCGTCCCTCATCCATCTCGGGATAATTACGGTATAAATAATTAGATACCACTAACTCTAAAACCGCATCCCCTAAAAATTCAATCCGCTCATTATCCTGTAAAGCTAGATTTTGGTTCTCATTCACATATGAAGAATGGGTAAACGCCTCAATATAATGCGTTTCATCTTGTATTTCCAAACCAAACCGATCAGCCAATAAAGCCTTCACACCTGACAAATCCATGAAAATTCCTCCTTCTTTATTTTCAATAAAATAAGGCTGGACAACCAACTGCCAGCCTCCTCAAACATCGAATCATAAGCCTACTTATGGCTATCGATATACTTCACAATATCCGCAACAGTTTTAATTTCTTCAACATCATCATCAGAAATCTGGATACCGAAATTATCTTCCAATTCCATCACCAATTCCACAACATCCAACGAATCCGCACCCAAATCGTCCGTAAACGACATCTCAGGCGTCACACTAGAAGCCTCCACACCGAAACGTTCCACAATTAAAGCCGCTACTTGTTCAAAAGTTGTACTCTCTGCCATGAAAATCCTCCTAAATAAAATCCTAACTTACACATCAACTAAAACTTTTTATTTTTTGAAAAAGGGGGAAACTAGGTCAAGCTAGCTCCACTTTCAGCAAATTTATTCTGCCTTCTTAGCAGCCATTTCTTTTTCAAATGTTGTGGCCAATTCCTCAATAATACCTGCATCTACAATTGTCGCTGCTTGTAAAATTGTATGAAAGACGCTCGTCGCATTTGAAGAACCATGTGCTTTTAATACTGGTGCTTTTACACCAAATAAAATACCGCCACCTGCTTGGTCTAAATCAATTTTAGTCATCATATCTTTTAATGACCCTTTGATTAGTAAACCACCAAGTTTAGAGCCAATTCCACCATCCATAATCGCATTTTTAACCAATTTCATTACAGCAGCTGCTGTTCCTTCAACTGATTTTAATACGGCATTTCCAGTAAATCCATCGGCTACGACAATGTCTGCTACCCCGTTTAAAATTTCACGAGATTCGACATTACCAGTGAAATGAATCTGATCATTGGCTTTTAATAAACCAAAGGCTTCTTTCGTTAAGTCATTCCCTTTATTGTCTTCAGTACCGTTATTTAATAAACCAACTGAAGGTGCAGCTTTTTTCAAGACTGCACGGGCATAGGCTGTTGCCATGACTGCATATTGATTTAAATATGACGCTTTTGATTCCGCATTGGCACCACAGTCTATTAATAATACTGAGTCCCCAATATTGGCTAAGTTTGGTAGAGCTGCCATTAAGGCTGGACGCTCAACACCTTTCATCCGGCCGACCACTAGTAAGCCTGCTGTTAATAAGGCGCCTGTGTTACCAGCTGAAATCAAGGCATCTGCTTCACCGTTTCGTACTGCACGCGCTGCCATCACCATAGATGATTCACGTTTTGTACGTACAGCTCTTACTGGGTCATCTTCAGATAATATCTTATCTGCTGCGTGAACAATTTCCACGTTTTCAGGTGTAGACCCTTCAATTTCTGCTTTGATCGTATCTTCATCTCCATAAAATATGATGGTGACGTCTTTACGTTCAGCTGCAGCTTTTAAGCCACCCAAGACGATTTCTTTAGGCGCGTTATCGCCACCCATTGCATCTACTGCAATTCTCATTTCTATGCCTACTTTCTACATTCAATAAATTCAAAAAGCTGCTCTTATTATATCATACCCCAAAGCCACTTGTAGCCTATAAGGGAAAAAGGATTTCAGCTTGAAAACTTGCAGCACGTTGGCCTTGATTGTCTTTATTTTGCCTAAATTTTTATTGCACCAATAATCCTAAGCGTTGATTGTTGTCACTTGCTGGTCAAGCCATTCGGCTAATTCAGTGAATTCATTTAAATGGCCTTCAAAGTAAGGAATAAATTGGATGGCGTCTTCCCGAGCCACTTCTAAAATGACACCATCTTCAATTGGATCAGCCACCTTAAATTCTGGTAGACCAGACTGACGGGTGCCAAAGTAATCACCGGCACCACGTAATTCTAAATCTTGCTGGCTAAGGTAAAAACCATCTGTCGATTCAACCATAATATTCATCCGCTGTTTCCCGTTATCTGTTCTTGGATCAGCCACTAAAACACAGTATGATGCATACTCACCACGTCCTACCCGTCCTCTTAACTGATGGAGCTGGGCTAAACCAAACCGGTCAGCATCTAAAATCACCATATAAGTCGCGTTTGGTACGTTAACCCCTACTTCGATAACTGTTGTTGACACGAGTATTTGAATATCATTATTCTTAAAGGCTTCCATGACTTGGTCTTTTTCATCCGCACTCATTTGTCCGTGTAATAAACCAACTGAAAACTGACTGCCAAATTGCGCCACATAAGTTTCATAAATATGCTCAGCATTTTGTGCTTCTAAAGCTTCTGATTCACCGATTAAAGGGCAAATAATATAAACTTGTCGGCCTTTTCTCACTTCTAGCCAAATTTGTTCATCAACTTGGGCTTGTCGGTTATGGCGAACCCATGATGTTTCAATCGGAATTCGTCCTGAAGGCATTTCTTTTAATTTAGAAACGTCCATATCCCCCATCATCGTAATCTCCAATGTACGAGGGATTGGCGTTGCGGTCATATACAGGACATTAGGTGCTTTAAATTCCCCTTTTGCCACTAATTTAGACCGTTGGTTAACCCCAAACCGGTGCTGCTCATCAATCACAACCATCCCTAAGTCAGCGAATTTCACATCATCTTGAATTAAGGCATGTGTCCCAATTAAAAGGTCAATGTCCCCGTTTACCAAATCGGCTAAAATTTCCCGCCGTGCTTTAGTTTTCGTCGAGCCCGTCAGTAAAGCCACTTTGTAATCCGTTTTTTCAAAGAATCCTGAAATGGAGGCATAGTGTTGGTCAGCTAAAATTTCAGTTGGTACCATCATGGCGCCTTGAAACCCAGCGTCAATCGTTGCCACTAAGCAAATCATAGCTACTACCGTTTTCCCGGATCCAACATCTCCTTGAAGAAGACGGTTCATCTGGAAGGGCTGCCGTAAATCTGCGCAAATTTCATTCACTACAGCCTTTTGGCCAGCTGTCAATTCAAAGGGAATAGTCTGGATAAAGTCACGAAGATGGTCGTTATCATAAAGTATTTGAGCACCATTGGCAATGCGACGTTGTTGTAATTTGCGCCATTGTAATTTCAAGGCGTACAAGAAGAGTTCTTGGTATTTCAATTGCCTACGTGCTTGCCGGTTGTTTTCTTGACTATCTGGAAAATGGATTTGCTGGATGGCTAACTTATGCGGCATGAGTTGGTATTTTTCCCGCAAAGTTTCGGGCAATAATTCCACAACTAGGTCCCCATATAAATCAATAGCTTGCTTGATTAAATCGGTCAGCGATTTAGTCGACAGGCCTTGAGTTAAATGGTAAATTGCTTCAAAATCATTATCACCACTCTCCTCATCTTGGTGGTTGGAGAATAGTTTGATGCCTACAATTTGTTGTTTAGCCGCTTCAAATTTCCCATAAACAACAATTTCTTGGTTGACCTGAATATTCTTTTTTAAGTAAGGCTGGTTAAAGAAGATAACCTGCAATACCTCATGGTCCATAGCTAAGCGATAGGTCAAACGGTTACGATTGCGCCCAAAATATTGGACAACGGGTTCCGTCACTACCACACCTTTTACCGAAGCTTTGGTATTATCCACTAATTCACCGGCCGATTTTACAGACACATCTTCGTAACGGAAAGGGAAATGGTAAAGTAAATCTTCTACCGTTGAAATCCCAACCTTTTCTAATAATGCCGCTTTTTTTGCGCCAACACCTTTCAAAACTGTCACTGAATCGGATAAAGCTCGTGCCATCACAATCCCCCCTTTCCTTAAAAGTAGCTTGTTATAAGGAAAGAAACCCGGTCAAACCAGGATTCTTCCATTAAATTCACCTTATTATTAAGATTAATGATATCGTTATCATTAAATATTAACCTGGCTCAAGATTTCAATCAAAGCGCGTCGATTCGAAAACCCAGATAAATGATTAGCAATTAAGAACCCATCTGCATTGGTTTCTTCTTTCAAACGGCGCAACTGCATTTCCACTTGTTTAGGTGTGCCGTATACTTTTTTAGACGCATGCCTATCTTCTGCATCCGGATCAATAGTTGTAACAAAGTCTCTTGCTTCAGACACTTCCATCAACTCCAAATAAGCACGTTTGTCATCTTCTAGTGCATCTATCCAATCATTTAAGGCATAGTTTAATACTTCCTTCATATTGCGCTTTGTAGAAGTCACTGCATAAAGGGCGATTAGTACTGAAGGTTGTGGCATCCCTTTAGAAGGTTTGAAGTGTTTTCTATAAATCTTGATTGTTTCAATACATTCAGCCAAATCTCCTGAGAAGAATAAGCCGAATACCATACCTAAGCCTTTTTCGGCGATAAACTTCGCATTACGGCGTGAACCTAACATGGTATAAAGTGGCGTCACGCCGTCAAAATAAGCAGGCATTACACGTAGTCCATGCATCTCATCTTCAGTTGTTAGATCATCATAAAGTAAACCTGCAATTTGTGAAATCGTCTTTTCATAATCTAGTCCACGGTTAATCTGCATCCCCAATGTTTCCTGACGGGTAACTTCTTTTGGCATAGAATGGCCAACACCTGCTTCAACACGTCCAGGATACATGGCTTCAAGCACCATATAGTTCTCTGCAATTTGATAAGGAGTGGAATTATTGATAATCACCGCACCCGTACCCAACTTAATCTGCTTTGTTGCTGCACCGTAACGGGCTAATAATAACTGTGGAGTTGATGATAAGACAGCTGGCGTTGAGTGGTGTTCTGTTAGCCAGTATCGGTCTAAGCCCTTTTCATCCGCCAATTTAGCTAATTCTATTGACTGCTCAAAGGACTCTAATACCGATGTATTTTTATCCCGAGGTATAAAATCTAAAATACCTATCCCTAAAGTCATTTTGTCACTCCTCTTACTGATTTCAATAACCTTATTTTACCATATGTAGAAATAGAATAAACTGTTCAATTACTTTTACAAAAAATGAAGTTAAATCCAAAACTGTCAATAATGATCGATATCCAATAACCCGTCCCAAGCATACTGTGTCCTTATTCCCAACAATTTATGATAAGTTTAAGTGGATGAATAAAACACCTTTGGGAGGTAGAAAAATGAAAAAATATTTGCGTTATCTTGGACTGGCTTTAATCACTTTGGTGGTCGCTGCTTGCGGAAAGCAGACGGAAGATACACAAACCATCAAAGTGGCCACATCACCTGGCCCCTATTCTATTCTATTTATGGAAGAAGTGGCCCCAAGATTAGAAGAACAGGGCTACACCGTTGAAGAAATTCAGTTTTCTGAATTACGCCAAGCTATGATTGCTGTTGATGAGGGTGAAGCGGATATCAATGTAGACGGTAACCGTTTGAACACTGAAAGTTATAATGATACTCTGGGTGCTAGCTTTGAGCAAATTGTCCGTATCCCAACTGTACCGGCAGCTATCTATCCGGGGCAAAAAGACAGTCTTGATGCTGTTGAAGAAGGTGATACCATCGCTATCGGTAATGGTACAGTTTCCATGATGCGTGGTTTATTACTCATGGAAGACCTTGGGTGGATCACTTTAAACCCAGACGTTGAAGCAGCCAAAGTGACTGCTGACGATATCGAAGAAAATCATGTAGGCATTGAAATTGTCGAAATGCAAAGTGCTGCTGTCCCACCTGCAATCCAAGATGTCTCTTATGCCTTAGTTGCTGGATCAATCGCTTATGACGCGGGTATGGACTTAGACTCCCGTTTGGTCACAGAACAACCAATCGAAGGCCTACTACTTGAAGCCATTACGACTGCAGATAAAATGGACCAGCCTTGGGTGGAAGATATCAAAGCTATCTACCAATCAGAAGACTTCAACCAAGCAGTACTTGACCGTAACGAAGAAATTGGCACAGAGTTTTGGATTATCCCTGAAGAAAATCAATAGATTATAGACTTAAACAAAAGACAAAAAAGCCATCGCGGTAAGGGTTCATCCCCAACCACGATGGCTTTTCTTATATATACATTGAAGTGATTTTAGGTTTTTCACACATCGCTATGACACAGTGACCCTAGCTAGCGCGTACATTGGCAAACTTTATCATCCGCAACTTGAACGCCGACTACAGCTTCCACCATATTTTTAGCCACTAAGTCTAGATTAGCCAAGTAATAATTGCGGTCAGTTGCATCTGCTAGGAAAAATAATTCCAGTAACCGGTAATTAATTCCCCAACTTCGTGCATTATTACAATTCAACAAGTCCCCTCTTTTTGATAAGCCTAAACCGTTTCTAGTGACTAAGCCAAAATGCTTTTCAATCATTGCAATCAAGTTATCATCTATAGCATCTGTCACATAGTCCGAATGAATGATGATGTGCCCGCCTTTTTGTGGTTGAAGAGCTGCATCCATATGTACTTCAACCACCACCCAATCCGCATAGGTCTTCATATCTGTTGCATGTTGGTAAAGATTGTCCATATAGAAAGCCACTTTGATGCCAGCTGCTTTAGCACATTTTTCAATATAGGGTTTTAACTTCCGTACCATTTCTGCCTCAGTAAATTGCCCAGATACGGCACCTGGGTCCCCATTTCCATGTCCAAATGCAATTAAAAGGCCTTTATATTCTTTAAATGTTGTTGATTTCATCTTGTCTCCTAACCCACCAACAAATGGCGAATAGATTGTAGTTTGTCCATCAAATTGCGTTTCTTATTGTAAATAGCTTGGCGAGAAATTGGGTAAATTTCAAGTAATAACTTGGTCTTCCCCTGACAAGCAATCACTTGGTATAGAAAGTCTAAATCACGATGTTGTAATATTTTCGCCGCCTCAGCTAAGAAATGCTCAATATCAGCTGTTAACTCAATCCTCGGCCCCTCACCTAAACCTTCCTCAAACACCCAGTCATCCGCTGTCGAAAATTCCTGACCACCCAAACGTGTGTGCTTACGCAATTCATCCAACACCCGCCAAGTTATCACCCGCTTCACATAAGCCACAAACCGGTAACGGTCAGCCTCACTTAGCGGATCCCCATCAAAATCCTCCGCTGCTTGATATAAAGCAATCTGCGCCAACTGGTAAATATCATCGTAATAAGACTTATACACATCCACATGATATCGATTTAAGACATGCACAATCACACCATGATACTGGTCCAACAACTCCGGATACTGATATTGATCAAACATAAAAGCAATTTCCTCCCCTAAACGAGCTTAAAGTATCTTTTCATCACCTGCAGGTAACTTAAAATACGTTTATAACTGAGGAAAAGGCAAGTCCATATTAGGATGACAGGCTAGTATTTTTCACTAGAATTATCACTTAAAAGTCAAAAGTGACGCAGCAAAAACTGTAAATGAGCTCAAAATATCACTTATTCAATATAAAACAATCTATTTTCAAGTCCTAGCAATTATTTGGTTTCATAAAAATAAATACAATGTTATAAATAAGATAACAAAAAGTATAAAGGTGGTAGAACATGCGCATGTATAACAGGAATCTTGAAACAGTCCCAGAAAAATTCAATTGGCAAGATCATCTCAACACCATCATCGAAAAAGCCATCACTGGAAATCCCCGTCACTTCAATCAACTGCTTCAAAACATGTCCCTCCTCTATAATGTATCGGCATTCAAACTACCTTTTAAGACAATTATTCTTTTCACCGACCAATCCTTTGGCATTAGTCACCTAGACACCATGTCACTCTTGAAAGCTTGGCATGACCAATACGCCTTCCCGGCGACTTATTTCAATCAAACACACACGCATATTTTGGATAGTAATAAGCGGTTACCGATTACCCTTGGAAAATTTGCCTTCCAACGCTTTGATGACAAAAAGGAGATCAATCACATTCTGGCCTTACATAATATACAAGTCTACTATGCGGATGCCCAGTGCAAGAAGGATACCTGGATTGAAGTAGACAACCACTTCAAATATAGAATCAATCTAAAAAATAAATACTTAAGAGAAAAAATGGGTTTTTATGCCACCTTCCGCCAACAACACTTACGATTCTTTAATCAAATGGCTTTTTATAGTCAGTTCAACCACTTCACTCATCATCCATCATTAAGCAATCAAGCTGATGAGGATACATTTGACAATCAACAATTTATGGTCAGCGAATCTGCCTATCAACCCATTAAAGCATATGTAGACTTTGGCCAGCTAGATAGTATGTACCAACTTTTCGCCAATATTCTCTACTATGTTTTTGGTCAAGAGAAATTAAAGAAAATCGCAGGCAAAAACACACAAAAGAAGATACGCAAAATTCAAAAAGGCATTAAAGAATAGGATCAAACGCCGTACAAGCCTAACAGTAAATTAAAAAAGCTGAGCTACCATTAGCCCAGCCTCATGATTTATTATCCTCTATAACTAGATATCAATTTCTAACAAAATTGGTGTGTGGTCTTGACGTGTACCAGAGTCTAGCATTTCAGATTTTTGCACTTTGTCTGCAATCCGGTCACTTACCAACCAATAATCAATGCGCCATCCGGAATTGTTGATTTTGCTTGTTTTCACTCGTTGTGCCCACCAAGTATAAACACCTTCAACGTCGCCATGAATATGACGGAAGGTATCTGTGAAACCGCGGTTTAACAAATTGGTAAAGCCAGCACGTTCTTCATCAGTGAAACCAGCAGAAAAATGATTATTTTTAGGGTGTGCCAAATCAATTTCTGTATGGGCGACATTAAAATCACCACAAGCAATCACTGGTTTCTTAGCATCCAAGTCCGCTAAATAGTTTGCATACTGCACATCCCAAACTTGACGGTCTTCTAAACGCGCTAAAGCAGAGCCCGCATTTGGTGTGTAAACATTGGTTACATAAAAATCAGTAAATTCTAACGTAATCATACGACCTTCATAATCCATCGTCGTTGGTGCTCCAATTTGTGGGAAAGTGACTTCTGGCGTGTAGTCTTTCTTGTATAAGAACATGGTACCAGCGTAACCTTTACGGGCAGGCTCAACACTAGACACCCAGACCACTTTATAGTCAGGCACATCTGCTTCAATAATATCCAAATGTTTTTTAGTTGGACCTTTCGCCGATAGTTTTGTCTCTTGAATCGCAATTACATCTGGTTGGTGTTCGCGAATCATTTTTAAGACCTCTCGCGATAATTCAGCACGCGGAGATGCCCCAGTTAAAGCGGCATTTAAAGAATCAATATTCCATGAAATTAATTTCATTGTTAAGCTCCTTTATCTCTCTTATTTAGCATCATTTTAGCATAACCAGAAAAGAACCCCAATTCAAATGTATGATTGGGGGTAAGTAAATGGCTATTTCAAAAAATATAATCACTTGTCTATATGATTAGTTTATCAAAAAACGCATGGTCTTCACCACGCGTTTCATTCAATATGCTATTCTTCATCTACCCAATGATATATAAAGAGTACGTAGCCCCAAAACTTCTTAATTTCACGGAAACCGCTAGCTTTTAAATAACTAGGCTCAAGTTGTGTGACATCAATAGTTTGAGTGCTTTGGTAGCAACTTTTCCAATATTAGGTAAAGCGTGTGACATAATACCCTCTCCTTCATTTTCTTCACTTTATATTACTATCTTAATATATATAAGTTTATACTAAAAGGAGAAAATGCTTGATTTCAAAGACAAGCGTGAATAAGCTTACCTCAACAAGTGGAAGAATTAGTTTATATTCTTCCAGTTAAGCGCCTCAGCTGGAACAATTAGTTTTTATTCTTCTAGTTAAGCGCCTCAGCTGGAACAATTTATTTTTATTCTTCCAGTTAAGCACCTCAGCTGGAACAATTGGTATTTATTCTTCCAGTTAATCACCTCAGCTAGAACAATTTATTTTTATTCTTCTAGCTAGGTACAACTCAAAACCAAAAAACGTATATGCCTTACTTGCGCAAGCAAGGCATATACGTGTATAAAAGGGGATCAAATTTAGGTATTACTAGATGCGTTGGATACTATTAATTGTAGTTTGCTTGTCTTTCTTTATATCCATAATAAGCATCTTCAAGGATTTCTTGCATTTCATTTACTAAAGCTAAGCGCGGATTCACTGGTGTACACTGGTCCTCAAAGGCTAAGTAGGCGATATCTTCTGTTTTATCCATGAAGGCAGATTCATCAACGCCCTGGTCTTTTAGACTCATTTGAATTCCAACACGTTCTCCAAGTTCGAACACAGCTTGAGCTAAGTTTTTTACTCCTTCTTCTGGAGTTTTTGCATCAAGTCCGATTAATTTAGCGATGTCTTGGTATTTTACATCCGCTTTGTAGTAATTGTATTTTGGCCAGTTCGCTTGTTTCGCTGGGCGGGTTCCGTTATAGCGAATAACGAATGGTAGTAAAATCGCATTTGTTCGACCGTGAACTGTATGGAAAACTCCACCAATCTTATGAGCCATTGAGTGGTTAATTCCTAAGAAGGCATTACCAAATGCCATACCAGCCATAGTTGAAGCGTTATGCATTCTTTCACGTGCTTCTGGATCATTATATTTTACTGAAGCTTCTAAGTTTTCGAATACAATCTTAATTGCTTGTAAAGCAAGTCCATCAGTAAAGTCGTTAGCCATCACTGATACATAAGCTTCGATTGCGTGGGTTAACACGTCCATCCCTGTATCAGCTGTAACAAAATCTGGTACAGTCTCAACTAAAGCAGGATCTACAATTGCGACTGTTGGTAGTAATGAATAGTCCGCTAATGGGTATTTCATATTATTTTTCTTATCAGAGATAACCGCAAATGGTGTCACTTCAGAGCCTGTTCCTGATGTCGTTGGAATACCTACATACTTCGCTTTAGACCCAAGTTCTGGGAACTTAACTGCTCTTTTACGAATGTCTAGGAATTTTTGAACTAAATCTCTAAAGTCTACTTCTGGTTGTTCGTAGAATAACCACATGACTTTAGCCGCATCCATAACAGATCCACCACCTAGGGCGATAATTGTATCGGGTTGGAATTGAGCCATCGCTTCAGCTCCACTTCTAACAGTTGTAATATCTGGATCTGGCTCAACGTTATGGAAGATTTGGTAATTTACTTTGTTTTGGCGTGCCTCAAGTTGGTCGATAATTCTTTGCGTAAAGCCGAGTTTCATCATTGATTCATCCGTAATAATCATGACACGTTCAACATCAGCCATTGTTTTTAAATATTGGATTGAGTCACGTTCGAAATAGATTTTTGAAGGTACTTTAAACCATTGCATGTTATTGCGTCGTCTCCCAACTGTTTTAATGTTAAGTAAATTCAATGCTCCGACGTTTCCACCAACTGAGTTGCGTCCGTATGATCCGCAACCTAGAGTTAATGATGGGATGAAAGCATTGTATACATCTCCGATTCCCCCGAATGTTGAAGGAGAGTTCCAAATAACTCGAATGGCTTTAACTTGACGGCCGAATTCATTTGCTAATTCTTGATTTTGTGTATGAATCGCAGCTGAGTGACCTAATCCAAAGAACTCAACCATTTGTGCAGCTTTTTGAATTCCATCTTCAGTTGTTTCTGACTTCAATAAGGCTAAGACTGGAGATAGTTTTTCGCGTGTTAATGGTTCGTTTGGTCCAACTTCTGACACCTCTGCTACTAGAATATTTGTTTCTTCCGGAACGGTGAAACCTGCTTGTTCTGCAATCCATGTCGCTGGTTTCCCAACAATTTCATTATTTAATTTTGCGCCAGCACAGTTTTCACTGAATGCTTTAGAACCGAAACAAAATTCCTCTAATAGTGCTTTCTCTTTTGAATTTACGATATAAGCATGATAGCTTACTAATTCATCTTTAAATTCTTTATAGATTTCTTTATCAACAATTGCGGCTTGTTCAGAAGCACATACCATTCCGTTATCGAATGATTTACTTAATACGATGTCATAAGCTGCTTGCTTAACGTTTGCTGTCTTTTCAACGTAAGCTGGCACATTTCCTGCCCCTACTCCTAAAGCTGGCTTACCACATGAGTAAGCTGATTTAACCATGGCATTTCCACCAGTGGCTAAGATTGTCGCAACCCCATCGTGATTCATTAATGCATTCGTTGCATCTAACGATGGTTCTGTAATCCACTGTACACAGTTTTCTGGTGCACCTGCTTCAATCGCTGCATCTCGAACGATTTGAGCAGCGTGAGCCGATGACTCAAGTGCTGCCGGGTGAAATGAAAAAATGATTGGGTTACGAGTTTTTAATGCGATGAGCGCTTTGAAAATAGTTGTCGACGTCGGATTCGTTGTCGGAGTGATGGCGCAAATAACTCCAACAGGTTCAGCAATTTCTGTGATCCCCGTCACTTCATCATCACTGATAACACCAACTGTCTTCATATCTCGCATGTAATTTACAACGTGCTCACAAGCAAATAAGTTCTTTGTCGCCTTGTCTTCAAATACACCACGGCCAGTTTCTTCAACCGCATGTCTTGCTAAAGTACCATGTTGATCTAAAGCTGCAACTGAAGCTTTCGCTACAATGTGATCAATTTGCTCTTGATTAAAATGATCGAATTCCTCTAAAGCAACCAAACCTTTTTCTACTAAACCATTAATCATGTAATTAACATTTCCGATAACTTCTTTTTCAATTAATTCCGTCATTGTTACGCTCCCCTTTTCTTTATCTTTGATTACATGTTACTCTTTTCACAAACGAAAGTAAAGAGGTTTATTGTTAAAAACGCTAATATAATAGGTTTTTATTAGGTGTTGTAACAGTTATCTATGCTGTTTCATTCAATGATAATTCTCTATATGTGATTAAATGAGCATATTGACGCTTCTGTTATATAACAATATTGATATTGTTTTATTGATATAAATATTTTTTTGAATATACTGGTAATATTTGCTAGAAATACATAAAAAGCGCAACACTGTTTTAAAGTGTTACGCTTTAATTATGTCGCTTTATTTAATCATCTAAATATCCTTTATAGCGTTCTGTTCTCAACAATCTTTTAGCATTCTCGACCCGTTCTGCAGTCGGTGGTTCGACTCCTTCCAAACGGTATTTAAATCCAAGTGCCTCATATTTGTAGACACCTAGTTTATGATATGGAAGCACCTCGAACTTGCGAACATTTGATAAAGTTTCAACATAATCGCCTAATCGAATCAGATACTCATCGTAATCCGTACGCGTTGGAACAAGTACGTGTCGAATCCAAACAGGTATATTCAACTCTGAAAGTAATTCAGCCATCTGCATGATATTCTCATTGCGCACACCCGTTAATTTTACATGACCTTTTGGATCAATATGCTTAATATCAAATAAGAACAGATCAGTATACTTCATCAGTTCTTCAAATTGTGAGCGGAATGGTTCCTCTAATGTAAAGGGTGCGCCACACGTATCAATGGTTGTGTGGACACCATGTGCTTTACAAATTTTGAAATATTCAATCAGAAATTCGATTTGAAGTAAAGGTTCTCCCCCACTTACAGTTACTCCGCCGCTATTACCCCAAAAAGAACGGTATTGTATGGCTTCATCGAATAATTCTTGTGGTGTATATTGCGTTCCTCCACGCATATTCCAAGTATCTGGATTATGACAAAACTGACAACGAAGACGACATCCTTGCATAAAAGAGATGAATCGTATCCCTGGTCCGTCAACTGATCCGAAACTTTCAGTCGAGTGGACGTTCCCAATAATTGGTGTTTTAACTTCTGACAAGATATATCCCCCTTCAACAAGATATCTAAAACTTAAGTGATTACATTGAACTGTGCATTGTACGGTTAATAACATCCATTTGTTGCTCTCTAGTTAATTTGATGAAGTTTACAGCATAACCAGATACACGGATAGTTAATTGTGGATATTCTTCTGGGTGATCCATCGCATCTAATAACGTTTCACGGTTAAACACGTTAACGTTTAAGTGGTGTCCACCTTCTTTAATGTATCCGTCTAACATATTCACTAAGTTATCTTTTTGAATTTCTTCATCTTTACCTAATGCTTTTGGAATGATTGAGAATGTATTTGAAATTCCATCTAAAGCATATTCGTAAGGCATCTTAGCAACTGAAAGTAAACTTGCTAACGCCCCATGAGTATCACGTCCGTGCATTGGGTTCGCTCCAGGAGCAAATGGCTCTCCTTCACGACGACCGTCTGGCGTGTTACCAGTTTTCTTACCGTAAACAACGTTTGATGTAATAGTTAAGATTGATGTTGTATGGATAGCATCACGGTATGTTGGATGTTTCTTAACTTTAGTCATGAATGCTTTAAGTAAATCAACACCGATCTCATCGGCACGTTTATCGTTATTACCGTATTGTGGGAATTCACCTTCGATTTCATAATCGACAACTAGACCATTTTCATCACGGATTGTTTTAACTTTTGCATATTTGATTGCTGATAAAGCATCAATTGCAACTGAGAATCCAGCAATACCTGTAGCCATCGTACGTTTTACATTTGTATCATGTAAAGCCATTTCGATACTTTCATAGCTGTATTTATCGTGCATATAGTGGATAACGTTTAATGAATTGATATACAATCCTGCTAACCATTCTAACATGTCATCATAACGTTCCATCACTTCATCATATTCTAAGTATTCTGAAGTAATTGCTCGATAGCTTGGTCCAACTTGTGCTTTCGACATTTCGTCGACACCACCGTTGATTGCATATAATAATGCTTTTGCTAAGTTCGCGCGCGCACCGAAGAATTGCATTTGTTTACCAACTTCCATCGCTGACACACAACATGCGATGGCATAGTCATCACCGTAAATTGGACGCATAATGTCGTCATTTTCATATTGAATGGCTGATGTGTCAATAGACATCTTCGCAACAAATCGTTTGAAATGAGTTGGTAAGCTTGGTGACCATAACACAGTTAAGTTTGGTTCTGGTGCTGGTCCTAAGTTTGATAATGTATGTAAGAATCTAAATGAGTTTTTAGTTACTAGTGGTCGTCCATCAATCCCAACACCACCGATTGCTTCAGTGACCCAAGTTGGATCTCCTGAGAATAATTGGTTGTAATCAGGTGTACGTGAGAATTTAACTAGACGTAATTTCATAACGAAATGGTCAACTAATTCTTGCGCATCTTTTTCTGAAAGCACACCTGTAGCAAGATCACGTTCAATATAGATATCTAGGAATGTAGATGTACGACCTAATGACATTGCTGCCCCATTTTGTTCTTTAATTGCCGCTAAGTATCCTAAGTATAACCATTGGAATGCTTCTTGCGCTGTTTCAGCTGGACGAGTTAAATCAAAGCCGTAAATATTACCTAATTCAATTAAATCTTGTAAGGCACGGTATTGTTCACTAACTTCTTCACGTAGACGCATAACTTCTTCGTTCATTTGTCCGTTACCAATATTTGCGAAGTCTTTTTGTTTCTCTTCCATTAAACGGTTTACTCCGTATAATGCAACACGACGGTAATCTCCGATAATACGTCCACGACCGTAAGCATCTGGAAGTCCTGTAATTACTCCTGAACGACGAGCAGCACGCATCTCAGGTGTGTATACATCAAATACACCTTGGTTATGAGTTTTGCGGTACTCTGTAAAGATATGTTCAATTTCTGGATCAATCTTGTAGCCATATGCTTCTGCAGATTGAACAGACATATGGATTCCACCGAATGGTTGTAAACTACGTTTGAAAGGTTTGTCAGTTTGAACACCCACAACTTTTTCAACGTCTTTGTTCAGGTAACCCGCATCATGTGACGTAATTGTTGATACAACTTTAGTATCCATATCTAGAATGCCACCAGCATCACGTTCTGCTTTTGTTAGTTCCATTACTTGATCCCATAATTGGAAAGTTTCAATCGTTGCACCTTCTAAGAATGAATCATCACCTTCGTATAAAGTATAATTCTCTTGAATAAAATCTCTAACATCAATTGACTCTTGCCATTTAGTCCCTGTAAAACCTTCCCAAGGATTAACATTCATTTTTTCGTTTTTTAATTTTTCCACGGTATCCCCTCCATATAAATTCGAAGCAAACATCTAAGCTTGTGATTAATTACACATATGATAAACTATTTTTATACCTAAAGCAATAGGATATAACAATAAGCAATAGGATATAACAATTATTTATGTGAATTTTAGAACATTGTACAAAAATAGCCCCATCGTTAGACAGGACTTTTAAATATTAATTTAATTCGGAATAAAATCACTCGGAATACCTAAAGCAATACGAGCAAAGCGTGAGATGCGAGATAAATCCCAATGCGGTTTAAAGACAACTTTTATATCGATTTCAGTAATTTTATCAAAGTTAGCTAATTGATATCTCACGTCACTATCAATGAAGTCTGCTAAGGGACAACCGGCAGTTGTTAAAGTCATTATGACTTCAACCTTCCCTGCTTCATCCATATCTACTTCATATATTAGGCCTAAGTTCGCAATATCTATGCCTAACTCTGGATCGATGACTCCTGTTAATTGCTCTAGTAATTCTTCTTCGTACTTTAATGCTTCGTTTTTGAATAGAATACCAAATTCTTCATTCATAAAAGATGTTCCTTTCGTTTAAATAATATATTTATTTTATTCATATTGCTTATGAAGTTTTTGTTCGCTAGTATTATGTAATATAGTACGTTTAGTTTATACATGAATAGATTTAATATCAATCGAATTTTATAAGGGGTAAGAAAATGGAAAATCAAGTAGACCTTAATAGACCTGTGAAACAAGTCCTTGATTCACACCCTGAACTTCTCGACATTCTTGTCGATTTAGGCTTTAAACCTTTAGCTAATCCAGCCATGAGACAATCGGTTGGAAAAGTTGTCACACTAAAACAAGGCTGCAAATTAATCAACCTTCCTTTGGAACAATTAGTGAATGAACTACAATGGAACGGCTATACTGTCATCGGAGGTGACGTGAATGAGTAATAATACAGACAATCGCATAGATATATTAGAAGGTATTCTTCTTAAACTGCATCATGGAGCAGATCCTGAATCAGTTCAGGATGAATTTAATGAGCATTTCACGGGTGTGAGTGCCATTGAAATCTCCATGATGGAGCATCAATTAATGTATGGGGATAGTGTGATTACGTTTCAAGATGTTCTTAAGCTATGTAATGTTCACGCGAATCTGTTCAAAGGTACGATTGAAGATGGTAAAGCCCCCGATGCTGATCACCCCGGACACCCCGTAACAGTATTCAAAGAAGAGAATATGGCGTTACGCTCTGCCCTGCTACGGATTAACAATATTCTGGATACCTTTGAAGAAATGCCGGTTGAAGAATTGTCTGATGGAATGATTAAAGGACTTAAACGTCAATATGATATCATCGGGCAATTTGATAACCATTACAACCGGAAAGAACATTTATTCTTCCCGGTTATGGAAAGTTACGGCCACGACGCTCCACCAAAAGTTATGTGGGCAAAAGATGATGAGATCCGTGACTTATTCAAACGCGCCTATAAAGCCATGGAAAAATTTCCCGATATTAAATTTTCAAAAGTAAGAGATACGTATGAAGCTTTCCAATTTGAATTCAATGAAATGATTTTTAAAGAAGAAGCTATATTAATTAATATCTTACTTGAAAGTTTCAATCAATTGGATTGGTACAACATCGCCCTGCAAAGCGATAATTACGGCTATGCAATTATTCCTCCTCGCGAAACTTGGGAACCAGAAAACCTGGCAGACTTACTCGAAGAAGATACGAAAAAAGCTGAAGAATTAACAATTCAAGAAGTACCTACACCAACTAAGTCAGTTCAAAAAACAATGAATACAGTGGAAAGTAAAACAATCGAAACACGAAAAATTACCGTTAATGGCGGTCAATTTACCGTTCTTTGGGAACCAGATGAGACGCTTGACTCAAGCAGTAACCAAATCATGAACCCAACAGTGCCTCTTTCGATTGGTGATGGTTACTTGAGCTTAGAACAAATCAAAGTCATCTTTGATTACATCCCAGTGAAAGTTACTTTTGTTGATCAAAATGATATCGTACAATACTTCAATCACAAGAAGGAGTCATCAATATTACCACGACACGCTGAAAACATCGGTGCTAAGGTAGAAGATGTCTATCCAGAAGCAGTCTGGGATACATTAGAACCCATTGTTCAAGCTTTCAAAGATAACACATTAACTGAAGAAAGCTTTTGGTTTGAACATGAATCAGAATTTTTATATATTTCGTATAAAGCACTCTTTAATGAATCCGGGCAATATCAAGGATTCGTTGAAATAATACAAAACATCCAACCTATCTTAGATATTCAAACGGATAAATGGCGTAATTTACTCCCTCAAAGTAAGGTTGATTTAACACTTAAGGATCCAGCTAATTTAACTCAGGTTAATCACAAACATCAGTCTCAAGCAGAATCACAAGTACTTCAATTTGGTAAAGGACAGTTGGAATTCAACTGGTCTGCAAGCAATGAGACAGTAGTCAATGATCCAAAGGATTTTTCTAATGAGCAATTGATTAGTATCGGCGAAGGATATTTAAGTTTAAAGCAAGTGAGACTCATTTTGGATTCAATGCCCTTTGAGATTACTTACGTTGACGGCGATCATAAGTTTAAATACTTTAATAATATCGGTCCTTATGACGAGATGCTCTTCCAAAGATCACCTTTAGAAATTGGACGTGACTTAGAATATTGTCACCCAGCTAGAGTTTGGCCAAAGGTTAAACGCTTATCTGAAGACCTTCAAGCACAACGTCGTTTTATTGAACCTATGTGGTTCTCACCTGGGAATAAACTTATTTATATCTTGTATATTGGTGCGCAAGATCAAAATGATAATTATCATGGTATTGTGGAGACCGTTCAGGATGCTTCAATGTATGTTGAATTGGACGGAACAGAGAAACGATTGTATTAAAAAAATCGGTTATTACAAAAAATGTAATAACCGATTTTTTCTATTCAAACTCAGCCGACGTTTGTTTTTTTATCAACTGTTCTACTTCATCGTAATACACATTGTTTGTTGTATTCTAAAAGTGGTCCATTATTCAGCAAGTTGCCGTTGAAAATGGGCCACTTATTTTTATGCTTACCATACATGATTAAATGGATGGAGGCGGAAGGAGTGATTATGAGAATCAACTACTCTCTGTTAAAACAGAGAGTTTGTCCTAAACATGGTGGTTGTACAAACGATATAATATCTCCAACCGTTTAAAGACACTAAGGGATGGTTGACTGGCACCCCATCAGTAAGCGGTCTGTAGACACTTACCGAATATTGTTTTATGTTTAATAATTTTGTATTGGCACAACTTTTTCAAACCGCGGGTTTTTCTCACTCGACAGATATCGGTGACCCAATTCTTGAATATTGATAGCTGCCACACGGTCATCATTTGATTGATACCCACAATTCTGACAAGTAAACAAGTGCTTATCTTGTTGTCTATTAGCTCTATCAATTGATTCGCATTTCGGACAACGTTGGGACGTAAATTGTGCGGATACTTTTAAAACTTGCGAACCACTTTCTAAAGCTTTATACATTAACTTTTCTTCAAAATCGAAGAATCGCCAAGAATGGTGTTCATACCGTACATCTTGCTTACGGTGGTGAGTCGTGTTAAAAGTAACGTTCGTAAGATCTTCCACCACAAACAAGGTATTGGCCCCGTATCGGTCAACGAGTGTCTTTGATAATTGATGGTTCACATCATTCATCCAGCGGTTCTCTCGTCTTTCAATTGTTTTAAGACGTCTACGACTTGATTTGGTGTTCTTCGCTTGTAAGGACTGGCGCAATTTCTTAAAACGCCGTCTTTTCTTCATCAAGCTTTTACCCGAATAGAAGGTAGTATGAGCTGTATCATCCGCAATAGTTAGTATCTGTCTTAAACCACGGTCAATGCCTACAATACGTTGAATATTCGTTTCATCTGGGCTGTCTATCTCTTTACTTGCGGACACGTGTAAGAACCACTTACCCTTACGACAGAGTAATTCAGCTTGACCGAACTTGTAAGCATTCTGGCTAAATTGTTGAAGATAATCGATATGTTGCTTATCACAAGACACTTTAATTCGTCCTTGATTGGTCGTCAGTGAATAGGTATTGTTTTGGTGATAAGCGTAGTTACGATTACGTACGAACACAGCGACTGGTTGCTTAAACCCTAGGGGTTTCGTTAAATGGTAAAGGTCTTTATATAGGGTATGATATTTACCTGTATGGATATCTTTATAACGCTTAGGTTTTTGTTTAAACTGTGTTTTCACGGTCTTATATCTCGCGATTACCGTACGCATCACGGACTGGGCCATTTGCGATTGCAGCCCAAAATCCTGACGTATCTGATGATACAAGGCGTTGTGCAAAGTCGTTTGACCTAATTCAAAGTCATGGTCAAAGATATATGTCGAAACAAAATTACAAGCGTTTAAAAACTGTTGTTGAGTTTCTTCGAACTTTTCAATATCACTAGCACTTGGGTATAATTGCACTTTAATCGTTTTCGTTAACTGCATCTTATCACCTCTTTTCTCTTAAAATACATTATACTAGCTATTTAGAGGAAACATAAACGATAACCTAGTAAAATCAACAAAAAGACCTGTCTATTTCGCTAATTCCTCCTAGGTATCAATACCTAGGTTTCCTTAGCTGACAGCTTGTAAATGAAACAATTTGATGTTATCTCAAGATATCGCCAAGGTGAGTCCAATCGGCATATCGTAAGAGAGTTAGGAATCGATCGCAAGACGGCGAAGGCCATTTGTGATCGATATAAGAAAGGCATTGACGATTTGAATTCCAGTAAGAGTGAACAAGAAGTGGAAGAAGCAACCGAACAGCTTGTTTTAACTCGGTCGTATGACAGTTCCAAGCGAAGAGCACGGGCGTATACTCCTGCAGTAGAAGCACGGATGAAAGAATTATATCAACAAGAATTGAAAAAGAATAAACGGTTAGGCCCGCATAAACAAGCATTAACCGCGATCGCTGTGCATGAGCTTCTCGCTGAAGAAGGTCATCCCATTGGTTACCGTACCGTCGCCCATTACTGGCGGCAGTTGAAACAAAAAACAAGAGTAGCCTTTAGGTTACCGTGTGGACTTTGATTTTGGGGAAGTCAAACTGGAAATCGCCGGTAAGGTTCGCACCTACCACTTAGCAGTGTTTGCGAGTCCTGCCTCTGATTTTTATTGGGCCTATTTATATACGAATCAGAAACAAGATGTTTTTCAAGAGGCCCATGTTCAATTCTTTGAGATGGTGGGAGGGGTCTATCAGGAAGTGGTTTATGATAATATGCGCAATGTCGTCACGCGCTTTATTGGCCGGTCTGAAAAAGAACTCAATGAATCGCTGATCAAATTGTCTCTCTATTACGGCTTTGAAATTAATGTGACTAATTGTTTTAGCGGCCATGAGAAAGGGACGGTAGAAGGTCGAGTTAAACATATTCGCCGTCAATGTTTCAGTAAATCTTACCAATTTTCATCCATAGAAGCTGCCCGAGACCATTTAACGCAGCAGTTAATACGACTGAATCAAAAGAGTCAGATTGTTGAGGAAAAGCAATACCTACTGACCTACCGTCCGCCCTTTGAATTAGCCGAAATGGTTCAATGCCGCGTCAATAAATATAGTATTATCCAGTATGAAACCAATGCTTATTCGGTCCCCGATTATTTGGTGGGGCATACCGTGCAATTAAAAGTGTATCCGGAGTATTTTGTGGTTTATGCCAACCACGAGGAAGTCTGTCGGCATAAAAAATAGAGGGTTCCCATCAGTATCAGCTTGACATATACCACTACCTCAAGACGCTGATGAAAAAACCGGGAGCGTTAAAACACTCCTTGGTGCTCAAACACTCGCCCGATTTGAAAGCCCACTATGCCTTATATTATAAAGAAAATCCCCGTGAATTCCTAGATAAATTAGACCAGTACCAAGCCTTGCCCAAGGTGCAATTAATGGAACAGCTTTCCCAGAATGCCCCGGCTCGAAAGTCGGCTTCCCTTTCTCAAGAAGCCGAAGCCATTACAGAGGCCATTGAAGCGGATTGGAGCGTGTGAAGTAATGACGATTGAAGAAGCAGCTAGAGAATTAAAATTGGCCTATATTTGTGAACATTCCCAAAGTTACCTAAAAGAAGCCAACCAGCGGGGATTAAACTTAGATGAAGCCTTAAAAGAATTATTGTGGGAAGAGGTCACGCAACGACGTGAGCGGAGTCATCAACGCCGAATCAACCAGGCGAAGTTTCATCATAAGAAGTATCTAGCAGATTTTGATGACAGCGTGTTTGAAGAACAGCCGCGCAAGCAGCTGCGTGAGTTAACCTAACTGGAATTTATTAAACGGAAAGAAAATGCGATCTTAATTGGGAATCCAGGCACCGGCAAGACGCATTTTAGTATTGGGATTGGTATAGAAGCCTATTTACAAGGTATGAGTGTTCAGTTCGTTAATGCGCCTAACTTAGTGATTCAATTGAAAGAAGCGGTCACCCAGAGTCAGTTTGTCCGTTTTAAACGCCGTTTTGAAAGTGTTGATTTGGCTATTATCGATGAATTAGGCTACTTGTCTTTTGATGAAGCGGGACGCTGAGCTCTTATTCAATTTACTATCGAACCGGAACGATGAAGGATCGATTATGATCACCACTAACTTAACCTTTGATCGATGGCAGGAATGTTTTAAAGATGCCACTTTAACCGGCGCTCTCGTGGACCGATTAGCCTATCAAGCGAATATCATTAATATGAGAGGAGAAAGTTACCGCATTAAACAAACGAGCTCATGGATTGATTCCATGACTCAAGGATAAATTGCCGCAGAGTGGTCCATTTTTCAGTTGACATTTACAGATTCACCACCTCTCTAATTTTGTCTCTTGAATGCCCCGTACTGGAAGAGATTGTTCGTTGAGGAATCCCTTGTAGATGCATTTCAAGAATCTTATGATAATTGATCATAAAAATAACCTCCTGTAACTTATTTGGGTTCTTTTACAAATAGTGTTGGTAAATAATTTCAAATGTCAAAAAAGCCACCCTAACCGGATGACTTTTGATTAGCTTATTAGTCTTCATCTACCCAATGGTAAAGAAAGAACATGTAGCCCCAAAATTTTCTAATTTCACTAAGACCCGCTCTACGATTGGCTTGCCACCAAGTCACTTCCTCACCGGCAACATCATGATAGGTAGCGACGTATGTTAAATCGAACCCGTAATGGCGATTTTGTCGTTCATAAATCATCTTTGTTCGCAGCATATGGTAATCTGAAGACGTGATAACGGCAGAATCATAGCCCAATTCTTGCATCATCTTCAATGTATTTCGTGCGTTGGTATAAGTAGACGTAGCGTTCCCTTCGTTAATTAAAGCATCACTTGGCGCACCCGCCCCTACGTAAAAATCTAGATTTGACTGGGTTAGTGGACTTACGATAATTTTTCCTGACCGTGAATAACCTGCTTCAAGCAAATCAACTGCTTCACCAGCCCGCTCACTAGCCCCTTCTGGCACAACAATAATATCTGACACTCTCGGTTCCTCATCAACAATGAGGTTACTGAGGGTAATCACACCTAATAAACCTATAGCGATCATAATGCCGGCAAAAAAGCCCGCAAGTCGAACAAGATTATTTCCTTTCATCTACATTCCTCATTTTGATAAGCAATTTCCTTTTGTCTTATCTTACCACATGGAAATCATCGGATGAAAAGTAAAGTATCATTTTCCAGAATCAAATATAATTGTATTATTGTGTTTCCTTGCAAGGGAAGCAACACCCCTTTGAATGATTTCAGTAAATTGATCTTCAAATTTAAACATATCGACCGGTTGTTGATTTAAGTCAGCGTTCTCAATATATGCTTTTAATCGTTTTTGTACTTACTTCATTTCAAAATCAATCTCATCTGGATGCTCAGCACTCGCTATTATATAGCAAAATTCATCTATTGGTAAGTCTTCACAGATGTCAATAATATTGAATAACCGTTCTTCATAGTAAATAAGTTTTGGAATATCACAGATTTCTGTAATTACCGGTAATATCACAATCCGCGATTGTTCCAAGATATCCTCAACAATTGCCGTATCCCCCGGTTGAATAAAAATATATTCAACACCAGGTATGTTTGGCACTTCAACATCTTCATAATGTGCAGCGATGACTTCATAGCCTGCCATAGAAAATTGTTCTACCGCCTGACAGCCAATCGCGTTCGTTGCACCGATAATCGCTACTTTATCCATTTTCTCCACCAAGATTCCTTATAAAAATAAATGCCACTCACCAACTGTTATTAATCTTTCGATCAATAAAACCCATAATCATATGCTATATTTCAACAAACAAGCAAAGATATCCCATAAAAATTTATACTGTCTAAAAATACAACATAACAATAACATACGCTTTGCACTTTTTCTCTTCATAATCGTGAATGTAAATCGGTCTTTTGAAAAGGGTTTGTTCTTGCAAATATTAGCAAAATGAGTTCATATATCTTATTTAGAAATCCTCCCTATGTTTAGAATATAAAGGGTACAAATTTATTAAAAGTAAAGCGTCGTATTGTGAATCTCAACCCGAAAACTGAACACTCAAAAAAAGAGTGTTGTAAGTTTTCGGGTTATTTTTATGCAAAATTTTCGGTATACTCTATTTGAGTTATACAGAAGGGAGTGGGCAGATTGAGTAAAAAGATATATAGCCAAGCTGAGATTCAAGCTTTAAGAAACAATCCTAATGTGAAAAGTGTGACAGAGAAAAGTATTACCTATTCATCAGAATTCAAAATAAAGGCCATTAAACAAAGCAAACAAGGCATGACATCCACTCAGATATTTGAACTTGCTGGACTTCCTTCTCATTTAATCGGAAAAGGAAAATCCAATCAATCACTATCACGTTGGAAAAGATTATATAAAGATCACGGAGAAGATGTATTGTTACAAGAGACTCGTGGTTCAAAAAATAATGGTCCCTATGGACCAAGAGAACAATTATCGTTACAAGAGGCACTAGACAAAGCAAATGCCCGTATAGCCTATCTAGAGGGGAATCTTGAACTAGTAAAAAAATTAGAACAGCACGAGAGGAGCGTGAAAAACGACAAAAGAAACGACTTAAGTAAACAAGAACGCTTTAGATTAATTAACCAAATTATTTGTGAGAATCAACTTGCTGGAATGGTGAATCATTTATGCGACCTTGCAGGGGTAAGTAAAAGCGGCTACTATTACTGGCTAAATAGTAGCGATAAACGTGCTGAGCGTGATCAAAATGATTGGGAAGATTTCCAATTGTTATATAGCATTTTTCTGGATAAGAAGAAGTGTGGGATTGATGAAATAAAAATGGCGTTAGAAACTGAATACGATGTAGTAATGAATCATAAAAAGATCAGAAGAATTTTGCGCAAGAATAACATCATATCATCAATGCGAGCAGCGAAACCATACCGTAAAATGATGAAGGCTGGTATATAGATACCTTTATTGCCCTTTATCCCGAGGATGGCTTTAATGATAAAACAGAAATAGCAAAGAAATACTATAAAATCTATCAACAAATTGTTAAACCTGATGATGACGATGATCCTCCGTATGTGGAACTTCCACCAACTGGTTTTCACAGCTTGTTATCTTATCAAGGTCATATCTCCAGTATGATCTATTGGATTTTGGATGTTAACACACCCTATCTGAAAGAGCTATCTATTCCAGAGCGAGCTTCAGTATACGAGAGAGTTCATGCTACCATGTCTGACCATCCTCACATGGTCGTAGTGAAACAGATCTCTTTCTCCGATCCACATAGCAGGTATTATCGCTCCGGTTATAAACGGTCAGAGATTGTAGATGGTGAGGAAGTACAATGGAATATTTTAGGGGACTTATATGATTTTCATAAAGGAACTGAGCATATTCATCCTGAAGCTTTAGAAGAACTGCAAAGCATTGTAGAAAGTGTCCAACAAGGATATTTCGAAGAGGTTTATGAAGAATACGAAGTAAACAGCTTTTATGAAGTCTTATTTTTAGAAGTGTATCACATGATTCTAGACCGGACTTTAGTGAAGAAATGTGGAAGCTGCGGTAGGTATTTTGTTGTTAAAAACTTGAATGTTGAATACTGCGGTAGACTTATTGATCCAGATGAAGAATCTCTGGATACTAGAACTTGTTCAGATGTTGGCCCTAAAAGGTCTTACATGAAAAAATTAGAAGAAGGTTTATCTTTGAAGTTTTACGATAGAGCATACAAAACTCATTATGCAAGAATCAATTCTGGAAAGATGACAAAGCAGGAGTTTTTCCTTTGGCACCAAGAAGCAAAAGAAAAGCTTGAAATGGTTAGAGCAAATACTTATGATTTTGAAGAGTTTAAAATCTGGCTCAAAAAATAGAAAAGACCATGCCCGGCTGCTGCTATTGCTGCTAGTCATGGTTCTTTATTGGCCATAGTATTTTTATTGTTGTCCCGCCAAGTTAATAATGCTTGACGGGTTTTCTTTATCCTCCAGCTAATTTGATCAGGTCTTCTAAAGGTTCATAACCTTTATCGTTAAAAACGTACTTCCGTACTTCACCATTGATTGTGGCAGTGATTAGCCCAAACACCTGACCTGGGTTTTTCTTAAAAGTCATGGGCAGCTCACCAAAGAACTCGGACCCGAAGGAGGATTCAATGAAGTTCTGACGGTTGAGGTGGATTGTCCTGATAAAATTCAAGATATTAAACTTGATCTGTTCTTCGAGACTCAAGTCTCCAGCTTTCAGCATTTTCTTTACTTCTACTTCTGAATACTTCAATTGGCCATCCCCTTTCATCACCCATAGATTCTACTAAAATGAGACGATTTGTTCTTTCTCATATAGCTCTCCATTTGCATCTTTCCACATCGTTTTTACAGTAAGCTTTGACGACATTCCCATATAATAAATAATATGTTCTTCAAAACTCTTTCCTGCTTCAAGTATCTCATAAGGAACCTTGTCCCTCATAACAATATTCCTTAGATCTCCAGGGACCTCGTAATCAACATGATACGCAGTAGCTTGACCAGAATTCCAAATCTTTAATCTGTACTTACCTTTCGAGACATTATATATTCTAGCTTCTACTATAGATTTATTTGCCGCCTCACGTACTTTTTCTTTCTCTTCAAGTTCATATTTTTTTAATTGTTCTTCCATTTCATTTAATCTCAGTTGGACCTTATTAACTTTTCTAGACTCATGAAATGAAGCAATCGAAATCGCAATAGCTATAAATGGAATTCCATACCCTGTGACAATATCAAATATATCTTTTACTTCCATTTCTTAAACGCCTTCTTTAAGTCTTTTTCTACTTCCTTGAATATATCCTTTTTGAAATCTTCAAGATTTGCATCAATAATGTGGCTGTTCTCTTTAATTAATTCTTCTTTAGTCACGACTCTACCACAATCTGAACATTTAATAAGTGTCTCATCAGGAGCATCCATCAAATCTTCTATATTTTCTTCAACAGTCGAAAATTGATCATTAGCACACACGCTGCACTTTAGGGTTATATTCATCTTCATATCTTTCAAAATTTATCATCTCCTAACCATTTCAATGAAATACTTTAACACCCTACTCTGTATACCCTAATCAGATCTCTTTTTCACAAATTCAACTTCATTTGTCTTAAAATCTTTTAGGATTGCTTCTACAATTTCCTCACCATAGCTAATAATTTCATGACTGAAAGATTCAACATAATATGATATATCAAAACCTTCAACTTGAATTAATTGTTCATCTTGCCTCCCTTGATTTACCAAAACATATTTATTATCAAGCTCTATGTATTGGTTATAAGGTCCACCTTCCTCTTTATCTAAAACTTTTATTTGTTTTGGTAACCACCAACGCATCTCCTCACTACACACATTGCCATTCTTATCTAACAAGCATAATTCCGGACCAGATTCTACGGCTAAATTCCCGCCTTTGATTAGATCTTCGAGATATTTCTTTTGAATATCATCTTCTGCCTTTAATTTCATCTGAATCACTAATGGCTTGGATTTACTGCTTGCAACTGATTTTGCTATAATATTTAGATGTAAATCTTTCATACGGCCTTCCCAGTCTTTATCTGTGGGTCTTCTAAGCAGTTTGAGGTCTATTCCATAATAGTTGGCGTATTCAGCAGCCCCGCTTTGAAATCCAGTTTTAGTTACAATAATTCCCTGCGCGTTTCCAATATCGTGTAAAACTCCGAAGAAATTTCTAACCTTTTCTAGCGTCAAACTTGAAGCATAGTTCTTACATTCTATTAAGACAGTATGTTTAACATTACCCAGCTTAAAGCGCCACAAGACATCGATTTGATGAGCAACTCCTGACCTACCTCTCACTTCAACATTATGCTCAACCTGTATATTTTCTCCATAATCATTATTCAATATTGCTTGATATATTGTTTGTGTAAGCTGCTCATATTGAATTGACTCTCTATAAATATCTACGTCCACGTGACTCACCTCCCACATCATAACCATCAACAAAATATTCTGTAAACTCATCTTCTTCAAAAACGGACATCTCTGCGTCTAAAAATGCCCGTTCTCTTTCACTGCCTATCTAAAAAGTTACCATCACCGCTTATCTGGGTGTCAAAGTGATCAACCAGAATCACTATCTGAAAATTAACCGTCACTACCGATCTGAAAAGTTACCATCACAGCACATCCAGGTGTTACCCTCACAACCGATCTCGATGTCAAACTTATCTGGGTGTCAAACTAATCATGTATATCAACCAGTCTCACATCTTCACCCCGTATACCACCTTTATTACTTCTAACGCCTCATATAAGATTCCCAAAATTTACTTATGCGGAGGAAAAGTTTCTTGGGGACTCAAGTTTACCACCACTAAACAAAACCACTGAGTTACAGCCACTAATGCCAAGAGTAGCCAGGTACGTTTCCGGAAGTTCAGCAATCACCTGTTGCTACAACACTTGAAAACACTGGATTGTTAAGCGAGGTTTTCGCTGAGCTGCCATTTCGGTATGTGGCTCATTTTCTCCTAACTACGTTTTCTAATTTTATCAAAGGCTTTTGAATCTTTCAAAATTTTGTAGCCTACCTTTACATCTTTAAAATAAAGGCGGATTTTATAATGAACTTAGCCATTTAAAATAAAAAAAACGCCACGTGAATTCCATGTTATATTGAAGTTACCACAACTCTCAATAGACAAGGATGAATTCACATGACGCAAACCCATGATAACACAGTTTCACGCAAGGGAAAACATCTTTCCTACTCAGAATGTTGCCAAATCGCTATCCTGAAAAAGGAAGGCTATTCCAACCGTCAGGTTGCCAAAGTGCTGGGACGTGTTCCGCAAACCATAAACAATGAGATTGATCACGGAACCATCACCCAGTTAAAACGCCAAACGCAAAATGGAAACGTGTATGACACCTACTATTCTGTTTATGACGCTGATGCAGGACAGGCCTTCTATGAAAAGCAACGACTGAACTGTGGCAGACGCCCCAAATGGGCGAACACAAATGCCTTCATTGATTGGGCAGATGACAAAATGTTAAATGAAAAATGGTCGCCGGACGTCGTGGTCGGATTTGCCAGAAAACACGAGCTGTTCGATTGTGCCATCATTCCTGGAACAACCGCTCTTTATCAATGGATTGACCGCGGAATCATGCGAACAAAGAACATGGACTTGCTTGAAAAACTGTCCCGTAAAATCAAAGCGGTCCGCCCAGGACACCGTCCCAACAAGCGTGTTCTCGGGACGTCAATTGAAGAACGCCCTAAAGAAGTTGAAACACGGGAAACGTTCGGTCATTGGGAAATCGACACGGTAGTGGGAAACAAGACCAAGTCGGATGCCGTGCTGCTAACGCTGGCTGAACGGCAGACACGCTTTGAAGTCATCCTAAAGTTGAACGGGAAGGACACCTAATCGGTGGACCAAGCGGTTCAACAGCTAAGAGAACGGGCTGGCGCTAACTTCGATCAATTATTTAAGACCGTGACCTCCGACAATGGCTCGGAGTTTTCGGGGCTACACGATGCTCTGCAAGATGTAGCTGACGTCTATTTCAGCCACCCCTATGCTTCTTGGGAGCGTGGGACGAGCGAAAATCAGCATAAATTAATTCGCCGTTTCGTCCCCAAGGGAAGCCCGATTAGTGAGGTGAGCGAGAACCAGATTTTGCGGATCCAGCGTTGGATGAACGATTACCCGCGGAAAATTTTGGGTTATGCAACACCACATGACACATTTGTTCAAGCATTCAAGCAAGAACGATTGGGGGCTTGACCTATCATTACTTGACCTCGGCATGGCTTCATGTCTGGAAAGGTGGCCTGAGGCCAGACTGGTCGGAAGACTACCATCCCTCAGTTCATTATCAGAGGGTCACTGATTTAGAATAACAAGGCAGTTACGGTACCAAACAAATGAGTTACCTGTACTGGCTAACTTAAACTTGAAATTTACGATCAATTTTTTAATTTCTATTTGATACATTTTACTTAATAATATCCCAGCTTAATGGTGTTCCTCGTTCTATATCAGTAGCTGCTTTCCGATTTATTATTTCATTATAGTGCTTTGGAGGCAAACCATTACCAGGTCTTATAGATTTCACATTATCTTCTGTAAATTTATCTCCAGCTTTTATATCTTTTACGACGAAAAGTGATCTTCCCAATAATCTATTATTTTTTTTCTTCTCACTCATGGTATAATCAACTTTTCCTAAAGCCTTTTCAGCATCTCTTACTGAGTCCACCATTTCCTTAAACTGTTGTGGCTCTAGAGAAAAGGAAGAGTCAGGTCCACCAACAGACCTATCTAATATAAAATGTTTCTCAATTACATTAGCCCCTAATGCAATTGACAAAACAGGAACAGTAATACCTAACGTATGATCTGAAAGACCAACTTCAACTCCAAACGTTTCTTTCATATTTGGTATTGTATTCAAATTTGCATCTTCAATCTTTGCCGGATATGAAGATGTACACTTAAGTAAAATAATTTGATCATTTCCTACACGATTACACGCTTCAACAGCCTCCTGAATATCGTTCAATGAAGCAACTCCAGTTGAAATAATCATAGGTTTACCTTTAGAAGCTGTATATTCAATTAATGGTATATCCATTATCTCATATGAAGCAATTTTATAAGCGGGCACATTTATACTTTCTAAAAAATCAACTGCTGACTTATCAAATGGTGAGGAGAAAAATATTAAACCGATGCTATTTGCATATTCCTTTAATTCTTTCTGCCACTCCCAAGGCATATGCGCTTCTTCGTATAAATCATATAAAGTTCTTCCATCCCAGATAGTTCCACCTTTGACTGTGAAATAATCATTATCGCAATCTAATGTAATTGTGTCTGGTGTAAAGGTTTGTATTTTTATTGCATCTGCTCCAACTTCTTTTGCAGCTAAAATTGTTTTCTTGGCAATATTTATATCGTTCCCATGGTTTGCAGAAAGCTCTGCAATTATAAAAGTTCTCTCTTTATTGCCAATAGTATGTGAATCAATCTTAATCTTCATTGATAGGTTCCTCCATATCAAAATAAACTTCGCTGACAGTTTTAACTCCAATTCCATTGGAATACTTGGGTGTGATTTCTAAACATGAGCCATACATTAAATCAATCCACCACTTTAGGTCTTTAAATCCAAAATAGTGACGGAATGCCAAAGTGCTAGATAGCCTTGGATTTATCTCAAACGGTAAATACTCACCATCATCATTCTTTCTAACTTGTATATTAATTGAACCTCTAAGGTTAGTTAGATTAGCGATGTTATTAGCCAATTCATCAATCTTAGGGTCTGATATCCTTCGAACAAATTTACTTAAACTCCCATACCCTAATTCTCTCTGAAAGGCAATATTATAAACATTTTCTCCATCTGAAAAAACACCTATTGTAAATTCTTGCCTATTGTCTCCTATTATTTCTTGAATAATACTGTTGGGGTGTTTCTTTTTGTAGTAAATAAAATCATCAGCATCTTCAATTTTTACTACTCCTTTACTACCTTGAGTAAACTTTTCTTTCAATAAAAAAGGGTAGTTTAATTGACTAGAAAATTCTTTTATATCATAAGTCTTTGGATGTTTAATTCCTTTGGCTTTAAAGAAATCAATAGTTTGCAGCTTATCCAAAAATGTATTTATAATCTCATTATGATTAATTAAAACTTTCACCTCATCGCCCAGAATAGATTTGTTTTCGCTTAATGTTTTAATTTCAATTTCCGAGCTTGGGATAATTAAGTCTATGTCATGACTATTGCAGATGTCTTTTATAAAACTTAAGTATTGTTCTTTATTATTCGCTCTAGGAGCAATATAAAATGAATCTACATCTAGTTTATTTGCAGGATACTCGTTGATATCACACCCCACGAGTATTTTATGATACTCTATCTCATTTAAGATTTTTACAATTCCAATGCCTATATCTCCACCTATTCCAGTAACTAAAATATTTATCTTTTTATTTTCCATCTAATGGCCTCCTTAGTACATTGGAAAGATAACTTGGTTCTCCACCAACACGCTGTATATCTTCTAGTAATTGATTAATATCATACTCGACACTAACAAATTCAAACAATTTTGTACTCGTATCAAAAACTACAAACGAGGGGAACCCTCCATCCCTAGGTTGTCCAATTGATCCTGGGTTAATTATTTCACATTTCCCCTGCCTAATTTTCATAGGATAGTGGGTATGTCCTTGAAAAACATAATCAAAGTCAATCTCAGAATATCTATCAAAATCTGAATTTGGATAAATATATTCATCTATAGGATCCCAAGGACTACCATGAATGATTTTTATTTTCAAATCATCTATCAGAATATCCTTTACCTCTGGTAAACTTCTTAAAAACTCTATATTCTCTTTCGTTATTGAACTTGAAAATTTTTCTATAGAACTACCGTATTTTTCAAAATATGATTTGGCAGCTTTTTTCTTATCAATTATATCAATAAACATTTGATCATGATTTCCTAAAACGCAATAAATGTTTTTCATATTCCGAAGGGTATCAATGACTTCATTATGATAATAATAATAACCTACAGCATCACCACAAAATATATGAACATCAATTCCTATTTCATCCATTTTGATTAAAGCTTCTTCCAATGCATATTTATTGCCGTGGATGTCCGAAAAAATTGCTATTCTCATATAATCACTTACTTTCAAAAAAAGTATCGAGTTTCATAAAGTTACTATTGACATTCCAATCATCAATAAAATTTTCTTTTATTACTTTAGCAACCGAATCCACACTACGCAATTTATGTTCTCTGTATAAATTAACAAAATCATTTTTTTTACTAAATCCTTTTGATTCTGAATTTCTTATTGATTCTTGCATTCCTGTATCCATAACTCCAGGATCAATTGATAGAATTTTTACGGCTGAGTCTTTATTGTTCTCTGATAGTGAAACTTCGAGATACATTTGAATTGCTGCTTTAGAAGTACAGTACAAAGCCCAACTATCAATTGGCTGATTATATGCTCCCGAAGAAATATTGATGATTTTCAGTTGTCTACTATTTTGATTTGCAAACCTAGTCAACTTGCTAATCATAAGTACCGGTGATAGAACATTTACTGTTAAATTGCTTTTAATATCAGTTTCTTCTAACAAATCAACTGTTTTAATTGGATGAATGGTACCAGCGTTATTAATAAGCGTTATTTTAAAATCATCTTTAAGGTTGAATTGTAGGATTATATTATTCATCAAATCATCTACATTTTCATAGTTATTCAAATCAAATGGATATGCTAATATCTTTTGGTGATGTTTTTTATTCAACTCAGCTTTTATTTCATTTAGTTTAAATTGATCTCTAGCTATTAATATTAGCACTCTATCTTTATCAATTACTGTTCTTGCCAATGATCTTCCTAAACCTTTCCTTGCTCCAGTAATTATTACATACTCCATATACTCACCCCATTAATTCATCTATGATTCTTTGTACACCTTTCCCATCAATAAAGTTCGAATACTTATCGCTAAGCGATACTCTATATGCTTGTTCCTTTAGAAGCTCAATTTCCTGTATGATTTGTTCTCTTAAGCTATCAGATTCCCAATTTAGTACTTTATGAACAAGATTATTTTCTAATATTGCGGATACCGTGAACTTTTGATTATCAATAACTTGAATAGGGATAAAAGGTGTACAAGTAGCTATGAGTTCATATATAGTTTGTCCTGCTGCAGTTATCGCAAAATCAGACTCCAACATTAGTTGCTTAATTTCATCACCAGTTAGATTATTATAAATTTTAACGTTATAAACGCCATTGTTTGAAATTTCTTCTAATTCGTTAGATGTGGTTCCAATTATTATTCTGAAATTTATATCAGGATACTTTGTGCAAATTTGAGTAGTGATGTCTGGCAACAAATTTCTTATGTCTGTTCCACCCATTACAATTAAAGCGTTCTGTATGTTTTTTTCTATATAGTCTCTTTTTACATCTATAAATGGAGGGCGGAGAATAATGTAATGAGGACCTAATAAATAAGTGATTGCTTTATCTTTAGGATAAACTATATAACTCGTATCCAAAGCTGGGTTTAAAACTATTCCTTTAGGATAGTTTAACCGTCCAACATCATCTATGTACAAAGCTCTTTTAGAAATTTGGGAGATGATCTCGTATATTTCTAAATTAGCTTTATAAGAATCTACGATAACATAATCACTTTTAGATATGCATTTGTATAGGTTGTTTTTATCATACCAATTCACAAATGTGAAATTTCTCTTCTTTAACAAACCAATATTATTTTCGTCTCCGTATATAACAAGTTCGACGTTAAACCCTCTGCTTGCTACCTCATCGTATAATGAAGTACATCTAGATATATGCCCAAGACCTATATCAGGTCCACCTTCAGTAAAAATTTTCACATTCATCATTATCAATCCTACTTACTTGATTTTTTTCTGTTCAATGTGGGCATTTATATCATACAATTCTGGCATTTTTTCAAACAACTTGACAATATCTTTCAAGTAAAAATCATGAGTCCCGTGATATAAATACTTGTAGATTTGTGAAATTACTTCAAAATCATCATCTGTATCTAATGTCCATCTATACTTTGAATAATCTGTATTATTTTTATAATAGTAAGTCCTATCAGATGTCTCATAAATGTATGGTGTAACATGTTCTCTCTGGTATTTCTCTTCTGCATGATTAAAAGCATATTCTAATATTTTGAAAGAAAACACTTCAGTATCTAGTCCCCTTGGGTATGTTCTATTTAATACATCTGAACCACCATTTGATACAATATCTAAATTTCCTGTGTTATAATAATCAATTATTTCATCCAATACCTTAGGATCAATCAAAGGACAATCCGAAGTGATCCGGACTACAACGTCTAAGTTATTCTCTTTGGCTGCATAATAGTATCTTGATAAAACGTCGTCTTCACTTCCTCTAAAAGATTTTACGCCACATCTTAAAGCCTCTGATTCAATCACTGCATCTCTTTCATGAGTTGTTGTTGCAATTATTATTTCATCGATTAACTTAGACTGTTTCACTCGCTCAATCACATGTTCTAACACAGTTTTTCCCTGAAGGTTTTTCATAACCTTTTCGGGTAGTCTAGTTGAGCCCATTCTTGCTTGAATTATTGCGCCTATTTTCATATTCTTACCTACTTTCGGTAATAATCTATTACTTTTTTCACTGCTACCACAACATCATTCACATCTTCATTAGACATGCTTGGGAATAGGGGTAAAGTGATCATGTTTTCATACAGTTCTTCTGCATTAGGGCATATGCCCTTTGCATAGCCTAAATCTCTATAATAAGGATGAAGATATACTGGAATGTAATGAACATTGACACCAATATTCTCAGCTTGTAAAGCTTCAAAGATTTCTTTCCGAGTTGTAGTTAATAACTCAGGCTTAACTTTTATAACGTAAATATGCCAGCCCGAATCTGAAAATTCTGCCTCAGATGGTGTCACTATTTCTTTTAAATCCTTAAATGCTTCATTATATTGTTCAACAATTTCTCTTCTTCGAGTGATAAAATCATTGATTTTATTCATTTGACTTGTTCCAAGCGCACTTTGAACATCAGTCAATCGATAATTATAACCAAGGTGTTGTTGTTCATAATACCAAGGACCATGATTTTCATTTAAGATTTCTTGATCTCGCGTGATTCCATGTGTTCTAAAAATCATCATCTTTTTGTATAAATTCTCACTATTTGTAGTTACAATTCCACCTTCAGCTGTTGTTATAGGTTTTACCGGGTGAAAACTGAATTCAACCATATCCGCTTGACTACCAACTTTTCTCCCCTTATATTCGCTACCTAATGCATGTGCAGCATCTTCTATGATAATCAAATCGTGCTTATCTGCAATTTCTTTAATTCTGTCCATATCAACAGATTGGCCTGAAAAATCTACTGGAATAATTGCTTTGGTCTTATCTGTGATTTTCTCTTCAATTCTATCTGGATCAATGTTATATGTCACTGGATCAATATCTGCGAAAACAGGAGTTCCCCCACAGTAAAGTACGGCATTGGCCGAAGCTGCAAACGTCATAGAACTGACTATGACTTCATCACCTTCTTTTATTCCAGCCGCAAAACAAGCCATATGAAGAGCAGCAGTACCGTTTGAAACTGCAACAGCATACTTAGCCCCTACATAGTCAGCTACTTTCTCTTCAAATTCTTTTACAAAAGGACCAGTTGTTAAATAATCACCTTTTAACACATCTACAACTGCTTGTATGTCTGATTCATCTACAGTTTGTTTACCGTATGACAAATAAGTATCTCTTATCGGTTTACCGCCTAATATAGCAGGTTTATCCATAATGATTCCTCCTAACTATAGTCCCAACTCTTCAATTTTCTTTCTTAGTGTCTCTGTATCTATCCATTCAGTGTTTGTACCAGAGTTATACTCCCAGCCTTCTTCAATTAAAGTGCCGCCTTCTTTAAAGTAATAATCTTTTGACCACCAAATGTAATTAGGATAAATGATGTAATGATCCCCATAATCATAGGTACCTCTTGAATCATCGCTAGTAATCATAACTTCATGAAGTTTTTCGCCTTCTCTGATTCCAACAACATTAATCTTACCACCAGGATTCATAGCTTCTGCAATATCAGTAATCGTGTATGATGGATTTTTAAATACATATGTTTCTCCACCTTTTGATTCTTCTAATGCTTTTACAACTAGATCTACTGCATCATCAAGAGTCATCCAGAATCTCGTCATTCTTGTATCTGTTATTGGAAGTTCCGTGGTACCGTTATTAAGTAACTCTCTAAAGAAAGGAATTACCGATCCTCTGCTTCCAGAAACATTTCCATACCGAACTACTGCGAATACTGTTCCTTCATCTCCACGATAAGAATTTGCTGAAACAAATAATTTGTCTGAAACTAGCTTTGTGCCACCATAAAGGTTAATTGGATTAACCGCTTTATCTGTAGAGAGAGCAATAACTTTTTTGACACCACAATCAATTGCTGCATCAACAATATTCTGAGCTCCATGAATATTTGTCTTAATAGCTTCAAAAGGATTGTATTCACATGCGGGCACTTGCTTCATTGCAGCAGCATGAATAATATAATCTACCCCTTTGAAGGCCCTGTATAATCTATCTTTATCGCGAACATCACCAATAAAGAATCTTAATTTTGAGATCTTGTCCGGAAATTTATTACTAAAATCCTTTCTCATGATGTCTTGTTTAAACTCATCTCGTGAATAGATAATAATTTTTTTAGGGTCAAAGTTTTTAAGAACCATTTCAGTAAACTGCTTTCCAAATGAACCTGTTCCACCTGTAATTAAAATTGATTTGTTATTAAGCATTTTATTTCTCCTTTTCTCTCAATTGAAGTCTAGTTTTTATTTAATAGTACATTTTTCCAAGGCATTTTATGAACCTTTGCCGATAATATCCATACAACAACAAATTTTATAGCAAATATTATTGTAGTTGCTTGCGCAGCTCCTATAGCTCCAAATTCTCTTATAAAAAAATAGTTTAATACAATATTTAAAAATGCTGTAGCAAAAGTAACCATAGCCAAAGTACTATTTTTCTGTTCATAAAAAATATAGTTGACCACCATAAGGTACATCCCGTTAAAAGCATATCCTAATGCAATCCAAATCACGTAAACACTTGATTCATTAAATGCTTTACCTAAGAAAACACTTAGAAAAATTGGTGCTAATATGCCTAAACCTAAGGCAAGTAGTAGTATACCAACAAAATATATATAAGTGAATTTTACGATTTTTATTTTTGTAGTATATTGATTTTCCTTCAATTTTTCATATAGCCAAGGAACATAAGCATTATTAAAAGATGTAGACAGTAAATTAATTATCGTCCCTACCTGATATCCCACTGTATATACACCCGTTGCAGCTAAGCCGACCATAGAGGTAATAAAAAATCTATCTGTCATTGATATAATGGTTCCAGACAAAACATGTGGTATCAAAGGAATTCCAAACATTAAAGCGTGTTTAATATATTCTTTCTTTATAACGAACTTAACCCACTTCTTCTTGATTAGTATAAATAATGAAATTAGTGCAAACAACGCTAAAGTAATTACCATTCCATATATTCTCCCAGTATAACCTAAGCCTAAATAGACAACAAAAAAAATACTTATACCCAAATTCAGTGAAGTTTGTATGATATTAAATATTCCATATAAAAGAGCTTTTTTCTTAACTTGAAGTAAGCTAAGTAATATACTGCAAATAAATTGAGACACTGCAAAAATTAATACACTCCATAACAATCTACTAGGAAAAGAAGCTGTTCTTGCTATAAATGCAGAGGAAAAATAGAATATAGATCCCACAAAAATTGAATTAATCAATAAAATAAAAATACAATTACCAGCATACTCACTTATGTTAATTTTCTCACGATCATAATATTGTCTGGTTATAGCACCATTTAAATTCAAGCCTATAAAAGGCACTATGAATGTTACTAAAAGAGTAAACATTGAGACTATACCATAATCTTCAGGAGTTAAATGTCTTGTTAATATTGGTAGCATTAAAAATGGTATAGCTGAATTTAATATACTGGTTAAAGTATATATACTGGTATTCTTTATTAAGCTATTATTTAAATACTTCTTATGCATTTTAACGCCTTCTCAATCAAATACTTCACCTTATATCCCTCCATTAATGTAAACTCATTAAATGTCAAATATTCCTGATGCAAAGCTTATCTACTGCCTTCAATCATATCATTAATATAATCTAATTCTGTTTTTATACTAAAATCGTGTATTTCATAATCAATATTTTTTCGTTGTTTCATTAATATGTCGTTGTTATATTTCGTGTTCAAAATTCTTTTTAACAACTCATTTTTGATGTCGTTATAGTGCACTATAGATTCTGGCAGATTTCTAAACAATCTATTTCCACAAAGAGCTTCTCTATTAATATTCATATTTAACTCGATTACTGAACACCCTGCAATCATTGCTTCTAATGAAAGAGTAGTTAAATAACCAATAAAAATTTTTGAACTATATAAAACCATAAAATTATCATTCTCATTGATGATATAATTTACATTTAAATCATTAGATGTAATTATATCTTGAATAATTTCTTCGTAATGCCTTCTATTCAACGATGGATGTAATTTAACTATTACATTGCTTATTCCTTCTAAATCATTTAAACTATCTTGAAATGATTTAAAAGTATGGTAGATTATTTCTCTATTTGTTTTTTCGTCTATTGGATTGAGCGCTAATGTAATATTTCTTCTAGTCATATCATGTGGCTTTGTTAATAGATAGTTAAACTTATCTGTGCCAGATATAATAATTTTTTGCTCTGGAATGTATTCTTTCAAAGTATCGTATGAACTTTTCCCCCATACCATAACATACGTAGAATAAATATATTTAAATAATCCTGGTGTAGGATATGGAATCATACCATGTTGATGAGTTACGCTTATCACACCTACTTTATTTGCAGCTTTAGTAAAAATTTGATCATAGATATGAAAATCTTGAGTAGTAAATATAACTTCTGTATCCAATTCAACAAGTATCTTCTTAGCTTTTTCATATAAGAATATACATTTATTAATGAGTAAGTTTTCTTCAAAATTTAGATTAGAATTTGACTTTTTAATTCCTATGAATTTAGGATATTTCAAACTCAATACATCAAACCCTTTTATTTTATAATACGCTGCTACTCTTTTACTATTTGTAACTATCAGTGTATATTGCTTGTTTTCATTATTCGTAGTTTTCTGTATTAGGTTATCTAAAATACTAAAATGTCTTGAATCCGCTATATCAAACATTTGGACATAAACATACTTTTTATTCTTATATTTTAATTTAGGTAATACATTGCTATAAAATCTCTCCGATGGTATTTGTTTTGCTACCCAAGATATAAGTTTTTTAATATATAACTTTAACTTGTTTGTGCTAGAAGTAAAATTTTCTTCGTAAAAATGGGTCAATAAAAACTCTGTAGCATTGATGTCATCATGAATAATTTCATGTTTTATTTTGTTTTCTGCGTTCAAAATTTTATCCATAACTTCACCCTCTAATCACCAAATAAATATCTCTTATTGCTCCTCTAACTCCTGTATAATACTTCTTATAGTTAGAGTTCTTAATATCACTCATTATATCTTGTAAAGCTAAAATTTTTGGGTTAGTTAATTGGTTAACTCGCCTTTCCCAAAACTTACTGCACTCTATGATCATTCTTAGAAAGTTGTCATCTACTTCTTTGTCCACAGCTTTTAAATAAGAAATTAACTCTCTACTCATTTTAAGTCTTTGACTATGCATTTCATCCACATAGTTAAAATTATTCAAATACTTTTTAATTTTGCTAGTCAGAGATAATTTTTTTGCACCGATAACATTTTTATCATGTTGCCTATATAGAATTAACATCTCTGGAACTGCAAAAACTTTGCCTTCAAGTAAGCACTGTAATGCAATCCAATAGTCATGAATCCAGTAATTAGGAATGGGAAAAATTCTATTTAAAACATCCTTCCTAAAAGCCATAGTTGCCCCAGTAACAAAATTGTTTTTTAGAAGTGATTCTAGAACAAATATTTTGTCCTTCTTAAGCTTATTATTTGAAAAACCTATAGAACTCCATAAATCTCCTGGTAATTCTATTAAATTAGAATCTACTAATCTCGCGTTAGAAAATACTAAATTAACTTCTGGGTTTTTTTTAAATTCATCAAGAACTTTATCAATTTTATACTCAACCCAATAGTCATCTTGGTCCGACGTAAAGATAATATCTCCGGTGCATAAACTTATAGCTTTTTCGAAGTTTTTTGCAACACCTAATCTTGACTCATTAACTAATACTGACCATTCAATATTAGTCTCTTCAAGAATTGATTCTATAAGTTTAATCGTATTATCCGTTGAAATATCATCGCATATAACAATTTCATCTGGTTGTCGAGTTTGATTTATGATACTCTTTAATTGCTCTTTAATAAACTTGCTACCATTAAATGTACACATAGCAACTGATACTCTATAATTCATCGATATATCTCCTCAATGCTTCATACCACTCATTTCTAGCCTTAAGATTATTTCTCACTAAATCCTCTTTTGCTAACCTCGAATTCTTAGGCCTCTTAGCTCTCGTAGGATAATCTTCTGTCTTTATAGGATTTACTTTAACATCCATACCTGCTTGATTGAATATCTCACATGCGAATTCGTACCAACTGCAATATCCTTCGTTCGTAGCATGATAAATTCCATACTTATCTGTTTCAATCATTTCAAGTAGTAACCCTGCTAAGTCATAAGTATACGTAGGAGATCCAACTTGATCTGCCACTACAGAAATTTCATCTATTTCTTTTCCTAATCGAAGCATAGTTTTAACAAAATTATTGCCGTTACTTCCAAACACCCAAGAAATTCTAACAATAAAATATTTGTCTACAAGCTTCTGAACTTCTAATTCACCTTCGTATTTTGTTTGCCCATAATAATTTATAGGATTTGGCGTATCTGTTACTTCAAAAGGCTTGTCCCCTTCACCATCAAATACATAATCCGTGCTTATATAGATCATTTTTGCATCTATTTCTTTACATGCCTCTACAATATACCTTGTTCCTAAGACATTTACCGCATGACAAAGTTCTCTTTCATCCTCTGCTTTATCCACTGCTGTATATGCAGCACAATGCACGATGACATCAGGGCTATAATCTTTTATAACCCTTTTAACATCATCTTCATTAGTAATATCTAAAGTGTCTCTATCTGTACCTAAATACTCAATTTTTTTTTCTTCTAATCTTTTAATAACATCATATCCAAGCTGTCCATTTGCTCCCGTTACCAATACTTTCATTAGTTATCACCTTGCCTATCTCCGTACATCTTTACATAGTAATCTTTATAATCACCTGATATAATGTTTTCCCACCAGTCACGATTTTCAAGATACCATTTGATTGTCATCTTAATACCTTCATCAAATAGTGTAGTTGGCTCCCATCCTAATTCTCTTCTAGTCTTTGAAGGATCAATAGCATAACGCATGTCATGTCCTGCTCTGTCTTTTACAAAAGTAATTAAAGATTCAGGCTTTCCTAACTCTTTTAAAATTGTTTTTACTACATCTAAATTTGTTTTTTCGTTATGCCCACCTATATTATAAACTTCACCATCTTTCCCCTTGTGAAGTATTAAGTCTATAGCTATACAATGATCTTCAACATAAAGCCAATCTCTAACATTTTCCCCCCTGCCATAAACAGGTAATGAGTCATCATTAAGTGCTCTTGCTATTATAAGTGGTATTAGTTTCTCTGGGAAGTGATAAGGGCCATAGTTATTAGAACATCTTGAAATGGTTATAGGCAATTTAAAGGTTCTGTGATATGCCTGTACTAACAGATCAGCAGATGCTTTTGATGCTGAGTATGGTGATGATGTATGAATTGGAGTCTCTTCTGTGAAGAACAAGTCAGGTCTATCTAGTGGTAAATCTCCATATACTTCATCTGTGGAAACTTGGTGAAATCTCTTTACTCCATATTTCCTAGAAGCATCCATTAACACTTGTGTACCTAGGATATTTGTTTTTAAGAAAATGCCTGGATCTTCGATTGATCTATCTACGTGAGACTCTGCAGCAAAGTTAACTATAAAGTCGAATTTTTCTTCTTCAAATAGCTTGTCTATTAAATCTCTATCCGTAATATCACCTTTTACAAATCTAAAGTTAGGATTTTCCATCACTGGCTCTAGTGTTGATAAATTCCCTGCATAAGTTAATGCATCTAAACAAATAATCCTATATGTTGGATGCTCTTTAAGCATATGAAAAACAAAGTTACTTCCTATAAATCCAGCTCCACCTGTTACTAATACATTCATTCCTTTTTCCCCTCTTTCGTTAGTATTTAAAGTTTGCATCACTTTCAGATAACATCGGTGCACTTAAATCTTTCTCGGATAAAATCGGGCTATCTATACCCCAATCTACATTTATCTCAGGGTCGTCAAATCTTATACTTCTATCATTTTCTGGAGAATAATACTCATCTACTTTATATTGTACTTCTACATTATCCGTTAATGTTATAAACCCATGGGCAAACCCCTTAGGAACTAACAATTGTTTTTTGTTTTCTTCTGTTAGTTCAACAGCTACCCATTTTTTATATGTAGGAGATCCTTCTCTAATATCTACAGCCACATCTAAGATTTTCCCTTTAGTGCATCTCACAAGCTTTGTCTGCGCCTTAGGATTCAGCTGGAAATGAAGTCCTCTTAATGTCCCTTTCTGTGCTGAAAGAGAATGATTATCTTGGATAAAGTCAATATCAATACCAAACTCTTTAAACTTCTCTTTAGAGTATGTTTCTGTAAACCATCCTCTATGATCACCAAAGACTTTTGGCTCGATAATAATTACATCCTCAATATCTGTCTTTATAATATTCATTTATCCTACCTCTTTTCTAATAATGAATTTTGCCTTCAGCAACTTTCTTCAAATGTTCTCCATAAGGTGATTTACCATATTTCTCTGCAGACGATAAAAGAGTTTCTCTATCAATCCACCCATTATGATACGCAATTTCTTCAAGCGCTGAAATTTTGATACTTTGTCGCTTTTCAATCATTTGCACAAATTCTGCAGCTTCAATCAAACTATCCATAGTTCCTGTATCTAACCAAGCAAATCCACGTCCTAAAAGCTTCACATTAAGAGTTTCGTCTTCTAAGTACATTCTATTTAAGTCGGTAATTTCAAGTTCTCCCCTATGTGAAGGCTTAACTTTCTTCGCTAAGTCTACAACTCTATTATCATAGAAATAAAGACCTGTGATACAGTAGTTAGATTTTGGATTCTTAGGTTTTTCTTCAACTGAGAGAACCCTTCCATTATCATCAAATTCCACAATTCCAAAGCGTTCTGGATCATGAACATAATATCCAAATATTGTAGCTTTACCATTCTTTGCATTTTCAGCTGCTTCTTTTAGTATAGGAGTAAACCCATTTCCATAATAAATGTTGTCTCCCAATATCAGTGCTACATTATCGTCTCCTATAAAGTCTTCACCAATAATAAAAGCTTGCGCTAATCCATCCGGTGATGGCTGTTCAGCATATTCAAGACTAATTCCAAATTGACTCCCATCACCTAATAGTCTTTCAAAATTAGGCAAATCTTGTGGTGTTGAAATAATAAGGATATCTTTGATACCAGCCAACATGAACACTGATAGTGGGTAATATATCATTGGTTTGTCATATACTGGCAATAATTGCTTGCTTGTTACCATTGTTAATGGATATAATCTTGTACCTGATCCTCCAGCTAAAATAATTCCTTTCATTTTATCCTCCCCCCTTTAAATTTCATTGATCTTTTGACTAAATTTGTAAAAAGTGCAAATCGCCAACTTATAATTCTTTTTAAATTATTCCTCTTATTTGTAGTCGCAGTATTATTGTGTCTTCGGTACAAAATCAATGGCTCATCAATATATGTTACTTCAGATTTGTTTAACTCTACTAATATACCAATCCAAACATCATGCATAGGAATATTTTCTGGAAATGGCAATATGATATCTAGCACCTCTCTATTAAAAGCCATACAACAACCTATATAAGTATTCTTAATGATATTTTTAACTATTCCCTTTCTCCATGTTGGATGAATTGAATTCATACTATTAATTTCGTTTAGATCCGAATCTACATATTTCGCAGCCGATACCAATAATTTTGTGTTATTTCTACTAAAAACATCTTTAATAGTCTTTGCTTTATTAGGCAACCAAACATCATCTTGGTCAGATAACACTATAATATTATTTTTTGTTTTTCTTATTGCGTTCTCAAAATTCTTAATTACACCTTTTTCATTATTACTATACAACTTTACTCTTTTGTCATTTAAGTAGGTGCTAATAATTTCGATAGTGCTATCTGTAGAGCCATCATCACTTATTATAAGTTCATCATCTTCTTCTAATTGTCCTATGATACTTTCAATTTGCTCTTTTAAGTATAGTTCTCCATTATAGGTTGCTAATGCTACAGATAAATTCATCCTTTTCTCCTTTCAATTGCTATTTTTAAAAACGCTATATTTTTATGCAAAATGGAAAGTTTTATTGATCGGTACAAAATTTTTGTTGCATAAAAGGCTCTTCCCTTAATGCTATCTTTACAATACTCATAAAAATCCTTCGAATAAATCTCAAATCTACTCAGATCTCTGCTATAATTAGTATGGTCCTCGTCTGAAAAATCCTGGATAATTACGCAGTCAAACACTGCAATTTTCTTGAATATTTTTTTATATTCTCTTACAAAATAATGATCTAAATAATCTAAAAATATGTTTTCATTATAACTTCCGGTTTTTTCAAAAACATCTCTTTTAACAGCCATTCCAGAGTTGATTGCAGTAATATCTTTATATACACCCGAAGTGCTCATATTTATTCTTTTAACACTATAGCCATTAGATAAACTCGGAGACATTTGCATATTTTTGGACTTTACGATAGGAACATGCATATATATTTCAGGATATTTGGATATTGATTCGTTAAGCTTGTCAAAGTACTTCACGGTAATTTTTGTATCTTGGTCAAAGATCACCACCCAGCTATCTGTATCAATTTCTTTTAAAGCCCGATTATATGCTTTACTTAACCCTGAATTACCCTCCATGTCTAGATATTTAATTGCTCGTTCATTGCAAAACATTACATTACTATTTTTCATTTGGGATTTGACGCTGTTATCACAAACGATAATATTTAAACTATCAATTCCTATTTTTAATAATGATTTTAATGTAATTGAGTTTTTACACGCCAAATTATAAATAACTACTATACAAGTAAATTTCATTGTACGCCCCCTCTTGCAGCATTTTCCAAATATATAACACCATCATATATTTTTGAACTTAGTTGTCTGTATATTAAGAAGCAATGCTTTTTTTATAAAATGCATTAATAGATGTCATTACAATAACTAAATACCCGAGACCTATTGGGTTGTTTAAAAATGGATTCACTGAAGAGATAATACACAGCATTAGTAATCCAATTATTATTGATTTAACATGTGTTGCTTCTCTTAAATTCAATTTCCTGCAGGATTTTAAGCCTACAAATAAGTTTTTGAGTATGATATATACATAAGATATAAAACCTAAAATCCCCATATTCACTAGCAATTCCAACCAGAAAAGTTCAAATTTCACCATTTCTCTAGTTGCAATTTCATTTATGAATAAAATTCTCACACCAAACCCTTTTCCAAATAACATATTCTCAAACCATACATTAATCATAGTTAATAATTGATTAGATTAGATTTGATTATATAGCTACTATCCGTTCTGCTAATACGATTAACCAAAGTAGATGATAAGAACTCTGAAAAAATCAATGTTACAGCTATTCCAACAACTATTGTAAGTAGTAAAGCAGCTAATTTTTTACTTCCCTTTGAAAATGAAATTACCAGCAATATCCCAAAAACTAAAGACACCCATATTCCCATTGTCATAGTTGTTAAACACCCAACAAGGAGTATAAACATTCTAATGATAGAAAAAAAAGTTCTTTCATTTGATAAACTAACATATTTATAAAGCTCATGTATAAATGCTATAGCCATATAAGGACTAGTCTTTAAAAAAACACTAGGCAACCCATATCTCATTGATAAATGTCCGTATTCTAAATTCATAAGTAATGGGTTGATTACACTGTATAGAGATGGTCTCGCACTAAGAGCTACGAAAATTCCTATGGAGAACAATGCAAGAAAAAAAGCAGCTTTATTAAAGATGTTCAAAGCTATTTTTGCCTTCTCTGTTGTATTAATAAATAGTGTGAATGGAAAGAATATCAATAAATACAAGTATCCTTGGCTCGATAAAACAATGTCAGATATAGGATATCCCCTTATCATCCCATTCATTATTGAGATTAAATAGAAAAAGAAAAACACCACCACAGGTATATGAAAAATGTTCTTTTCTACTTTGAAATTATTACGAATGATTTTAAATATAAAATATAAAATCGCCAACAAAAACAGAATATATCTAATTGTTAATGGACCAAAAGTCAGTAATCTTCCTGCACCACCAAGTACGAGTTCGATGACTATAATGATTGCCAATAAATTAGGTTTAGTACTTAAGTGCTTACCGTTTTGAGTTATACTATTCTTTAAAGAAATCTCTCCAGTCAAACTTTCTACCTCCAATATTGGAAATGACATTTCTATGTGTCAATAAATATCATTTACACTCTTTCTCAATTTTGCTTTGAAAGAATCCATTGAGAACTGTTCTATAAATAATTCTTTACAATTATTTCTTCTTAGTTCCATCAATAAACCATTAAAATTCTCGTTATTTTTTATTAAATCCACACATATGTTTCCTTTTACATTTAAACCAACACCATACTTCTCAACTATCTCTGCTGTATCTGCAGGGATGTTATTTATGATAGGAAGTCCATGCTGGAAGTAATCTATAGACTTCATTGTTAATCCAACACAAACACTATCTTTCATAATATTCAATCCAAAATGACATTTATCAAGAATATCTTGTTTCTCTTGTGGATCATAGACTTTACCATGGTATTCAACAGTAGCACCACCTGCTTTTGCTGACTCAATAAGCTCTTGTTTGCTTTCACCATCACCTATAAGATGAAGCGTTACAGGCTTAACCTTCTTGATGGTTTCTATGATTTCTTTGATCTTAGGAATATCAATGATATTGTTAATTGACCCTAAGTAAGCCAAATGTATATCATCTTCGCTTAACTGAGGATTGCTAACTACTTCTATCTCTCTTTTAGCAAGATATACAGTTTCTGTCTTAACACCTTTCAATGCATCACCTAAAACAGACTGATATAAATCACATTCAGTAATTATAAGATCAGCATATTCTAAGCTCTTATCTCTCATTGCACCCCAAAAAGTAAATGGTGGAAACTGCTTTGCCTTCCCTATAGGCATCGTTTCTGGCCATAAATCTATTAAGTCTAATATAAGCTTTACATCTTTATGCTTTTGCTTATAGCTGGCAGCAAACTTTGCTAGAGAATTCGGTGGTACAAATGTATATACTAAGTCTGGCTTTAACTCTTCGACAATCTTAAAAGCATCGCCCGCGTATTTATAATGTGAAGATAGTCTTGATACTGATAAATTCTTATAGTAGGGCTTTGACTTAACAAAAATAAACTCTTCTTTAGGTTCTTTTCTATGTACTTTTTTGAAGTGCCTAAAATCAGATTGAATTACTGTTACGTCGTATCCTTGTTCTTTGAAAAACTCATGAACTAAATCAACTCTATCCTCATAAGTATCAAAGCAATTAACTATAACTGCTTTCATCACCTTCCACTCTCCAATTCCGTCAACTCTATAGATTCTCTAAATGTTCTTATTCGGTAATTTGTCTTATCATAGTCACTCATGGACTTCTCATAAACCAAATTACCAAATATCTTATTCACAATTCCGATTCCAAACATCAACCTCAATACAGGATTAAACATCTTAGTCATCATGATCTTCTTCCCATGAATTTCACCAATCAATCTAACCAACTCACTGGTCTTCACATATTCTTTGTTCTGTGGGAAGTACAATCCCGCCTCTTCATGGTCAACCATGACCTTAATGAACTCACAAAGATTATCTATATGAAGCATACTGCGCTCATTATCGATGTCAGGAAATACAGGTATCTTCTTGGACATGTTAGCAAGCCTTGGATAGTTACCTTTGGAGCCTTTCCCATAAATCATAGGTGGTCTTAGCACAACTATCTTAAAATCATCTGATTCTAAATCTTTGATACCTTCCTCTGCCTGGAGCTTACTATTTCCATAAAAGTTACTCGGTGTCGGAACTGTATTTCTATCAATGACTCTCTTACTACCGCTGCTATCCCCATAGACAATAATACTGCTCATAAAAATGAACTGCTTTACACCTTCTGCCTTGGCCTTCTCAGCAGTTTCGATCGTAAGGTCTCTATTAACTTTATAGTAGAGGTCTTCCATCTTTGGATCAGATGACACATGAGCAATCCCAGCCACATGAAACACGACATCATATAAACTGAAGTCCTTCTCTTTCCATGAGCCGTCTTTCATATCAACCGTATCTACTATATATTTATCAGGTTCTCTCATGAACCAATTCTCAAGAGATGTACCTATATAACTGTTCTTTCCAGTGATTAGAACTCGCTTCATCGTTTCACCTCTTAATAAATTGGAATGACTCGAACCTTTACTTTCTTCTTTATCTTTAGTCATCTTTGCAATAACCCCAGTCCCACCTTCAATAACGCCTTTGCTCTTAAGAACAGCTGTAAAAGTTCCTATGAAACATATAAGGTCAAACCAAAGACTTCTCTTTTTAACGTATTCCCCATCCAACCTAGACTTTTCTTATATAGGCAACTCATCTCTACCATTAATCTGCGCCCAGCCTGTAAGACCAACCGGCACATTATTGGCACCGTACTTGTCCCTTTCTTCAATCAGATCATACTGATTCCAAGGGCTGGTCTTGGACCGATGATACTCATCTCGCCTTTAAAGATATTGATGATTTGAGGTAGTTCATCCAGAGATGTTCTGCGTAGAAACTTACCTACCTTTGTAATCCACTGATCTGGATTTTCTAAAAGATGTGTTGGTGTGTCCTTCGGCGTATCAATTCTCATGGTTCTAAACTTCAATATATGAAAATGACTCTTATGGATTCCTACTCTCTTCTGTTTAAAGAGAACAGGTCCAGGGGAGTCAACCTTGATTGCTAATATAAGTATTAAAAAACAGGAGCTAAAATGATTAGTCCTAAACCTGAAAGTATGATATCTATTAATCTTTTTATCTTTAAGTAAACCATGATAATTCCTCCTGCTTCGGTTATGTATGAATAAAGTGCATTTGAGCACCTTGTTTTCCAATTTATGTATAATTCTTAGCCAAAATCTATATATAGTATGTGTGACGTATTTTTAGTGCCTTTTTATGCTATATATTGTGTTTATCCTTTCATGATACTCACATCGTTATACACATTCAATCAACAACGCTATTTTAATTAAAGAATTGCAGTGTCTCATAAAACAATTTATATTTGTTCCATTCAATACTATTCATGCACATGTTTCTTGGCTGTGCACTCAATGTTTTTGTTCACTTATATTTTCTTTTCGCATAGTCATAAAATCGTTTAGAAGAATCCACTGTTATTTAATCTATTATTAGCCCTCTCAAAAATAACCTCACATCTTAATAAACTGGTCATTGTTACTACAAAACATCTCACGTCAATTCAAAAAGACAAGCCTTGTTTTAATAATAGACATTTCATCCTTCGAATCTTAAAAATCTGTGATAATTCATCAGAATTTGTTTTTATAAGATTTCCTCAACTTTTATAATAGAATCACCTAATTGATAGATTTATCGATTAGGTGATTCGTACACATAATTCTAACTTATATAATTGGAGATATGCTTTGGTACCTTAAGCTAATCAAATACCTAGAAAATCATTAAATTATCGAACGCCTATGGAAGTATTCTTGAGTTACATTAATGATTCACATTTGTCTAGCTTAATTTGACAAATCAAACATTATAATATTCGTAATACCCATATCCCTTATTTTTATTAATAGGAACATCATTTAAGATATAACCAATAAGATTGGCTTTAACATTATCTAGCGAAACCTTAGCTTCAACCACTTGATCTCTTCGAACATAATTTTGACGTACAACTAAAATGGTACCATCTACTTTACCTGAAATTATCTGACCGTCTGTAACTGAATGTAAAGGCGGGGTATCAAAAATCACTAAATCAAATAATTCCGTAATTTGGTCTAGCAACACTGAAAATTCTTGAGATCCCACTAACTCAGCTGGATTGGGCGGTATAGGCCCAGAAGGTAAGATATACAAGTCAAAATCTTCAGAATATTGAATTACACTTTCTAAAGAATATTCCTCATTTACAAGGGCTGTTGTTAGTCCTACATTATTATTTAATTTGAAGGTCTTATGTAGAGTAGGTTTTCGCAGGTCAGTATCTACAATTAATACTTTTTTCCCAGTTTGAGCGTATGTATAAGCCAAGTTAACAGTGGTTGTTGACTTTCCTTCCATAGATATAGAAGAGGTAACTGCAATGCTCTTAACTGAACTGCCAATTTGTGCAAACTCAATATTAGTCCGAATTGTTTTATACTGTTCCGCTATTGCTGACATAGGTTCAAAGTATGTTACTAAAGGTGATCCTAATTTTTGTTCATTTTCTAGTTTTTGTTGCTTTTTCTTACTTTTAAAATTAAACATAATTTACACCCTTCTTTCTCGACTTTTAGTAGCGACAGTACTTTGTACTCGACTATGCTCTTTCTGATCCTCACTTAGTTCAAAAATTCCTCCTAGTTTAACCATTTGTAAATCTATAAGGTCATCACTAGATTTCACTCTGCTATCTAATACTTCAATAACAAGTGCGATAGCTACCATAATCATTGCGCCAAGGAGGCCACCAATTATGGTTACTCGTACTACATTAGGTGACACTGGAGATGGATTGAACGTAGCTGACGAAACTACATATAAATTTGAGACATCATCACCATAAATACTGATCAATGTCTTTTCAAATTCTGTAATGACACTATTTACAATATTCTGCGCATCTCCTGGTGTATCCATCGTTGCAGAAATGTTAAAAGCCTGAGAATCAGTAGATTGTTCAACCCTTAAAGCATTCCGTAGTTGAGGAACTGTAAATTTTCCATCCAAACTATTGTTCACTTCCGTTAGCACACCATCTCCTAAGATAATATCTCTGTAGGTACTGACTAAAGTTACGTTAGTTTGTATTTCGTTATATTGAATTGAAGTATCCTGACTACTACGTTGATTAACAATCAACTGCGCTTGAGATGAGTATTGTGGCTCTACGAAAAACATGACTACTATCGCTGCTAAAGTTGCACCAATAATCGTCATATTCAAAATTCTAATAAAGTATTTTTTAAACAATAGCCATAAATCATAAAGTTCATATTCTTTTTCCATTTTTCCTCCTAATTAACCTAAACCATTTCTAACCATCACCAAAAGTTTCTTTAATTAAAAATACCAAGCATTAATAGTTTAAAGCCGTATTTTTTAAATTAAGAAGTTTTATATTTGCATTTAATTATAGTCCAAAAATGAATCTTTCATCAATGTAATTTACATCCATAATACAATTTCATGACATTTAGTCAAGTCCATAATCCTGTGTAAAATACTATACAATGTTTTACCGGTCTCTCATTGATCAAACTTAATATATTTTCTTGTAGAACTGAGCCATTCGTCATGAAGGTCTATAAGGACAGCTCCAATTAATCGATTGGCAGACGTTCGGTTGGGAAAAATCCGAATAATCTTTTCTCTTCTGCGGACTTCCTGGTTCAGTCGTTCAAGAAGGTTGGTGCTTTTTAGCCGATTGTGACCATTTCCGATAACCGTGTATTGAAAGGCATCTTCGAAGCCATTATCCAATGTTTCGCAAGCTTTTGTATATTTAGACTGGTCGATATATTCACCGACTAAGGCATTCTTAGCTGTTCGAGCGAGTTCAATATCCGTAAACTTAAAGATCGCTTTTACTGCTTCTCTAAACGGTTTTGAATTCTTTTTTGGAATGGAACTGAAGATGTTTCTTAAAAAATGGACCTGGCATCTCTGCCAACTCGCGTTGGTAAATGACTTACGAATTGCAGACACTAGGCCTTTATGGGCATCAGAAATGATGAGTTCTGTCCCCTGTAGACCGCGTTCTTTTAAGTATTCAAAGAAGATGGACCATGTGTCATCACTTTCTTCATTTTGGATCATGAAGCCAATGATTTCACGATCACCACCTTCTGTTATCCCGATCGCAATATGGCAGCTTTTAGAAAGCACTCGATGGTCCTCACGGACTTTTATGTAGAGAACATCAGTCATCAGATAAGGATAACTCGTACCTGAGAGTGAACGGTTCTGCCATTCGTTGACCATCGGGTCTAACTGCTCAGTCAGGCTAGAAACAAAAGATTTCGATACCGATTTTCCACATAGCTCTTCAACAATCTTTGAAACTTTACGTGTCGAAACGCCTGAAACATACATCTCAAGCATTGAAGCGAGCAGTGCCTTTTCATTTCGCTGATAACGCTCAAACACCGTCGGTGAAAATTCACCATCACGTGTTCTAGGCACTTTTAACTCGAGTGTGCCCACACGAGTCGTAAAGTCTCGCTCATAATAGCCATTTCTTTGACTCTGACGACTTTCTGAACGTTCATAGTCATCGGCTTGAATATATTCTGTTCGTTGATTTTCCATCAATTGGTTGAAAACAGTGGTCAAAATATTTTTAGAAACTTCATCTTTTACCGAATGTTCAATAATACTTTGAACCTCTTCGTTGTTCAGTGTAAAATGTACTTGGGTCATGTAACGTCCTCCTGGGTATGTTTTTGTGGTTAAAAACATTGTACCGTAAAAGGGCTGTTACATGGCCTTTTATCTTTTACACAATTATATGGACTTTATCTGACATTTCCTTTCGAAATATAACCTATATATATAAAAAGGGTGTATAAAAATCTTTCTCCCAAAAGCTCTTTTACATTTTTACACAACATTGTTTATATTCTATTTAGTTATTTAATGAATTAATCTTAAAGAAATTAGTTTGCTAGGCAACTGTCTTTCTTACATCTAACTGATCTAACTAGGAAAACTTATCTGCCCTAATTCTGAGAGGTTGAATTTTTTTATGTAACACATGATGTACAACATATAGAATCTGACTTAAAATACAAATTCAATACTGATTTTGAAAAATTATTCACTGAAAAACCAATTCCAATTTCTATTCCTGTAACTTTACAAGAATACTCTTGAACAATTACAATAATTAGATTTCCAGGTCAGAAAACCAAAATTATCTAAACAAATTTTTCGTCACTTTCCTAGAGGAAGTAGACAATACATACGTATTATAAAAGAATAAAATTTATATGATTTTATAGACCGAGCTAAGTCAAAATTAACGAAATTTTATAAACTCTCCAAATTATATGATTTCCCTGAACTAACAATCCAATCCTAAGAACACTTAGCTATACAAACAAAATTAGCGGAAAGGATACTTCAATTTCGAATTGAGTGTAGAGTTAATGGTAAAAAAGAATCAAGTTTTATTTGCAAGACAATGGGGAGTATAGAGCAAGAGATAAGAAATTTGTAAAAATTCACTATGATTGAAAGAGTCTTTTTTATGACTATTTTAGATCACCTATCTAGTTTTCAAAAATTTTAATTTATCAATATATGTTATTATTTCATAGTAAACACAATAAAGGACAAAGCAACTGAACTGCCCTCTGTCAAGTAGACAAGCAAATAAACAAATTTTTGTGTGCCATGTATGAATTTCTCATGCATGGCTTTTTCTTATAATGGAATCCGTAATCCCATTGATAAAGTAACGCGTTTCGAGTTATAAAAGTTAATGTAAGTATTAATGGCGCTCTCTAAATCTTCAAAAGATTCAAAATTGTCAAGGACAGTATAAAATTGTAGGTTTATGACAGAATAAAAATGTAGGTTTTTGACAGTCTAATTTAGAAGTCCATTTATATTTTCCCTTTCATACGATATGATTTTCCAGTAATCTTGAAGACTTTAACATGGTGAACCAGACGATCAAGAATGGCGGCGGCTATTTCAGAATTCTGAAATAGCTCCCCCCATCGAGATAAGATAATATTTGTCGTAATCATTGTTGATTTTTTTTCGTAACGCATCGTTAATAGTTGAAAGAAGAGGTTAGCTTCAACTTTTTGAATTGGTAAATAACCTATTTCATCAATGATCAAAAGATCATATTTGGCATATCGTTTCAGAACACGATCGACGGTCCCTTTTTCAAAGGCAGAACGAAGACGTAAAAGTAATTCATGACAACTGATAAACAGCGTACGGTAGCCTTGATGACATGCTTCAATGCCTAATGCAATGACAAGGTGTGTTTTCCCTACACCAGGGTTTCCAATGAAAACTAAGTTTTCTTTTTTTTCCATAAAAGCCATATGTTTCAAGTCTAGAATCTCTTTTTTGTTAACGCTTGGTTGAAAGTTGAAATCAAATTCTTCAAGTGATGTCCGTTTGGGAAAGTGTGCGCGCTGGATGACACGTTCCACAGTCTGATTCGTTTGAAAGTCTAATTCTTGATTAGTTAATTCTAGAAGAGCTTCTGTTACAGAAAGCTCATCTCGATTGGCAATTTCAATATAGTTTGGCACATATTCTCTCATATGTTTTAAATTCAAGGCCTCTAGATTATTTAATAGTTTTTGATAGTTACTGCTCATTCGAAGGCACCTCCAGTAAATCATATTGCTTTAAACTTCGTTTAATATGTTCTTGGATGTCATCTTCTTCTTTGTGGCTCATGACATCTGATTTAAGTATCTGAACCAAATCTTCTTGGTTATAGTTCAATCTTTTTGTGGTAAGTGGGTGCGAACGAATCTGTTCTCCGTTATAATAAATGTGCACGTACTCTTCGTTTTCGGAAAGATCCAAGTCAACTTCTTTTCCGATATAACGAGGGTCTACAGAGTACCTACATTTGCGGAAAATGACCATTGCTTCCTTTGTGACTTTACGGCGAATAAAGTCTTCAAAATAAGGATTTAACAAGTCATCTTTTAGCTTATGGAGGTGCTCTTTTTCATTAATTTTCCAAAGTATATCAGGAATCTCGTCCGTTGCTTGAGACACTTCCGAATTTAATTCATCACAAAGTTCGTCAACGATTCGAATGAGGTCTGTCGAATCATAAAATTCATGATTGTAAACCCGTAACCGGTCCATTGTTCTGGCGAGAGCTTCTACGCTGCCTTTTGTTTGGGGGCGAAAAGGACGACAGACCATTGTTCTGAACCCTGCATCTTTACTAAAAGAATAGAAGCGATCGTTTAAATGAACCTGAGAGAATTGAGTTCGTGACCGGTCGACGACAGTTTTCATATTATCGAACCATATTTCTTCTGGAACACCACCGGTGTTATAAAAGGCATCATTCATGCACTCAAACAATGTATCTTGTTTACGATCAAAGGTAAGCGTAATAAATTTCTTCTTTGAGTAGGGCAATATATAAAGGAAAATATTAAAGCGGAAGACTTCTCCCTGACTGCTTATCAGTCGCATTTCTTCTTTCCAATCGATTTGTGCTGAAAGACCAGGCGTATATTCGACGCGTACCGTTGCTTTCTGTATCCGTTCTTTTTTCACTCCACGGCAATAGTCTCTAACAAGACTGTAACTCCCATCGAACCCTTTCTTTTGTATGAATTTGAAGATACTTTTAGCGGTACATTGATCTTCTAACTTAATATCTATGATTTGTTTGAATGAATCTAATTTACTCGGATATGTCCTCCTTGTTTTAGGTTTATTACCTTGTAACGCTTCTTCATACGCTGCTTTAACCGTACGATAGTCACATCCGTATTGTTCCGCTAACGCAGTATAATTGGGCTTTATGCCATCAATCATATGTTTTTTCACTCCTTCTCTGATATCTCTTCTCATTCCTATTCCACTCCAATTCTATAGGGGATAAGAAGAGTATATAAAAAATGTAGGAAAACCAACAATTTTACATTGTCATTTTCCTACATTTTATAACTGTTCTTTACATCCAAAATGTCTTCTTCTATAACACTCATCCTTAAGGATGCCCCAGAAACTTTCCATAGGTCCGTTATCAATACAATAGCCTGGTCTCGACATACTTTGTATAACCTCATTTCTCTTTATATATTCTTTGAACCAATGGGAAGTATACTGATAACCACGATCACTATGTATCAAGGTCTTATTTGGTAACAGTTGACCTTCAATTTGCTTAAATGTTTCAGCTACGAGGTGGTTGTTATTGGAAATTCCTAATTTCCACGCAATAATTTTCTTCTCACCATAATCCAAAACTGCACTCAAATAGGCTTTAGAGTGGTTATTGTATTTTAATTCTGTTACATCAGTTAACAGGACTTCATTTGCTTTATACGTTTTTTTGAATTCGCGATTTAACACATTTTCAGCTACATTTTGTGGTTTATGCGGTTTATAGTGGTATCGTTTCTTACGAATAACTGATTTTATACCTAAATGAGTCATTACTCTGTATACACATTTATGATTAGCTTTCTCCTCACAATAGTGATTCAAATAAATTGTCATTCTCCTATATCCATATATACCATTAACTTCTTCATTCACGTCAATAATTGTCTTCATGATATTATTTAAGCGTATTTCCTCAGCCGTCGGCTTTCGTTTTAACCACTTATAATATCCAGCACGACTAACCCCTAATACCTGACATAAAAGAGTTATTTTGAATCCTTTTTCTTTGAGGCAGGAGATGGTTTGAAATTCCGCTTCATATCGTGCTCTTTTAATATCGACCCTCTTTCTATCTCCTCGAGCTTTTTTAATACCGCATTCTCTGTTTTTAAGTACTCATTTTTAGCTTTTAAAGCAGCTATTTCTGTACGTAACTGTTCAGTTTCAGTTTGAATCGTAGAAGGTTTTCGGCGTCCTCGTCCATCTATTAGGCCTTCACTTCCATGTTTTTTTATATTTTTGAACCCATGAGTAAACGTTATTATAAGATACTTGATATTTTTTTGCTGTTTGCACATATGATAAGTTATTGGATAAACAATCCTTGACAATTTCTATTCGCTCACTGGTCGTTGTTTTTCTCATTTTCATAGTGTACACCTCGGGTTTCGTACTGTAACTCTTACTACTTTTACCCTCAGTATACTTCATTATCCAATAACTTACAGTTGATACAGCAGGAACATTGAATCTTAGTGTTAGATATCGAAGAGATCCCTCATCATTTAAATCAGCATTAACTACCTTTTGTTTAAATTCTTCAGAATATATATTATTTAATTTTCTAGGTTTCAAGGCCTCTAAACCATACTTTCGATATTTATTAACATATTGATAGAATATTGTATTATGTATCGATAACCCATACTCTTTTACCAAAGTTGGATAATTTATACCATCTTTGATGAACATCAGAATATATTTTTCTAACACATCTGCAGAATATATTTTTCTATTCATAAAAAAATCCCCTCTAAAGTAGACTTATTTTATTAAGTGTCTACTTTAGGGGGAGCATATCATTTTAGAAGTCATCAGTCCTATATATTGTAGAGCCAAAAAAAGAAACTTGACCTCACAATAGAGATCAAGTTTCTAGTTTAAAGTTATCTATCCACATCAAATGTCGAAGAGCCGCTTTTACTAGCCTAACTTTCCTAAGGGAAAGAAAAAGAAGTATTCCATATCTTAATTGATATAGAATGCTTCAAGGCTATTTATAGTTCTTATTCAATGATATAAAATCGATAACTAGTAGAAAATTTACTTTATTTGATTCACATAAAATATTTAACATAAAACAAATATCTGGCTGTATTTAAAGAAATTTCAAATAGCTATTGTAGCCAATTTTTTCAGTATCTACTTGCTTATCTCTTATTATATACGTTTTAATTTTTTAAATACTTTGCGAATAACTCCTATAAATCCAAGGTCTTTTAACATCTTTTTTCTACTTTTTTTTATATATATGGCAGTGTATTTATTTGTATACTTAGATAATTGATCTACAAAATATTTATAATTATTTTTTTCTACTGCTTTAGAATATTCTACGTGACTAGAATTTGAAATATTTTTTCGTAAATCTTGAACTTGCTTTCTGAACTGAGATAGATTTTGATTTGGTTTGACACGTTTTTTTGGTCTCCATTCTCCCGCTCTATCTGCCTCAAATAATCTATAGGCTAATTCATCGTGTGTATGACGATAATGTGATAATTGAGACTCAAAAATTTTTTCTTTATCCACTCTGTCCATAATTAGTCTGCCTTCAGACATTGCTGTTTCTATTAATGTTCTAATCTTATCGTTTCTTACTATTACGATATTTGTTCCTTTACTATCAGTAGTATATTCGGGTAACCAAGCATCGCCAAGAACTATATCAGCAGTTTCATTAAATACGTCATCTGTAAAATTCGAGGCCACAGGCTTAAATAATCCCCACCCCCAATTCTGTCCATACAATTCACTATTTGCCTTAATTATTGTGGATTCTTTACCATTAATAAGTCCAGTCATCTTTATACCATACCTATTAGCGGGCTTATCTAATAACTTATATCGAAAATCAATATCAATTAAATTTCCGGGCTTTATTCCAACTTGCCATGCCATTGATTCAGCAAATTTTGAACTTTTCTGGTGCCCACAAATTAACCCTACAGTATATTTTATTCTATCAGCTATAGTTTTATCTTGTTTAGCAAGCAAACGTATAGCATAAATAAAACTTGGAATACCAACTATTGCATATCTGCCAGGTATTTCTTTGACCTGTTTTATAACTTCAGAAAATTCTACAGGATAGTATTTGGTTTTAGCGCCAGCTTTAATCTCCTCTAAATTATAAGAAATATCATATTTAAACAGAATTTTATTTTGAGAACTCACATTTCGTTTTACATGAATAACGTAATCAATCAAATTATTATCGAATAATTCTTTGAAAATCCATGTTCCCATTCCACCAGAACTAGCTAATTCACGAAAGTCTCCTTCATTAACATGGCCGATAAGTAATGAATTATAAAAACCGATGCGCTCATCAAAATGTATTCCTTTTTGTTTCTTATATAATTCAGAAGAGACAATAGATTCATTAAACTCTGTGTTAAAATTTGGTGATACAAATTCTGCAGTTGCTGATAACTTTTTTGAGGGATCTAAAATTTTTTCTTCATATAAACCATAACTATTAAATTCCATAACTATATTTTCATCCACAACAGCCATAGAGCCACTTGCTTCACTATATTTTTTATTTATTAGAAAATTTTCGGTATCCATTCAGTACTCCTTTTTAATAACTAACTAGGTTTCCTTAAAATCAAGTTTCTCTCAAAATCATTAAAGCCTAATGTCCACATAGAAATAGCAAATGCAAAAGAGTAAATTAAGCCAAATACTATTAAGCTGATTATAGAATCGATGTGAACGAAGACGCTTATTAGAATACCGACAATCACTGGCATAATTAGTGCTGGAATAAAACTCAAAATTTCCTTCCAGAAGCTTTTAATATCAATCCCTATTACAGAGTGATTATACAAATTCATCAAAAGTCCATTTCCAATTATATAGGATAGTCCAGTTCCAATAGTGACTCCAATAGCTCCGTATTTCTGAGAAAGTGGTATAGAAATAAACACGTTCCCAACTGCCATACCCAGGTATAGCCATGATCTAAAGTGATGTTTATTTTTCGCTCTTTGAATTTCAATGCCTAAATTTTGAATTAAAGGTATAGTAATAGTAACCATCAAAATCACAGCTACATAATAAGATTCAGTGTAATTTGAACCTGCCCAAATACTAATAAACGATTTTCCAAAAAAAATAAACCCTAGGCAAACAAAAGACAGTAGTATAAATTGAATTCGTCCGACTTTTACAAAGAGATTGGTGATTTCAGAATCACTTGCATTATTGAATTCCATTCGATGTACTCTTGGTGTAAAAACCGAAGATATAGAGGTAGAAAGTTGTGTATAGTATGTATTCAAATTAGCTCCCACACTATAAATCGCAACAGCAGCCGTACCTTGATACCGGCCCAATATGGTTTTATCAACATTATTATTAATTTGGTCTACAACCATATTTATAAAAATGAAAAAAGAGAAATTTGACATTTCTTTAAATAATTCCTTATCAAAGTTTTTGAATGATATAACCATATCTAACCTCTTAAATGCGTATATCATCGTAATAATATTAATTACAATATTTACTACGGCCGTTCCGACTACCAAGCCTATCGAGCCAAATCCCATCAATAATAAGGGCAAATTTACTAAGGGTGTAGTGATTTGATTAGCAATTACCAACAAATATTGTACAACAAATCGTTCATTAGCTTGGATGTATGTAGTAAAAATTACTGTAACAAATGAAAATGCTAAATTAATATCAAGTATCAAAACTAGAATTCTAGCAATTTCAATTTCACTAGGTGTTAAACTAGGACCGAAAATTAAATCTATATTAAATGCTAGGATAATTCCAGCTATTACGGCCAAAACACCTAACCCTATAAATATCTCAAGAAACATTCCATTCAAATTCGCTATTTCTTGTCTATTACCTTTTTCCCTATATCTGGAGTAAAATCTCATATATGCGCTTCCAAAACCTAAGTTCAATACACCCAGATAAGCAATAATTGAGGCTGCAATATTATATAGACCATATTCACTTTGCCCCAATAAACGAATCATAATTGGTGTATACAAAATACCAACTACTATTTGTATAATTTTTGAGAAATATGACAACAATACTCCGCTCTTTAATTGATTAACTTTCAAACTCTTCATCTACTCCTCTATCTTTAATGCTTTATTTAAGTAGTTCAAAGAATTTTTATATTCTATTTCTAATAAGTTATCAGTATCAGAAAAATCAGTTTCAAACCAATTACCATCAAAATGTTTTTCAGACCTACTTTGCAAATTAAAATTTTCTAAAATAGTATTAATTCTAGAAAACATGGAATTTTTACCTTTTCTTTCATATACTACAAATGGAGTTTTAAATATGATAGAGAATACTACACCATGAAAAGAATCAGTTAAAAACAAGCTTGCATTATTAATATAATCTAAAAATTCACTAGGTCCGGTTGTATATGTATCCACTTCACTAATAACTCCCAAATTGATAATTTTCAAATTATTTTGTATGCTCAGTTTATCAATTAATTCTTTAACTTCATTATTTGGGCCTCCTAAAAAATATGTTAAGATATATGAGCATTCTGGGCGGTTTGCAGCTTTCTTACTGATTGATAGCCACTCATCGCGGTGCAAGAGCATGGTAGGATCAACAGAAACCGTTGCATCACGCCCTGATAATTCCTTAACTATTCTTGCTCCATCTTTTTCTCTAACAGAAATAAAAGCCATTTCCTTCAACCATTTTGAAAAATTAGCATGATAAGCTTTAGGAACTTCGCTGATACCAAAACTAGCTGCATATGATATTCTTTTTTCTTTTGGAGCAAATGTTAAAAAATCGATAAAAGATCCATCACGATAATTTGTATTCCAAACCTGATCACTACCCGTAATATAAAAATCATAATTTTTTAGTTTATTTAATTCCAGTTCCTGTTCTGAAATTGTAAAGAAACTTTCTTTAATATAATTATGAGTGAACTCTAAAAAATATTTTCGCCTTTTTAGTATTATGGCCTCTTTGTCACTCGGTGATAATTGTTCAGATTTATTTTTTTCGATTTTATTTAACTTCACATATAATCGTCGAAAATTCTCCATCGGTGAATTTTTCAAGAAATTTGTTATTCTTTCAATTATTCCACTTTTTTGTTGGTATAAATAATTAAAATTTGTATAATTTTTAATTGTTTCTACTTCGAAATTTTGTTTTTTTAGTACTTCTTGTAAGGCATAATTTTGTAACCTATTTCCGTAATTATTATAATCATTAATTGTTAATATAGCTATTTTTTTCATAACCTACTGCTCCCTTTATAAAGTAAAAATTAATTCCTATGTTTGACTGTATACAAGTATAGAGATGGATTAACAAAAAAAATAGTTCTCGATATAATTTGTTTGATTGTATAAAGTCGAATAATGTTTCCTGAAAAAACAAGCTTTTTAAAGTTCTTTCGGAATATTTTTATTATTTTGCTTTTTATATTTTTATAATGTTCAGATTTAATTGCTTCATTAAATACCACAATTATCTTTTCTATAACATAGACTCTAGCCAAAGATAAAATACTTTCTGTATAATGATTTAAATTTAGGTATTCTATTGCTGATATTCCCGCAGAAATTTGATCAATCTTCTTTAAAGTAAAAGGGGCATTTACAGCACTATCTATATTATCCATGTAATTATAATAGGTTTCACTTACAATTATTTTCTTATTTGCTAATGAGTGTGCCTGAACATTAAATAAATAATCTTCACTGTAGGAATAGTCTACATATCTTACATTTTTTATCAAATTACTTGAATAAATTTTGTTCCAATTATGGTTTGTAGTGTTCTTCCCTTTTAAATAATTTTCTAGAATAAGATTCTTATTTGTAATAATTTCGTTTTGCAATTCAAATTTTAAAATAGAATCATTGTTAATTCTCTTATAACCACATTCTACAATATCAGCTTTATAATTTTCTAAACATGCTACTAATTGTTCGTACATATTAACTTCTATAGTATCATCACTGTCTACAAAACCAATGATTTCCCCAGTCGCATGATCTAGTCCTAAATTTCTAGTCTCCGCAACTCCAGAATTTTGTTTAGAATAAATTTTTACTCTTTTATCTTTTTTATTCAAATTTTTTAAAATATCCAGAGTTTTATCTGTAGATCCATCGTTCACTACAATTATCTCCAGATTTTTATATGTCTGATTGATAATACTATCGATACATTGCTGTATATGTTTTTCAGAGTTGTAGACGGGCACTATAATCGAAACTTTTTTTATCTCCATTACTTCCTCGCATTCTTTCATATAAAAAACTGCCTATTTATTATGTTTGGTCTTCATATTTTGTGAAACTAGTCATTATACCAATAATAATCCAGAGTATAAATGAAAACCATACGGACGAAAGAACTAATGTAACTTCAAATCCTTGGTAAACAATAATCCCCATTAAATAACCTGCGGAAATTATAACTTTTTTGTTATTTTTATTCTTCCAAAAAGATTGCCAAATAAATAATAAAAATGATATAAAAGATATCAATCCTATGAAACCTACTTGCAACAATATCTGTAGAAATAAATTATGAGTAGTTAAAGTTGTATTTGTAAAGTCTTTTAATTCTGCACCAGCACCATATCCAAATAGTGGTTGTCTTGAAATTAATTCAAAAGCAGATTTCCAAAGAA